>JBKHHU010000006.1:0-41115 GCA_046539045.1 Phycisphaerae bacterium
GTTGCCTCGCCTGTATGTCGACTGGGGCAAGTTCGACAAGGCCGAGTCGGTCATCAAGCAGAATATCGACTCGATGAAGAAGGCGACCGGTAGCGACAAAGACGATGACCTGGTGGCGGTCTACCTGAAAGAGGCGCTGCTCGGGAACTACTTCTGGCAGAAGCGGGCCACCGGCGAAGCCAGCGCCGACAAGCGCAAGGAATACCAGAAGAAGGCGGACCTGGCGTTGATGGCGTTTGCCGATCGCTACGCCGAGAAGCCCGAGATCATCAGCGCGTTCATGAACATCGTGGCCCAGAAGTACGGCGAAGTGGAAAACGTGGAGGACGCTCCGCTGCTGGTGCTGGTGGCTGCAGCAAACCGGGCCAATAGCGAGGGCAAGTTCCCGAAGGCCGAAAGGTTCCTTAAGGAGGCGCTGGGGCGGACGGACGACGATCTTGCCGCTCAGCTGATGCCCATGGCCCTGTGGGAAATGGCCATGCTGAAGAACAAGATGGGCAAGAACGTCGAGGCGGCCGACGCGTTTTTGAAGATCGCCATCGAATACCCCAAGTCCGGCAGGGCACCCCAAGCGGCAAAGTTCGCGACCATCAGCTACAACAAGCTGATCAACCTCCGTGCACAGGAGGGCGTGGTGGCCCAGAACCTGCGCGAGAAATTCATCGAAGCCCTGACGATCTACACCGACGGGTGGGGCGGCAAGCCGGAGGTCGACAAGTGGTACTACGACCTCGGATGGCAGTACCGCCACCTTGCCGAGGCCAGTAGCGGCCCGGAGCGCGAAGAACGCGTCCAAGCCTCCATTGCCGCGTTTGAGAAGGTTCCCAGCGAGCTGCCCGAGGCCATCGAGTCCCGCTTCCGCGCCTTGGAGATGCGGTACGAACGGCTGCAACTGGCCTCCAATGATACGGACGCCAAGGAGGAAGAGATCCGCTCTGAGGCTCGGACGCTGGCAGAAGGCTTCCGGAAATACGCCCGCGATGCCCGCGAACGGGCCCGAACCGACGCGAACGAGGCGCGCGGGAAGAGCATCTTCAATTGGGGTGCCCGGGCCGAGTTCAATGCTGCGGTCATCCGGCACCGTTTCCTGAACGATCGGGCGGCCCGTACGATCCTGGCCGGGCTGGAAGAACGCTGGCCCGGAACCGACGTGCTGGAAGCCTCCGCCGAGAAGGCGATCCGCTGGGACCTCGACCAGGGCAGGATCGACCAGGCGGTGAAAAAGTATCGCGAGTTCACCCAGCAGTACAGCAAAGACAAGACCCGCGCTCTGACCCGCCTGATCGGCAAGACGATGGCTGCGGATATCGCCGAACTGAAGGCACGCATTCAACGCACCAGTTCGGTCGAGGTCAGGGAGGCAGCAGAGAAGGAACTCGCCGCCCGTCAAAAGCAGTGGCCGCAACTGGCCAAACAGGCCTATCAGGACGCCAAAGCCGATGTCGAGGCACGCGACCTGCCGGACGAGGCGATCTACGCCGAGCATTACGACGTGGTCGTAATGCAGGGCAACGCGTTGCTGGAAGCAGACCGCCCCAATGAAGCCCTCGAAATCTTCCAGGGCCTCAAGAAGTATCAGGACCAGCTCAAGGCTCAGTACCAGGCCGAGGTCGACGAGTTCTTCGAAACCGAGAAAAAACGCCTGGACCGCGGCAGCTCCGATAGGAGATTCGTCCTCGGACGGTTCGCCGACCTCAACAAGTACCTCATGGAACGAGGTTTCGATCCGGAGGACATCAGCTACACCGAAGAGGTAGCCGCAGCCATTGAAAGACTCGACAGCCCCGAGGTCAAAACGGTCGACGACAGGCAGAAAGCTTTGGCCGAGGTCGTTGAGCGGTTGAAAAAGGCCTATGATAGGCTGCAAGTAGAGGTCCGTAAAAGCTATCCGGTCGACCCCAACACGATTCGTGGGCTCGCGCTGGCGTATAGTTCCATGGAGGGTGAAGAAGCCCTCCAGAAGGCGGCCGACTACCATCGGCGTCGGTTGCGGCTGGTTGAGCGCGCTAATCTCCAGGACTACCCACCGGAAGACCGGGCTGCGGTGGTGCGTCTGTTCTGGGAGGCCCAGTTGGACTATGCCCAATTCGCCCTGAAGGCGAATAAGGATCGGCCGGGTCAGTTGAGGTTGCTCATCCGGCGTATCAACCAGTTGCAGGAGACCGATCCGCAGATGGGCGGGCTGCTGGCCCAGTTCAAGGCCGCCGAGAGGAAGGCCAAGGACTTGGCCCGAGTGTAACTGACCGAGCGTTCTATCCGGCTTGTCCACGGGGGCCGGATCGCGAGGAGTTCCCGGCCGCTGCTTCGGACGCATTTTCGGACGATTGTGAAGCCGGACGTTGACCGAACCGATGAAAGAAGTATACTACAGGCCGTAACGCCTGATGGTGGCGTAGCCAAGCGGACCAAGGCGACGGATTGCAAATCCGTTATTCGTGGGTTCGAATCCCACCGCCACCTTTTCCACGGTAGTTCCCACCGGGAAATTCTTTCCGGTCAGCGGGCTATCCTCACCGCCTCGGCTGTGTCTGATACAGCAGTCAAGGTTGCGAATGAGGTCATCTGTCATGATCAGAAACGCTCTCACCATTCTCGTCGGTTGCCTGGTCTTCTCCAGCGTCGTCGTTGCTGCTCAGCAGCGGCTGAAGCTCACAAACGGTCGTGAGATCGTCGGAGAAGTCACCGAAACCAAGGAAGGCTACGAAGTTAAGACCAAGGTCGGGACCATTGTCCTGTCCAAGGACGATGTAGCCGGGGTGGAAAAGATCGTGTCGCCCAAGGATGAATTTGAGGAACGCTTGGGCAAGATCGACAAGAAGGACGCCAGGCAGGTCTATGACCTGGCTCGCTGGGCGCTGAACAAGGGCCTCCTCGACGAGGCCAAGCAGCTTTCCCGCACCTTGGAGAAGATCTCTCCGGACAGCCTTCGCACGCAGATGTTGGCCCGCCTGATCAAGGCCGAGCAGCAGAAGAAGGACAACGGCGAGCCGACCAACGGCGGCGATACCGGCAATGGATCCGGCCCTGCCGCCCGGGAAGGGGCGCTGCCCAAGGACTGGGTCGTCTCGCAGGACGACATCTACAGGATCCGCCTGGAAGAGGTCGACGACAACGAACGCGTTCAGGTCAAGTTCCGTGATGACGTGGTCGATCGGTTCATCAAGATGATGGATGGCAGGGGCGACTTCGAGGATTCGCGGTTCGCAACCACATTCCGCGGGTTTCCGAGGTGGCGTCAGATGCAGTACATCCTGGATCATATCGACCGGGACAACAGCTCGATCAAGAACGACATTCTCATCCAGCGCGACCCGCAGTTCATGGTCGACTTCCGCCTGCGCATCTGGCCGCTGGTAAAGCAGCATTGTGCCGCCGCCGATTGTCACGGCGCCCGCAAGGCTCGCGGCAACCTGAAGCTCTTCACGTCCGGTGCCACGCCCGATCGGCTCATGTACACCAACTACGCTCTGCTGCACGGGTACAAGGACGACAAGGGACGCCTGATGATCGATCGCGACAACCCCGACCGTTCGCTCCTGCTGCAGTTCGCGATGCCCCGCAGCCAGGCGATGTACAAGCATCCCGAACAGACGAAAATGCGTCCGATGGTCCGCAACGAGAAAAGCGCCACCTACAAGCGCATGTACAAGTGGATCGACGGGCTCAAGAAACCGCCCCATCCGAACTACCGGCTGGACTACGAACCCCCGCTCGGGATGAAAATCCACGACACGAGCGGTTTCGATCTGCCGCCGCTGGATACCCAGCCGGCCGACACGCAGCCCGACGAGGGCGAGTAGACGCCTTCGTCCGCTGAAGGAGCCCTTCCGTGCTCGTCGCAGCATTCGGCTTGATCCTGGTCGTCGTGCTTCTGGGCGCGACGACCTGGTTCACGGCCATGGGCATCGCCCAGGTGCGACGCACCCGCCGGATGACCCGTGCCGCCCACCAGTCGGGCATGCTCTTTTTCAGCAAGGATCCTTTCGACCTGCCCCAACGCTACGGCCGCTTCGCTCTCATGCGCAGCGGACACAGTCCCAAGGCCAATAACGTCTGTCACGGCCGGCATGCTTACGGTCAGCTTCGCAGCTTCGATTTCCGTTTTGAACTCGGTCACGGTACGCGCCGGATCAGTCGTCATTACGTCGTGGTCACCGCCGAAGCAGACACGCCGGTGCCTGAAGTTCTGATGTGGCACGAAGATGATCTGGAATTCGCGCCGCTGGAAATCCGCGAAGGGGCCCGCGGCAAAGGGCGGTGGGTCTGCAGCGGAGATGACGCGATGGTCGAGACCGTTTCCAAAGTGTTCGGCAGCGACTATCCCCACGAACTCAGCCTTGAGTCTCACGGACAGACGCTCCTGGCCTGCATTCCATGCCCCAAAGGCAGCGGCTGGAATCTGCAGGATCTGACCCGGCGGATCTGTCGCGTGTTGGGCGAGGCGACCGGGCAGGAGCAGTGGGGCAGGTGATTTACACCGACTTTATCGACGGGAGCCCGGTCGAAAGAAATCGCCTGAAGCAGTTGTTGAAACCCGGCTTGTAAACTGATAAAAGGTACTTTGCTCCCGGTATGTGCGGCGAGACTAGGTAGGAGAATATGACGTGCGACTGAGCAAGTACTTCCTCGTGTCCCTCGTGACGTTTGGCCTGATCGCTTCTGTCCTCCTGAGCGGCTGCTCCGATTCCGAGAGCCGGTCGCAGACCAAGGCCCTGCAGGAGCAGGTGAAGCTCGCCCAACGGCACATCGGCAGCGCATTGACGTCGATGAAGACATACACGCTGCGCTTCGACGGCAAGCCGGGCCCCATCACCTCTGACATCGGTTACGATGCGGAAGAACTGGAAACCAGCACGGTCCGCAGAGAGGTGGCCCAGCGAATCACGTCGGTGGATCCGGACGATCCGAATCCCAACGCCGAAGAAAGCCTGAACAAGGCCATCAAGCTGCTGGACGAAGCGCTGGCAGCCTATCCGCAGGCCGATGATCTGCAGAAGGCCATCGCCCGGGCACAGCTTGCCGCGGCCCAGAAAGCCCTGGTGGCTTACCACGATACCGTCGCCGCGCAGAACTACCGCTCCGCTCTCCGGGCAGGGAACGAATACAGTGAACTGACCGCTACGGTCGGAACCCTCGTCGAACGAGCAAAGTACTATGACCGTCTGATCGGCATGTCGGACGAACAGGTTCGCCAGATGCTGAGCGAAACCACCGAAGAAGTCGAGACCCTCAAAGGCGAACTTGCCGTTATCGACGGGCGAATTAAGCAACTTGAGGAAGAACAGACCACGCTGGAGGAAAGGCGCCAGTCGCTGGAAGCCAAGTCCGCCGACTTCAAGATCGAAGCCCGCCTCAGCAAGGGAGAAAATGGGCAGGAGTTGCTGGACAAGGCCGAAGCCGTCGATCAGCAGGTCATCAAGACCATGTCCCGGCTCAGGGAAATCCAGATGGAACTGGGTGGCCTGGAAAGTGAACAGAAGGAAAAGCAGGCTGCCCTGAACTCCGCGCAGGCCCGCAAAGAGGCCACCGCCAAATCGCTGGAAGCACGCGATGCGGGCAAGAAGCGTGAGAAGGCTCTTCGCGAAGATCTCGTCAAGAACTACAGGGACAAAGCCGAACAGGCCCGCACGATTCTCGATACCATTGCTCAAAGTACCACCGCTGCCAAAGAAGCAGAGGACAAGGCGCTGGAACTTCTGGAAGTCGCAGCCAAGAATCTCGAACAGGCGCGGCAAATGCTGAGCGGACAGACAGAGACCTCCTTTGACAATGAACTGCAGAAGCGCGAACTCATCAGCGTTCTGACCTCGCTGGGCGACATTTACATGGCCGAGGGGAATCTGCGGGCCCAGCGGCTTCGTTTCGATCGACGCTTGCAGGAAATCGTGGGAATGACCCGAACCTCCTTTGACAGTTCCGTAGCCGCGGCAGACTTTCCGCAGGTGGAAACGCTGGAAGGATACGTTGCCGACCGGGCCGCCATCGCTGCCCGTGCCGAGGAAGCCTTCACCGAGGCCGCCGATGCCTATCTGAACGTCGAAGGACGCGTGGATCGGGCCAACCGCTGGTTGATTGAAGGCCACATCGCTGCAGCAAAGATCGGGGAGGCACAGATGGCCGCCGACCAGACGGTTCGCAGTGACGCGATCGATTTGGCGAGAACAAAACTTGAATCGGCACTTGAAGGCAAGGCCAATTCTGAATATCTTCAGGATGTGAAGGAACTGCAGAGGACACTTGTGGGAATGGAGTAGAATCTCACTTCCGCTCTGCAGTGCATTAGTCTGCTCCCGTCGCTGTTCAGCGGTGTATGGAGCAGGCGAGATGACTCGGTCAGGAAGCGCCGCATTGCTCTGCGGGCCTGCAGTCCCGGCCGACAAGTCAGACAAGCTGTGGTGTTGCGTTTGCTCGCGTAGCACCATCCGGCGGCACGGACGGCGCCGACGGGTCGAATCAGTTCTTCCCCGAACGGAGGCATCAGACGGGGCGGCTCACCAGCATATCATGGGCGTTGCTACGCCGTTTGCGCCGGATGTCGACAACTGTCTGCTATAGAAGTCGGTGGATCTGTACCCGCAGATCCATCGTGTGACCAACTGGTGTGACATCGGATTCGGGAAACGTCCCGCGGTCTCGGCCGCAGTGTATGGTTGCTCAAGCCGTGGGTATCGGTCATACTGGACGTGTTCTCGGCAGGAACCGCAAAATCCGATGTCTCTGAATGGAGGAGACTTGCGGTCATGAGGAAGTACAAGAACAAGGGAATGGAGAAGCTGGCGGCGGAGCTCACTGCCGGACTGCTTCGCTTGCGGAAAGATTATCTGGATGCCGCCGAATCGCTTGTTCGGCTGGTCGATACCAAGCAGGAATACCCCTACGAGTTCGTCGTATTCCGCCTGACGGGCTATCGTCCTTCCGGAGAGGACGCCATCGCCACCAGCCTGAAGGGCAAGTCCCTTCGGGCGGACCTGCTGAAGTTGATGCTCGATCTGTGCGACAGCCTCCGCATTCGGACCAGCGACTACGACGACCACGTCTACGACATCAAAACGCTGTCCGAGCGATTCAACGTGTCCACCAAAACCATCCAGCGCTGGCGACGGAGAGGTCTGCCCGCGCGCCGGCTCGTGTTCCCCGACAGCAAGAAGCGCATCGCCTTCCTGGAGGAGTCGGTGCAATGGTTCGTCAAGAACCGGCGCGAGCAGATCGCCCGCTCCATCAAGTTCTCCCAGATGAGCGATCGGGAGCGGGATGAAATCATCCGTCGCGCCAAGCGGATGGCTGGGTTCACCCGATGCTCCCTCTCGGAAGTCGCCAAGAGACTGGCCAGACGGTCCGGCAGAGCGGTGGAGACCATCCGTTATACCATCCGGAAATATGACAAGGAAAACCCCGGGCAGGCCATCTTTCCGTACCTGTCCAGCCCGTTGGACGACCGTGACAAAGAGGTCATCTATCGGTGCTTCCTGCGGAATGTTTCGGTCAAGACGCTCGCCGAACGCTATAGCCGCACGCGGGGCAGTATCTACCGCATTATCAATGAGATGCGAGCGCGGCAACTGCTGGGCAGGCCCATCGAATACATCTACAACCAGATGTTCGAACTGCCCTCTGCCCCGGAGGAAATCCTCGGCAGGAATGAGGAGAAGGTGCCTACCTGCGATCCGGTGGATATGCCCCACAAGAAGCCTCTGCCCAAGGCTCCTGGCGAACTGCCGCCGTATTTCAAGGCCCTCTACGACGTGCCGCTGATGAGCGCGGAAACGGAACGGGAAATGTTCAGGATGTACAATTTCCTGAAGTTCCGGGCCGACCGATTGCGCGAGAAAATTGATGTCAACCATGTTCGGACCAGTCAGCTGAAGAGGGTCGAGCACGTCCTTCAGCAGGCCGATCACGTCAAGAACCACATTATCCGGGCGAACCTCCGCCTGGTGGTGTCCATCGCCAAGAAACACATCGGCGGGGCTCAGACGCTCTACGAACTGATCAGCGACGGGAACATCTCACTCATGCGGGCGGTGGAGAAGTTCGATTACTCGCGCGGGTTCCGGTTCAGCACCTACGCATCCTGGGCGATCATGCGGAACTATGCCCGGTCTGTCCCTCGCGAGCGCTATCAGCTTGACCGCTTTGCCACCGGGAACGACCAGGTGCTCGATATCGCCGCCAGCCTGCGGAGTTACGATCCCAACGAAGCGAATCAGCCGGAACTGCGAGAAAGTATCGACAACGTTCTCAACCAGCTCAGCGGGCGGGAGCGGACGATCCTTATCGATCACTATGGTCTGGACTCTGCCGGAAACACCAAGACGTTCGACCAGCTCGGCCAGCGTCTCGGCATCTCCAAAGAGCGGGTCCGACAGATCGAACTGAAGGCACTGGAGAAACTCCGCACCCTGCTAAAAAGCCAGCGGGCGGATCTGCTGAGTTGAGAACGCCTGTGGGCGGACCGAGACGGCGTTTGGAGTGCTGGAAACAGAGACAACATGCTCTCGCGCTGAGAGTGCCGGCGCTTCAGGCAACGCAGTCAAGAGCGGGCTGACCTACACGGGCGACCCGCTGGGCCTGCGCTTCGGACAGGACGGCATCTTCCGGAAATGCCAAGAGGCAGTTCCGGAGGACGTGAGCCTATTGTTCACGCTTCTTTTGCGGAGGCCTTTCCCGCCAATCGTCCAGTTCGAACAATTCATTCAGCGCGGCGATGTGGGCCCGCACCGTATCGCTCCCAGCCGCCTCGCGCAGGTTCACCGCCGCCGGATGCAGAATCCGCCGGATCGTCCTGTGCAGCGCCCGTCGCAGGATCCGTGCATCTTCCTCGACGTCTTCATGGGTGGACAGCTTCCGCAGCGCCTCGTCCAGTTGTTCATCGGCCACCGACTGCATCCGCCGATAGAGCGCTCGAATGGTCGGCGTCACGCCGCGGATGTTCATCTGCTCGGTGAGCTTCTTCACGTGCAGGCGGATCAACTCTTCGGCAAGCGGCTGTTGATCGGACCGGGCTTTCAGCGTCTTGCGGACGGTGCGCTGCAGGTCGTCAATGTTGATGAGCGTCACTCCGGGCAGATCGCCCGCCCCGGGCTCTACGTCCCGCGGAAGGGCGATGTCGATGATCAGCAACGGGCGGTGGCGGCGGGTTTTCATCGCCTCGGCCACCGCGCGGGCGGAAAGAACCGGCTGGGCCGAAGCGGTGCAGGTGATGACGGCATCGGCATGGGGCAGATGCATCTGCAGCGCCGCGAGCCTTCCGGGCGTGCCGCTGCATCTGTCCGCCAGCTGCCGAGCCTTGCCCGGAGTACGGTTCAGCACGATCAGTTCGCGGGGCCCGAGTTCCGCCAGCTGCTGAAGCATCAGGTCGGTCATCTTCCCTGCCCCGACACTCAACACGGTCCTGCCGTTCAGCGAGCCGAGGGAATCGGCCATCGCGTCAATGGCGACAGACGCGACCGAGACCTTACCTTCCGAGACGGCTGTCTCGGTGCGGACACGCTTGGCTACGTGGAGAGCGGTCTGGAACAGTTCGTGCAGCCCCGGGCCGGTGACGCCCACCTGGTCGGCCACCGCGTAGGCGTTTTTCACCTGGGCGACAATCTGGTCCTCACCGGGCACGAGGCTTTCCAGGCCCGCCGCCACCGAGAACAGGTGGGCGGCTGCGTCGGCATCCACTCGCGTCTTGAGAACTTCTTCAGTGTCGGCTGCGGGAAGGTGTGCCCGACGTGTAAGCCACTGACGCAACTGCTGTTCTCTCGGGTGCCCGTGCACGGGCCTGGCGGTGTAGACCTCCGTCCGATTGCAGGTGGACAGCACGCAGAACTCCGCAGCCGCCCATGTACGGCGCAGCTCCGTCAGTACGTCGGGCAGCTCGGCTGGGTCGATGTAGAGCTTCTCCCGCAACTCAAGCCCGGCGGTCTTGTGACTTGTTCCCACGCAAACAATTCTCATGTCAGCCCTTCAGAAGCTCCTCGGCCCGTGCCTTCACCGCCTCGGGCCCCGCGGTCAGGAACAGTCGATAGTTCTCGTCTCTGCTGAGTTGCTTCATCACCGTCATCCGGACTTGCGGGTCGTCTTCCACCTGCTGTATGTGCCGACGCAGCTGCCTCAACAGCGCCGTGTACTCGCCGATTCGCTCCGGCAGGGCGGCCGCGATCTGCCGCTTGAGTTTACCGGCCAGGCCCGGCGAGGAGCCGGTGGTGCTGACGGCGATCAGGAGCTCGCCCTCACGATGCGTGGCGGCGAGATAGAAATCGCAATCCGCCGGCTGATCTGCCGCGTTGATCAGGGCGCCCATCTTCCTCGCATCCGCGGCGATGCGGGCATTAAGTTCGTGATCGTCGGTGCAGGCGAAAACCAGCCACGCGCCCCGCAGGTGCTTCCGCTGGTACTCTTCGGCGATGATCCGCACCTCGTCGGGAACGGTTCCTCGCGGCTCGTCCGGGGCGATCAGCGTCACAATGGCTCCGGCATCGAGAAGGCTGTGGAGCTTGCGCAGCCCCACCTTTCCCCCGCCGACGACCACCGCCGACCGGCCTGTCATTTCCAGCATTGCAGGGAATACGCCCATGTGATTCTCTCCTTCCGCTTCCATGGTACCAGAGGCGGGCCTCCAGTGCAGCAGTTTGCGCAACAAGGGAACCTTTTCGCTGCCCATGCGTCGGATGCTGTGTAAGCAAGTTCGGGACCATCAAGGAGACCTGCCATGAAACGTTCAGCACAGACTATCGCAACGGCCCTTGTACTGTGGACGGGTGCCTCACTCGCCCTGGCCGACGGAATGCTCGTGCCGACCAGCGAGGAGATCCGAGTTCGGGGACACTGGTCGGTCAAGTACCACCGCGTGAAAATGAAAGTCCGCGATCAGATCGCGTCGGTGACGATCGATCAGGAGTTCGTCAACACCGGCAAGAATGCCATCGAAGTGAAGTACATGTTTCCCGTTCCGCCCAATGCCGCCATCGACGCCATGACGCTGGTGGTCAACGGGCAGGAGTTCACCGGAAAGGTGCTCGAAGCCGACAAGGCCCGGAAGATCTACGAAGATATCGTCCGAAGCAAGAAAGACCCGGCGCTGCTGGAGTATGTCGGTTTCGGCCTGGTGCAGACGCGGGCTTTCCCGCTCGAGCCGGGCAAACCGTGCAAGATCCTCATCCATTACGACCAGAAGTGTCCGAAGGACAACGGCATGGTTGAGTGCTTCTACCCGCTCAACACCGAGAAATTCTCCGCCCGCAAGATCGACGATGTGTCGGTGACTCTCGATATCAAATCCAAGCACGACATCACCACCGTCTACAGTCCGACCCACGATCTGCAGTTCGACAAGAGGGAGCCGCGCCACGTCGTGGCCAAGTACGAGATCAAGAACGCGATTCCCGCGACGGACTTCGTGACCTATTACCGGGCTGCAGATGAGCATGTCGGGGCGACGCTGATGACCTACCAGCCCTCCGGCGGGGAAGACGGCTACTTTATGATGCTCGCCGGCCCGAACCCGAGAAACGGCAGGAAAATCGTCCAGCCGAAGGATGTGACGCTCGTGATCGACCATTCCGGATCCATGTCCGGGGACAAGATCGAGCAGGCGAAGAAGGCCCTCAAATGGATTCTGAAGAATCTCAATGACCGGGACCGGTTCAACGTCATCAGCTACAACGGTACGGTCGAGCCGTTCTTCGACGAAATGGTCAAGGCGGACAAGAAGAACCTGCAGAAGGCGCTGAGCCTTGCCGACGACATCGAAGCGATGGGCGGGACCAACATCGCCCAGGCGCTGGAGAACGCGCTGGCGCATTTCGGCGGGAAAACCGAAAGCACCGACGACGAAGCATCCAGACCGGCCTACGTCATCTTCCTGACCGACGGCAGGCCGACGGTGGGAATCACCGATCACGGGAAGATCCTCAAACACGTCGAGGACCAGAACAAGTCCGAGGCACGTCTGTTCGTGCTGGGTGTCGGCTATGATGTGAACATCTCGCTCCTGGACAAGCTGGCGATGGATAGCGGTGGAGTGAGCGATTATGTGAAGGAGAAAGAGCCGCTCGAGCAGAAGGTTTCGGGGATGTACGCGAAGGTGAAGAACCCGGTGATGACCGACCTGGCCGTGAGCGTAGAGGGCGTGAAGCTGACGCAGATGTATCCGCGCGAACTGCCCGATCTGTTCGAGGGTTCGCAGTTGGTGGTGGTGGGGCGGTATCGCACCGCCGACGTCCGGGATCTTCGCCGACGTCGCAGCACCCTGCTTATCAAGGGCAACTACCTGGGCAAGCCGCGGGCGTTCGAGTACAACGTTCCGTTCTGTGAACCGGGGCAGAACCTCCGCGACGGCCACATCGAACGGCTCTGGGCGTTGCGGCGCATCGGTTTCCTGCTCGATGAGGTCCAACTGCACGGGAAGACGGACGAGGTGATCGACGAGATCGTCCGCCTGAGCAAACGCTACGGGATCATGACTCCCTACACCGCGTTCCTTGCCGATGAAACCGACCGGCTTGCCGATTCGAAGCACCTGAATGCAAGGGCAAAACTGACTGCCCGCAAAATGGAACAGGCCCAGACCGGAGGGGCCGGCCAGCAGCATGCCGGCAACAGGCAGATGCTCAAGAACGCCGATCGCGCTCCGACGGGGGCAGCGGTGGTAAGCGAGGCGACCGATGGTATGGGCGGCCCGGCCCGCCGTAGCAACATGAACATCGGGTACTCTTCTGTGGCAGACTACGAGGAGGGCAAGCAGAGGCAGACCGACCTCGTGCTGAACATCGGCAACCAGACGCTCTATCGGCGAGGGAAGACCTGGATCACGCTCGATACGGCTGATCTCGATGAGGAAAAGGACGCCGAAAAGATCGAGGACCTCAACCGCTTCAGCAGCAAGTACTTCGAACTGGTCGGGAAGAACACCGTGGAGGAGAACCAACTGCTGGCGAATCAGGGTGACGATGAACAGCTGCTCGTCAAGCTCCGGGGACAGGTGTACCGGATCCGCTGAGATTCCGCAATACCGGCTACAACGGCAGGGCGGGCACCGGGTAGAATCCTGGCGCCCGTCCTCGCTTGCGCAAATCGGTTGATCGCGGTTCGATGCGGTTGCATTTCCCGGCCGGTTTGGTATACTCCGAAACCTGTTGGGCGCATAGCTCAGTTGGCTAGAGCGCTTCCCTTACAAGGAAGAAGTCACAGGTTCGAGTCCTGTTGTGCCCATTACGCCGGACCGCTCCCGGCAGCGGCGTCCGGCGAGCCGGCCGGGATCGCCCTCGATCGGCTCTCACGCATCCCAGTCGCCGACATGCGATCTTCTTCTTCACTTGCTCCTCTGCAGGTCATATGCCGTAACACCTGTTCTGCTTTCGGGTTAAAAATGGGGAGGATGATTTTATGCAAGGCGGTTACATGCAGAACGTATTGAAACTGGCGGCTGTCGTGGTTGTCCGGGCGCCGGTCTGCTGCGCTTGGGCCGACAAGCTCGAACACGCCGGTTCCCGACCCGGAGGGTCTCCAGGAATATCCGATGGCGTTGGGGACCTATCTGTACCGGATCGAGACGGGCAAGCGGCAGGGCAAACAGCTGCTGGTGAGGCAGTGGGTCCGGATGAATGGCAAACAGCTGTCTGAGGCAAAGGCCCGCCGGACCGGGACCCGCTGGCGCCTTCGGATCGAGTCAATGTCCGCCCATCCCGAACTCAAGTCCATACAACAGTTCAACGGGAACGTATCCACGGATGCTTTGCTGGATCTGGACGCGTGGATCGTGACGGCCGAGGAGCATCTCCCCGAGGAGGGCAAACCGTAGCGGATTGCCTATGCCCGTCCGCCAACGCTACAATGTAATCGGGCACCTGTGGAGAGGCAGCATCATGCACGCCAGACTGATCGCATTCGGACGGCTCGAGATCAACGGTGACACGTATGAAAAAGACGTCATCATCGAAGCCGGCCGGATCCGCAAGCGAAAGAAGAAGCCCTCCAAAAGGTATCGCGACCGGTTCGACCACACGCCGCTGACAGCAGAAGAGGATTTGCCGCTCGCCGGCGACCGCCTGATCATCGGTACCGGCGCCGACGGGGCGCTGCCGATCATGGACTCGGTGTACAACGCTGCTGCCGCAAGGGGGATTGACGTGGAGGCCATGCCCACCGCGGATGCCTGCCGACTGCTGGAAGAACTGCCCGACGAGGCGGTCCATGCGGTCCTGCACGTGACCTGCTGACTCTTCGACCGGTCAACTGACGAGTCTTCTTCGCAATTCCACACTCCGCGGGGTATACTCCGCCACTCGTTTATCATTGTCTCAAACTCTGAATGACTTGTGGAGCAGAACATGAAGACGCTGGACGGATATGATGTCGTCGTTGTCGGTGCGGGTCCGGGCGGATTCGGAGCGGCCGTCGCTGCTGCGCGGGACGGAGCACGCACCCTCTTGATCGAGCGGGAGGGGTTCCTCGGCGGGGCGGCTACCGTCATGCTTGTCAACCCCTACAACCTCAGCCGGACCAAGCAGGGCGACGACCAACCGGTCAGGGAGATCAACGCCGGCGTGTACGGCGAGCTTTCGGATCGTCTGCTGGAATCCGGCGCGGGGCGACGATTCCGCGAACCGGACGGTGGCATCAAGTTTGACGACGAGATGCTGAAGGTCATTCTCGACGACCTGGCCGCCGATGCGGGGGTGGATGTGCTGTACCACGCGGCGCTGTACGATGCCGAAATCGAGGACGGCAGGGTGACGGCGGTGCTGTCGGCCCACAACGCCGGTCCGTTGCGTGTACCGGCGAAAGTGTTCATCGACGGGACCGGCGACGGACTGCTGGCTGAGCGGGCCGGGGCGGAAGTCATGGTCGGCAACGAAGAGGGGCAGGTCATGCCCATGACGACCTTCATGGTGATCGGTGGAGCCGATCTCGACCGGATTCCGCCTCTGTCGGACATGTACGGCCTGTGCGGCCGCGGCGCGGAAGACACTCCGGCCTTGCAGAACACGAATTTCAGTTTCATGCAGATTTCGCCGACCGGGCTGGTCTATATCAATGCGATCCGCATCCCGGGCGATCCGCTGGACCCGATGGACCTGTCGCGGGCGGAGACGAAGGGCAGGAAACTGGCAGAGAATTTCGTAGCGTGGATGAAGGCGAACCTTCCCGGATATGAAAACGCTTACCTGGCGAAGACCCCCTCGCACATTGGCATCCGTGAGACCCGTCGGGTCGTCGGCGACTATCTGCTGACGGCGGATGACTACCGCAAGCGGGCTTTGTTCGATGACGGGATCGCGTGCTGCGCGTACGGAATCGACATCCACAAGAACCAGGCCGGCTCGACCAATATCGAGCACTTCGGCCCGGGCGAGTACTATCAGATCCCATACCGGTGCCTGACGCCGAAAGGGCTGCAGAACCTGCTGATCGCCAGCAGGTGCATCTCCGCCGACGTAGCCGCCCACAGCAGCATCCGGATCATGCCTCCCGTGATGAACATTGGCGAAGCGGCGGGACACGCTGCGGCGATGGTCTTACCGGAAGGGGATACCCGCAGCGTCGATATTGAGGCCCTTCGCGACCGCATTCGCGAAAGCGGCGGGGTGATCGAGCCGTGGGTCGTGGCGTAGCGGCCGATCCGACCGAGACCGAACCGAGTGACATGCAAACGGGCCTCTGCATTGCCGGATGATGCAGAGGCCCGGTGCGACGCAATATACTGATGCTGAGATCAGACCGGCAGGTAGTTGCTGTCCAGTGCGGTCTTGAGCTTGACCAACGCGGCCTTCTGGATCTGTCGGACGCGTTCGTTGGTGAGCCCCACGATCTTGCCGACTTCCTTCAGCGTTTTCCCTTTCTTGCGGTCGGGCTGGCCGATGGCAAACCGTTCCATGACGATCGTACGCTCCACTTCGCTCAGCGAGGCAGCATTCTGTCCGAGGATGTCCCTCAGGGCATCGACCGAATCCTCAAGCTGCATTTCGTGCTTCTTCACGTCATAGTCGCTCCGCTCAAGGTCCGGGTCGAACTCGGTCGGGAAGTGCTGGCGGTACCGGCCGACCTTGGTCGCCTGGCGATTGAAGCTCTTGAGGATGGCCCGGCAGGCGTAGGTACTGAACTTGAACCCGCGGGCGACGTCGAATTTCTCGACGCTTCGAAGCAGGGCCATGTTGCCTTCGCTGACCAGTTCGGTGAAGTCGACGTTGCTGATCCGGGTTCGTTTGGCCATCGCAAGCACCAGCGCCATATTCGCCCTGACCAGAGCGGCCCGAGCTTCCATCGCACGATCGTACCAGAGGAGCATTTGCCTGGCTCGCGTGCTGCTGCGACGCTTCTTCTGTGCCTCGACCAGCTTCGAAAGCCGGTAGCGGGCGTAGTTGTACCGCAGGAAGAGGAATGCCTCCTCTTTCTTCTTGAGCGTGGTCTTGCGGGCCTTCTTCTTCAGTGGGACGTCTTCAGGCACCTCCGGAAAATGCGTCCACTGGGGGATCTCGAATTCGCTGGCCCCTTCGCCGTACAGATCATCTTCCGTCTTGGCCTGCCTGAACGATTCATGGTCGACGTAATCGACCTCCTCAGGGATCTGGGCGTAGCGACGGCGCTGGTCGGCAGAGAGGCCCGGCAGGGCAGTGTCATTGCCGGCAGGGGTGGTACGGCTGGGTTCTTCCTGAGAGGAGTCGTGGGTCGCGGCGTTCATTGTTCTCATCCTTTCTTGCTTGTCAGGCGGTTCATCTGAAAGCAGGCACTAAAAACGGAAAAGAATACAAGCTTATCGTCTTTAAGCCGCTAAAAGGACCGATCAGGTATACGCCTTCCACAGTTCTGATCGGAGCGGCCGGTTCTCGCTTCAGGCTTATAGTACATAACCTCTATTGGTTATCAACATTAAAACTGGAAAACTTTGGTGTGTTTTCCAAAAGACGGGGCCGCCGCCTTCCGATCGACGGTGTGGCAATTTTCAAGTGTTAATGTAAGTCTGTTCAGAAAAGAGACTTGAGCTCAAGAGGCTCTGGCAAAGGGAAGAAGAGCGGCGGGGCGATTTTTTTCTTGTTTTTATGGAACGCACGCTTCTGAAACCACTATCGAGGCACTCGGCCGGCAAGAAAACCCCCGGCGCAGAACAAGACCCGCCGGAGCCTGTCCGGCGGGTCGTTCGTTGAAGAAAACCGTCGAAGCATCAGTCTTCCAGCTTTGCGATGGCTGGCTCGCGCTGGTACGCGCCCTTCCAGTAATGCAGTTCATACGCTTCTACCCGAATCACGCCGAATCGCGGATCATTTGGGCCGTCAAAATAGTTGTCCGAGGCGTTCACGACGTCATAGACCGCTTTCTTGATGTCCTCATTCTTCTCCACCGAGGCCCTGCCCACAACCGCCAACTGCTCGGAGAAGTCGTCCCTGTTGAAGAACAGTTCCACGTCCGGGTTGCCTTCGATGTCCTCTACTTTCCGGGACGGGATGCCCGTCTCCAGATACAGCGTGAACGGTTCCTCGAAGACGGTTGCTCCCATCCACCGCACGTGCGGCAGACCACCCGGCGACACCGTAGCCATGACGAACGCCGAGTCCGTTTCATCGATGAGAGTGCGTGCTTTCTGTACGATTTCCTGCGTTTCCATGGATTTCTCCCTTCCGTGTATTTCTAGCGCGGAAAATGAGATAGATCAACCCGGCAAGGAGGAAATCCTCCGCGAAAGCGCAGAGAGGGGACAGGATGCGGCTGGATATGCCCTCAGCGGGCGAAGATGCGCCGAAGGAGCATCTCCTCCCCCGAACGGTTGCCTTCCACCACGTGACCGACGAACTGCAGCGCGTAACCGCCCACGAAGAACGCCCCGGCCAGCCACCAACGCTGCATCAAAAGGCAGATCACCGGGACCACGAACGTCATGGGAATGGCGGCCATGTGTATCCAAAAATTCGCCGGGTTGCGGTGGCGTGACATCCAGTTCTGTATGGGGCGCGGCATGGGAGTCTCCGTAGATAGCTGCTACAACACGACCTTGACACCGAACATATAGATGTAGAAGGCGTTGAGCAACATCCCGAGGAAGAAATTCAGGCCGAGTATGGCCATGCAACTGGCGACGAAGCTCTCGGTCGTGGCCCTGCCAACGCCCGCTGCTCCCGGGGCACAGTTAAACCCCTTGTAGCAGCAGACCAGACTGAATACCGCACCGAAGAAGACGGTCTTGATCGGGCCGTAGAAGATATCCCAGTATTCAACGGTATCCGAGGCGTGCATCCAGAAATCCGTGGCGTTTACGCCGTAGACATAGTGACTGATGAAGAACCCGCCCAGGATCCCGAGGAAACTGGCGTACACCACCAGAACCGGCGCCAGCAGCACACTGGCCAGAAACCGCGGTACGACCAGTACGCGGACGGGATCGGTACCCATCGCCCGGAGTGCGTCGATCTGTTCGGTCACCCGCATCGTGCCCAGCTCAGCCGTCATGCGTCCGCCGATGCGACCGGCCATCATGACCCCCGCCAGTACCGGACCCAGTTCCCGCAGTACAGAAAGATTCACCAGCGTTCCCATGCGGGCTTCCATGTTCAGGGCCTTGAACTGTGCTACCGTCTGAACGGCCAGCACCATGCCCACAAACGCTCCGGTGATCATGATCACCGGCACGCTCTGCGTGCCGACCTGGTACATCTGCGGAAACAGGAGACGCACGTTTCGCCATCGGCCGAAACTTTCGGCCGTCCAGCGCATGGCCCGTCCGCAGAATCGGCAGAAATCGCCGAATCCTTCGATGCCCCGGATGGTATGTCGTCCGATCCCGGAAATGGCGCCCATGGAAATCCTTTCCTGATGACCACCATTTCTACCCGAGAGGGGGCGGGTAAATCAATATGCTTCCGGTGGCGACGGCCGACGCATCCAGCAGAAGAAAAGCTGGCCCGCGCTGCGGAGGTATGTAGACTCGGTGGAGGGAACCATCCGATGAAAGGCGAGATATGAAGCGCATCCAACTGTGCAAGAACGGGCCGGAGCTCGCAGCCGTCAGTCTGGGCACCGGCTCGTTTGGCAGCAAGATTGACCGCGACCGGGCGTCGGCCATTCTGGACCGGTACGTGGAACTCGGAGGCGACAACATCGACACCGCCCGCATCTACGGTGGGGGCGACAGCGAGAAGGTGATCGGGCAGTGGCTGGCCGATCGTGGCTGTCGGGACGATGTGTTCATCGGCACCAAGGGCGCCCATCCGGACCCGGACGCGATGGGTGAATCCCGCCTCAGTCAGGAGGACCTCGATTACGACATCCGGACCAGCCTGGACGCGTTGCAGGTGGACTGCATCGACCTGTACTGGCTGCACCGCGACGATCCCGACATTCCCGTGGATGAAATTCTGGACCGTCTGGCAGTGCATGTACGGGAGGGGAGATTGCGCTACCTCGGCTGCAGCAACTGGTCGCCGTCTCGTCAGTTCCAGGCCGACGAGTACGCCCGAAAGAGCGGCGTTCCCGGTTTCGTCGCCAGCCAGATCGGCTGGTCGCTGGCGCCGGTCAATCCGGGCACGCTTCCCGACGACACGCTGGAGTACATGGATTCGGACCATCTGACATATCATCGCCGCACGAACAAGGCGGCCTTCGCCTACACGTCCCAGGCCAAGGGGTTCTTCTCCGGCCGGTATTCCCCGGAAGCCCCCGTCCCGGACCGGCCTTCGGCCGGGCAAGTCGTGGAGCGGTACTTCAGCGAGGCAAATTTCCGGCTGCTCCAGGCCACGCGTCAGATGGCCGAGGAAATGGGCTGCTCGGTCAACCAGATCGCGCTGGCGTACATTGCTGCCGATACCTTTCCGGCGTACCCCGTCGTCGGGCCGCGTAATGTCAAGCAGCTCGAAGACGCTGCCGGGGCCGGCGATATCGAACTGAGCGAGGGGCAGTTCGCACGCCTGAGCCGACTCCGCGGGCCATTTGCTGGGTTCAGCTTGTGAACTGCAGTATCAGGTATCGCTGGCAGAACGGCTGGGCTGAATCTGCCAGAACGCGAAACCGTTGTCAGGGCCTGCGCTGAAACTGCTCGTGTCCTGAATGGTCTGGCCCGGTCTCTGCGCCGGGCCAGTGACCGGTAACCTGTTCCTGAAGTTGTAAGACTGAAGACTGAGGACAGGCCGGGGAGTGGAAGCCGAAAGCTTTCACTGCCGGCCGTTCCACAGGTACATCACTCTCGGCCGGGTCAGGTCGGTCAGGGACGGGATGTCGAGATTGATCATGTTGAACTGGGTTGTCGGTAGGTCGGCCGCCTCAGCGTAGACATGCGGGCGGCTGCCGTAGGGGCGGGAATACATGACGATGCGAGCCTTCTCGATGCCGGCCTGTTTCCTGGCGAGGGAGATCGCGTCGTCCATGTAGCCGATCGCATCGATCAACCCGTTGTCCAGCGCCTCCTGGGCGGTGAAGATTTTCCCGTCGGCGACCGAAGCGACATCCTCTGCAGACATGCCCGGACGGCCTTTGTCTACAACACGCAGGAATCGTTGGTACAGGTCGTCGACGACATTCTGAAACACGCGGGCGTCATCCTCGCTGAGCGGCTTGAGCGGACTGCCCATATCCTTGTACTTGCCGGACTTGATCGCCTGCGTGTTCGCCCCAAGCATATTCAGCGTACCGGCGAAGCTGAACGTCTGGATAATCACACCGATCGATCCGACGACGGATGTGGGGTGGGCAAGAATCTTGTCGCTCCCGCACGCCAGGTAATACCCTCCGCTGGCGCCAACGTCTTCGATGATCGATACGACGGGCATCTTTCGCCGCTGCTTGAGCTTCCGCAGGGCATGATACATGATATCGCTGGCGGTGACTCCGCCGCCGGGAGAGTTGATACGCAGGACCACCGCTCTCACATCCTCGTCGGCCGTGACGCGGTCCAGCTTCTCGATGAACAGGCTCGTCGGGTTGTCTTCCATGCCCAGGAAACCCGCCTCCCGCTGATTGGTGATCAGCCCGTCCACGTCGATGACAGCGATCTTGTTGGAAACCAGCCACCCGGTATCCCCACCGACCGTTCGCTCCTTGAGCCCCGCTGTCGTGCTGATCGGCTTGATCAGAATTGCGTCCGGCGCGCAGCCGACCAGCAGCAGCCCCAATAGTGACGTTAATATCCATGGTCTGATGTTCATGCTCAGATTGTACGCTCGCCTGACCCGGCGTGCAATCGTCATGAACTTCCGGCTCGCAACCCGGGGAATCGGGGAGATTGCTCACGGGAGTCTCGCCATGCGACCGCCTGCCGATGTATGATGGTGACAGGAACATGCCCGTCACTTTCGTACCGAGAGTAAGGATGCGATGAGATTTACTGAATCCGAATTCGCCGATCTTGTGGACGAAGCGATCCAGACGCTTCCGAGCGACTTCCGCAAGCACCTGCGCAACCTGACGGTTATCGTCCAGGCCCGGCCGGACGAACAGCTGCTGCGCGCGATTGACATGGAGGGCAAGATGCTGCTGGGGCTTTACCAGGGTATCCCGGTTACGCGCAAAAGCGTCCGTCGGCCCGTCGAGCTCCCGGAGCGGATCCTCATTTTCCAGGAGAACATCGAGGCGGTCTGCCGGAGCGAAGAGGACGTGATCCAGCGGGTGCGAAAGGTTGTCCTGCACGAGGTCGGCCACCACTTCGGTTTCGGGGAAGAAGAACTCCGCCGCCTCGGATACCGGTAAACTCAGAGCACCATGCGACGGAAGTTGCGCTTGGCCAGCAGAAGCATGGCCGCTCCCGCGCCGGAGTAGATGACGCTCGTCAACGCCAGAAGCAGCGTGAAGCTCAGGTGCGACTGGCTTTCTGGGTCTGCCCGCCGAGGAGCGGGGGAACCATGGAACCGGGCTTTCTGAGGCGGTTCGACGTTCGCCTCCCCGGCCAGCCACGCCTGTTCGACAGGGCTGATGCTGCGCATGGTCTGCCACACACGGCGTTCACGCAGTTCCGGTGAAAAACTGCTGACCACCCCAAGTCCGTGCGGCAGGACGACCCACAGAACAAGACAGCTGACGATCGGGACCATTACTGCCGGTGCCAGCCGCGTGTTTCTGGAAGAACTCAGCGTCCCCAGTCCGGTCACAAACAGCATCGACCCGACGAGGATCAACGCGAAATGCCCCAGCGCCAGCGGGTTGAGCACGCCTGTGATCACGAAGGCGACCAGGTGCAGCACCACCGCCAACATAGGCCAGCGAGCCCAGTAGAAGACCCAGTGCAGTTTCCTGAGCAGCAGTTGCCAATCGCTCAAAGGTAGCGTCAGAAGCAGCCGCCACGTCTGCCGCCGACGCTCCGGGGCGATCGCCATGCAGGACAGCAGCCCGCCGACCATCAAACTCAGCAGCACCAGCGCCGACAGATAGAAGCCCTGGGTCTCTCCGTGCATGAGTCCGCCGGACCCGATGCTGATGAGGTACGCCTGGGCGATCACCGCCAGGAGGAAACAGAGCGTCCCGAGCACGACCGGCTTGCGGAGCAGGTTTCGGTTCCGCGTGTCGCGCCAAAGCAGCGGGTTGCGCGGGCCTACCCACGTCGGCTCGTCCGGGGCCGGCTTGACGTCCGGGTACAGTGATCGCGGCCCGGCAGCGCCGTCGGCGTGGGTATCGGGCGCGTCGCCGGCAAGTCTGCTGAGGGCCTCGCCAACCTGGGTGTCGGTATACCGGTGCAGCGGTGCGATCAGCGACCCGTACTGCAGCACTCGGGTGAAGATCCGCCGATGGAGATCCCGGGAGGCCCGGTACAGCGACAGACCTGTCAGCAGTAGCAACCAGAGACAATGAAGCTGCCAGTGGAATGGTTGCCCGCCGGGGTTTCGCAGATCGTCAGCCAGTCGTGCAATGGCGACCATCGGGTGCACGTAAGACATCGGCGACCAGTCCCCGAGGTCCAGCAGAGACGAGGCGATACCCACGGCCCCGCCGAGCATCGGGAGGATGATCGCGTACAGGACCGCCAGGTGGAGCACACCGGCGACAACCGAACGGGACCGGCAGGTAAGCAACAACACCACGGCTCCGCTGAACATGCAGGCGCAAATGGTGACGGCCACCGATCCGCTGACAAATTCCCATGGAATCCCGCCAAAGGAACGGACCACCGCCAGCATCGGAAGTGAAATCGCCAGCAGCAGAAGCAGATGTCCCAGCCGCCCGAGGAACTTACCAATGATGACATTCCCGCTGCTCAACGGCGTCGAAAGCAGTGGTAGAAGCATGTGGTCGTCCAACTCCGATTTCACCGACGTGCCCATCAGGACAATCGCGATGAACTGGGCGGTCCAGAACTGGAACCGGGTGATCCCGGCGACGATTCTCTGGCCGGCGTCGGACATGAAGATTCGGACGACATCGAGCCCATCGTCAGCACGGGGCAGGTCCGCGAAGACCTCCTGCCAGATGGACCCGACGAAGATCGCCAGCAAAGCAACGTACCCCGACCGCAGCAGGAAGAACCGCACACGGCGGCTGGAGCCGCGCAGTTCCCGCTGCATTACAGCCATTGATCGCGTCAGATGCGTTGCCATCTTCGACATGACGGGCTCCGTCCGGCAGGGCGACCGGCGATGTCAGACGATATTGCGACGGAAGCGGCAGGCAGCACGCCAGAGCAACAGCGCAGAGGCGCCTATGTACGTCATCCCGATCACGAAAACTATGGTGAACGCCTCCGGCGTCGACATTCTGCCGGACGGCAGAGTGACCGGGGGAAGCGGGGATCTTCCGGCGTCCTCCGCCCACTTGTACGATTCATCCACAACCGATTCTGCGATGTGCCCAGCCTGCACAAAGGGGACAGTCGACCAGATATGATCGGCGAAGCTCGGGTGCTTGGGCAGTTCCAGGATCGCCACGGCCATCTCCGCCAGACCCGGAATGACCAGCCACGCCAGGGCGGCAATCCCGAATGTCATCAGGACAGCCGAGATGGTGCGACGGTAGACCGCGCTGAAGTAGATGCCCAGCGAGGTCAGGAAGACCATCGTGTACAGCCCGATCAGAGTAAGGATGGCCGCACCGCCGGGGGAAATATGGCCGAGAATCGTGAACAGAAGCAGGTGCCCGGTAAGGAACAGCCATGCCGGCAGACTCCGCCTCAGCACACCGGCGACTTTCCCCCAGAGAATCGCGCGATCTTCCATCGGTGTACTCAGCAGGATCATCCAGCAGCGCGACTCCTTTTCACTGGTGATGCTGGTCGCGGCAAGGAACGTGGTAATCAACCCTGCCAAGGCGAGGAACACCAGAACGAAGAACGCATGTGTTTCGCCTTCGTCCATTCCGCCGGCGGCGAACACCATGAAGTACCCTTGCCCCAGCGTCGCCAGCGCGACGGTCAGCACCACGATGGTGATCGTCTTGTTGCCGAGCATCGGCTTGAGCAGCTCGCGCCACAGAATGGGCGACCCCTTGATCTCCCGCAGCTTGACCTTCTTCGGCTGGATCGGGATCAGCCCGGCTCGCGAAGCAACCGAGTGGGGCAGGCCCGGCGGTGGAGGTCGATGCGCCGGCGGCCGGTGCCTCGGCTTCGGCGGGGGCGGCGGGGTGTGCCGCGCCGGTTGGGCGGGCTTCTCCTCGTCGGCAGGTTCTTCTCTTACCGGTTCGATGGGCTCGCCGGTTGCCCATTGCTGCAGGTGTTTCCTGGTGACTTCCTTGGCAAGCGCTTCGCGCCTGGAATCGTCTGCCTCAGTTGCTTCCTTCTGCCCGACCGTTGGGGACACGGGTGACGCCCGGCGTCGGACGATCTCCGGATGGGCCGAGAGGTCCTCAAAAGCGTCGCCTCGCGAAATTCGCGGCGGCTGGGCTCCGGGCACGGCCCGGCTGACGGCGTAGCTTCTGGTGGTTCCGGACGCACCCCGGATCGGCATGATCATCACCGGAACGACCGACGTGCTGTCGCCACCGATGGAATTGACCGCCCGACGCAGTCCGTACTTCTTGACAGCCAGCACACAGAACCATAACGCCAGTGCCGTCATGAACAGCATGCAGAGGCAATGGAGAGGCCAAGAGAAATCGAGCGTCTGGCGGTTGGTCGCGTCCCGCAGGATCTGCGTCATCCAGAACATCCCGCCGATCGGATTGAAATACACCATCGGCGACCAGACCTGCCCGCTACCGGTGATGGCGCTGTAGATCCCGGTAAAGATCATGAAGACCACCGGGAGGATCATGTAGATTCCGATCAGCGTTCCAAGCGTCGCCAGTATGGTCGCGATGCTCTTGTCGATGATGACCGAGTAGAGCATGGCCATCGCTCCGGCGAACATGCAGGCGGTAAGTGTGATAAACACAGCCCCGGCTACGTAATTCCACGGGATACCGCCCATCACGCGGACGATTGCCAGAATCGGAAGCGACACCGCCAGCAGAACCACCACGTGCAACAGCCGGCCGAAGAACTTGCCCAGTACCAGTTGTTCGGCGGTGATGGGCGTGGTCAGAAGAGGGATCATTGTGCGGTGATAGATCTCGCCATTGATCGACGTACTCAGGAGCAGGACGGCAATGAGCTGGCCGGCGATGAACTGCACCCAGCTGACCGTGATCACGATATCCTGACCGGCGGACTTCATCTGGTCCACACGCGTCGCCGCCTCGGCGGTGTTCACACGCTCAACCGTGCTCATCCACATCAGCACGATGAACACCAGCACGACGCAGACGTACATCAGCCGCAGAAAGAAGAAACGGGGTCGCCGGGACGACATTCGCAGCTCTTTCGTGAAGAGCGGCCCCGGATTGCCCCGCGCCAGCAACCGCGGAATATTCGGAAAACGTATGGCAGCCAAAATGCACCCTCTTGCCAGAACTGCGGCCCGCTCCAGCGGGTCCCCTCTACCGGAAATCGATCATACTCTCGCTCCACACCTTTGACAACCGCCGGTTCATTCCATATACCGCCTCGAGAGCGGGGATGTTCGGCACTTGTCCTTCAGGGGGATGCAATTACAATGTCCGCCAGGGAGAAACCGCCGATGAGTATTACCGTAGCAACCTGGAACGTCAATTCGATCCGTGCCAGGATGGATCGTGTCCTGGACTGGTTACGTCGAGAGAAACCGGACATCGTCTGTCTGCAGGAACTGAAAGTTACGACGGAGCTGTTCCCGCTCGAGCCGCTTGAGCAGATGGGCTACCACTGCGCAGTGCTCGGCCAGAAGACCTACAACGGTGTGGCGATCCTGTCGCTCCAGCCGCCCGAGGACATCCGGCGCGGGATGATCGACGACGCCGAGCAGGAGCAGGCCCGGCTGATATCGGCGAGAATCGGCGGCCTGGACATCCTCAGTGCCTATTTCCCGAACGGGTCGACGGTTGGATCGGAGAAATGGGAGTTCAAGCTTCGATGGATAAAGCGTTTGCGTGCGGAGTTGGGCGCCCGGTTCGATCCCTCCTCCACGGTGCTTCTCTGCGGGGACTTCAACATCGCCACCGATGACGGGGACGTGGCAAAACCGGATCGCTGGGCCGACACGGTGCTCTATCATCCGATCGCCCGAGAGGCTCTGGCAGACCTGAAGAGCTGGGGGTTTGAGGACATCTTCCGACAGAAGAACCCCGACGGCGGGATCTACTCGTGGTGGGACTACCGAGCCGGAGCCTTTCACCGCAACGACGGCTTGCGGATCGACTACCTGTACGCCACGCCGTCCCTGGCGACCTGCTGCGAGCAGGCCTGGGTGGATCGGGACGAACGGAAGGGCACCAGGCCTTCCGACCACGCCCCCGTGCTTGCGCGCTTCAGCCTGTAGCGGTTCTGAGGGAGCCGACGGCTCGCATTCCAGTGTTTGCCGGGCACTTTTCAGCCGCTTGAGCGTCTGTGGGAACTGGAATCTCCCGGCAAAGCTGCTATAGTCGGTGATCCACGCGAAAGAGCAGCATGGCAGGCCACCGGGGTCAGCCATCTTCCGCGGGACTCATCCGGCCCGACCACAGGAAATTGGTCCCGGGCTGTCTGGGGTCCGAATCTTCCAGTTGTGATCAGGAGCTTCGAATGCGGGGCCGGATCGAATCGTGGGTCGTCGCCATCGCGCTGAGTGCACTGACGACGCTATTCTGCGGGTGCAGCCCGGGCGATTACGCTCGTCGGGCCGATGCCGACGCTTACGGTACGCTGCAGAATGCACAGCAGACGATGCTCGGCGACGCCGACCGCATCAACGTCGCTTACAATCCCGTTCATTCCCGCGTCGATCCCACCCAGCCGATCGTCCTGGATGGGAAGGAAATCCCCCTCTTTCCAGAAGGTGACCCGACCGTCGTCACCATGGACGAAGCGCTGAAAATTGCCTTCCGTAACAGCCGCCGCTTCCAGAACCGCAAGGAACAGCTGTACACCGCAGCGCTGGCATTGGCCAATGCCCGTCGCGGCTGGACCCACCCGCTTCTGGGCGGCGACGTGACCGGCGCGTTGACCCACCAGGGTGTCAATGATGGAACGCACTCGGAATCCGGGGCCGCTGCGGTCTCTCCGACACTCACCCAGCGGTTTGTCAATGGCGGGATTCTGACGCTGGGGACCTCTCTGGAACTGCTGAGCGACCTGACCGGATGGAGCAATACGACCGTCGGCTCAGCGATGGAGGCCGGCTTCACCCAGCCGCTGCTGCAGAACGCCTGGCGCGGGCTGGCTTACGAGGACCAGTACCGCCGGGAACGCGATTTCCTGTTCCGGGTGTTCGATTACGAACGGTTCACGCAGCAGTTTGCCGTAGATATCGTCAGCGACTATTACAACGTGCTGCAGGAGCGGGACCGGGTCGAGACCGAGAAGAACAACATCGCCCGGCTGCAGCGTACCTTCGAGATGATCAAGGTTCTGGTCAGAGGCGGCCAGCGGGCCCGCTGGGAACAGGACCAGGCCGAGCAGCGGGTGGTCACCGCCAAAATCCGCCTGGAAGAGCAACAGCAACGCTTCCAGGACAGTCTGGATCGCTACAAGATCACTCTGGGTTTGCCGATCGAGGCCCGTGTGACGATAAACTATCCCCAAGCACTGGAACAACTTAACGAGGCCGGCCCGCAGGATGTGCCTGTGGAGGAAATGCAGGCGATTCTTATCGCCATGACGACCCGTCCTGATGTTCTGACCGAACGGGCTTCTCTGCGGGATGCCGAGCGCGACGTGGAGATCGCAGCCGATCGCTTCCTGCCGGAACTGGACTTGGCGGTGGGGCTTTCTGCGGCGAGTTCCTCGGAACGAAAGTTCTGGCGATATCGTTTCAATGATTACCAGAGGAATGCTGCGCTTGATCTGGATTATCCGCTGGATCAGACCAACAATAGAGATAACTACCGTCTGGCTTTGCTGGCGCACGATCGGGCGATCCGGGAGTATCAGGAATTTGAGGACACCGTCGCGCTGGAGGTCCGGGCGGCCTACCGTGAACTGGTTCGTTCCCGTCGAAGCCATGAACTGCAGTTGCAGAATCTCAAAATCGCCACTCGCAGACGGATCCTGACGGAACTGGAACGCAAAGGCGGTCAGGTTTCCGCCCGCGACGTTCTCGAAGCCGAAGAAGACTGGCAGGCCGCACGCAACGGTGTGGTAAACTCATTAGTCAATTACACGGTCACGAGGCTGCGTTTTTTGACCAGTCTCGGACTGATCGGTGTGACCGACGATTCGGAAATGGTCGAACTGGACGACCCGTCGCGATTCACGCGAATCAAGGAGTTGTATCCTTATGTTGTCCCTGAACTGCCGAAGCAACCGGAAGAATAGGACGGGCGGAGTCAAGAAGTGGCTGGTGATCGTGCTGGTCCTCGCCGTCGCGGCCTTTGTGACGTGGTGGTTTGTTTTCCGAGGTGAAGACGCTGCCGCGGTGGAAGACCTGCCTGTGGCTACGGTGGTCCGCGGCGACCTGCCGGTGACAGTTATCGAGGGCGGGCAAGTCGAGGCCAAGTATGAGAAAGTCATCGCCAACGAGTTGTCCTGGCCGGTGAACATCGAGTTCGTAGCCCCGGAAGGACCGGTTCGGGCGGGCGATCTCGTACTGAAGCTTCGATGCGACAAACTTGATGAAGCCATCGCCGAACGCGAAGAGCGGGTGCTCAACGCACAAGCCGCATATGACATCGCCCTGGATGAACTGAAACAGCAGGAGAAGGAACTCGAAAATGAGATCCGCAAGGCGGCCTGGCAGCTGGAAGTCGCCCAGATGGACATGCTCCGGTATGAGGAAATTGAGTATCCGCTGCAGGTGAAGGAGAAGGAAGACACCGTCCGCACGAGTTCAGCCAAGCTCAAACTCGCTCGCGAACAGTACGAATTCATGATCGAGGCCAACGAGAAGCTCGAGGAAAACAGCCCCTACACCAGTAACGAACTCGAAAGCGAACGCATCAGCCTGTTGTCGATGGAGCAGTCGCTCGAGAAGGCCAAGAAGGAGCTGCTGAAGCTCCAGAAATTCGATCACCCCAAGAAACTCCAGGAACTGCTCAATGCAGTCGAAGACGGCGAGTTGGGCTACCAGCGTGCCGAACTGAAGGCAGAAAGTTCCCTCCGATCGCTGAAATCAACGTTGCGTTCCAAGCAGGTCTACCTTGAGAAGGCCGAGGAGGAGTTGAGCGAGCGCCTGACCGACCGCCAGGAGAACCTCGTTTTCAAGGCAGAGAAAGACGGCATCATCCTGCATGAAAAGGGCAGGCACTGGGATCCTGTGACCATCGAAGCCGGTGCGGAAATCCGTCCCCACAAGCGGATTCTGATTATCCCGGACACCTCCAGCCTGCAAATCAAGACGTCTGTATACGAGGCACTGGGCGACCGCGTGAGTCCCGGTATCCGTTCTCTGGTCCGGCTGGAGCAGGAAGGGACCACGCCAATGCCCGGGGAGATCGTCCATGTATCACCCATGCCCAAGCAAAAACACCGTTGGCTGTATCCGAACGTCAAGGTCTACGAGGTCACCATCGAACTGGACGAGGAAGTGCCCGGGCTCAAGCCGCAGTCGACCGCGAAGGTCGAGTTGTTCCTGGATCGCGTGGAGGATACCCTGAAGATACCTGTCGCAGCCGTCTTCACCGAACAGGAGCAGACCTACTGCTATATTGTCCAGAAAGACAACTCCGCTTGCCGCGTCCCCATCAAGGTCGGCGAGATGAACGACAAGCACGTGCAGGTCGAGATCGGCCTGGGCGAAGGCGACCGCGTCGCGCTGATCGAGCCGGGCGAGTATGAGACGGATGACGCCCAACTGCCGGCAATCAAGGCGGCGATCAAGCAGGAGGAGATTGCCAAAGCCAAGGCGAAGGAGGAGGCAGCACGCGAACGTCGGCAGCGCAGTACCGACACACAACCGGCCGCCACCCAGCCAAGCGACCAGGGCGAGGCGACGGTCAGTGCCGAAGCCCGCAAAGCCGCCAGGGAATCCGACGGCGGTTGAGACAATCGGGAGCAGTTGTGAACGAGATCATCCGGCTGGAGAATATCGGCAAGGTGTACAACACCGGGCACTTCGAGGTCACTGCCCTGCGAGGAATCGATCTGCGGATCCAGCAGGGCGAATACCTGGCCATCATGGGCCACTCCGGGTCCGGCAAGAGCACGATACTGAACATTCTGGGCTGCCTGGACCGGCCCACCGAGGGGGAATACTGGCTGGGCGATGAAGACGTGTCCACCATGACAGACAGTCAGCTCAGTGACGTGCGCAATCGCAAGATCGGGTTCGTATTCCAGAGCTTCAATCTTATCGCCGGTCTGACCGTGCTGGAGAATATCGAGGTCCCGCTGTTCTACCAGGGCGAGCCGCACTCGCGGCGCCGGCCTCGAAGTACCGAACTGGCCCGGGAAGTCGGTCTCGGCGATCGCATGCACCACCGTCCCAACGAGCTTTCGGGCGGTCAGAGGCAGCGTGTGGCGATCGCTCGTTCGCTGGCAAACAATCCGCTGGTTGTGCTGGCCGACGAACCGACCGGGAACCTCGACACGGCCACCACTGTGGAGATCCTGGACCTCTTCGATCGGCTTCACGCAGAAGGGCGGACCATCATCATGGTCACGCACGAGCACGATGTAGCCGAGCGCGCCAAGCGGGTGATCTGGCTGCGTGACGGGGCGATACTCAGCGACGACCGCACCGACGCGGTGGAGGCAGCAGGATGAACTGGCTGTACAAGCTGCAGGACATTCTTCGCCTCGGGTTCCACAGCCTGACGATCCACAAGGTTCGCTCGGCGCTGACAAGCCTGGGTATCATCATCGGCGTAGCGGGGGTGATCGTGATGCTTGCGATCAACGAGGGCATGAGCCTGAAAGCCCAGCAGGCGTTGCGGGAGTTGGGCAGCAACAATATCATCATCCACTCGGTCAAGCCTCCCACCCAGTCCAGCGGTGCCTCCGAGGAAGGCCAGGGCGTGTTCCATTACGGCCTGACGCGAAAAGACATCGACATCCTGACCAACAACGTTCCGGGCATCAAGCGGTGTGTCATTACCCATACAACCCGCAAGTACGCCCATTTCGGCAGGAAACATCTGCCCGCGACCATCATCGCCACTGAGTCCAACTACGACAAGGTCGCCCGCCTGCAGGTGACCGGACGCTTCCTGAACCGGCTGGATTCATTGTACTCCAAAAGTCATTGCATCGTGACCGCATCGCTGGCGAAGAAGCTGTTTGGCTATGCCGCTCCCAACGACCAGACGATATTCATCGCCGAGAAACCGTTTACCGTGATCGGCACGATGCCCGAACTGCCCGCCGTGCTGGCCGGGGAGGGCGGGTCCGCCAGCGAGAGCATCATCATCCCGCTCTCGACCGATCGTAAGCAGTTCGGCGAGTTCACCACCATGTTCGAACGCGGCAACTACAGCCGCGAACGCGTTGAAATCAGCCAGTGCATCCTGCAGATGGAGAATGAACACCAGGTCGTCAACGCCTCGGCGGTCGCCGAGAACCTGCTCAACCGTCTTCACGACCAGCAGGATTACAAGATTATCGTCCCGCTCAAGCTCATCCAACAGCAGCAGAAGCAACGAATGCTGTGGAACGCCATGTTCTTCCTCATCGCAGCCGTCTCGTTGATCGTCGGCGGGATCGGGATCATGAACATCATGCTCGCCTCGGTGACCGAGCGAACCCGGGAGATCGGCGTCCGTCGGGCCTTGGGTGCCAAACGCACCGACATCACGGTACAGTTTCTTGTCGAGGCGGTGACGCTGACGATCGTCGGCGGGCTGGTGGGCATCGGCGTGGGCGTGGGCCTGCCGTTCCTGGCGGCTAAGCCTCTGAAAATCGAGCCGATCATCTCCTGGTTCACGCTTGTCGTACCGTTCGTTCTGGCGGTTCTGGTCGGGCTCATCAGCGGGCTTTATCCGGCGCTGCGGGCGGCCAGGCTGGACCCCATCGAGGCGCTGCGACATGAGTAGCACGAGCGAGCCTTTCCGGACTGCCGACCGGTTTGGCGGGCAAAACGTTTCTTCAGCCGCCATCCGCACAGCCGGATGCTTTTTTTGCGAACCTTCGGCCGGTGCCGGCTGTTACACTTCTGTTAGATCATCCCGGCCTGCGATGCCGGGTCATTGACCAAGGTTACAGAACGGGAGAACACCATGTGCCGCCATCGCTTCCTGATGACCGTCGCGTCGCTCGCGGTCGCTGTTTTCACCTCCATCGCCGTCGGGCAACCGACTGACCCCGGTGGGGCGGATTGGCCCATGTACGTGGAAGACGGCGACAGAACCCCGCCGCAACGGGGCACGAAACTGGTGGACGATCTGCAGGGCATCCGTAAGGTCTGGCACTTCAAACGCCACATGAGCGTGGGCAAGGGGCTCTACCCGGGCACACTCCGCAAAACCCGGGAGATGGGCTATGAGCCGTTCCAGGGCGGGGCTTCTTCGCCGGTGGTTGCCGACGGAACCGTGTTCGTCAGCTACTATAAGCCCAACGGGAAAGCCCCGGCCAAGCCGGTCGGCTGGCGGACGGTATCCAACCCGAAGGAGTTTCTGCCCGACTGGTTCTTCAGCGTCACTGCCGACGACATTCTTGTCGCCATCGATGCCGAGACCGGGAAGCTCAAATGGGAGCGAATCGGGAAGAACAAGGGTCTCAACCGCCTGTCCCATAAACGCGGTCACTGGGGCGTCTCACCGGCGTGCGCCGATGGGGTCGTTTTTCACCTGGGCTCCATGGGGCGCCTTTACGCCACCGGTATCCGCGACGGCAAGGAACTGTGGGAAACGCCGACCGACCCTGGCCTGGAAAAGCTTCGGCAGGAACACATCGAGGCGAAAAAACTCTGTTGGGACTCGGCCGACCGATCTTCGCTGATCGTCGCTGAGGATGTGGTCATTGTTGCGCGGGGCGTGCTGTTGGCTTACGATCGCAAGACCGGCAAGCGTGTCTGGCGGACCGAAGATCGCGTGCAGAGCCAGTACAGTACACCCACGTTGTGGCGGCATGGCGGGCGAACCTATATTGTTGCCAATACCGGCGAGGGCACGCTGCGACTGATCGACCCGAAGGACGGCAGCACCGTCTGGACGTACGACAAACTCGGCCCGTTCATGGGCACGCTTTCGGTCACCGGTGATCGGGTCATACTCAACAGTCTCCCGAAGCAGGAAGACAGCAGCTCCGGTCTCTACGGAGGCTATCGACTCACCATGACCGGTCCGGAAAAGCTGTGGACGCTGCCGAACAAGATCCAGTACCAGCATGAATGGAAGTTGGATTCAGGCCCGCGGCAGAAGGTTTGCATCCGCAACGGTCTGGCGTACATCCCGCTCTGGCCGAAGAAACTCCCGAAAGGCTTCGCGAGCCAACGGTTGGTCATCGCCGACGCAAAGACCGGTGAAATCTATTCCGAGACACCGTATCAGGCTCGTCGTAGCGGGGCCCGGACGATCCTCATCGAGGACCGCATCCTGATGATCCACGACGATGCCCATGGCGATCCGATCAACGCCTCCCTCTGGACGACCGGCAAAAAGCCCAGGCAATTAAGTCCGGACATGAGTTTCCCGCACGTGGCCATCACCGCCTACTGCACTCCGATCATCCAGCCCTACGCAAAGGGCAAATTGTATTTCCGCGCACTGGACGGGCTGGTGTGCTACGACTTCCGCAAGCCCGCCGACAAGAACAACCGCGAGATCTCGCTGAACATCCCCGGACAGCTGGCAGGAGCTGAAGACGATCTGAAGGTGAAACTTTACGCAGTGAAGGGCAAGATCGATCGCGGGGGCATCATCGACAGCCGACAGATGCACAACGTGGACGTCTCGAAGCTGACCTGGGACGGTGAGAAGCTCGGCGGGATGCTTGGAGTGGACTTTCCCCGGACGCGAAAGACCGATTGGTACGATGTCGACGCGCTAGTAACCAATGGCAGGAAGCTCAAGGGCACCGTCACGCTCAAAGAGAATGCGTTCGACAAGCCCCTCAAGCTGGACGAAACCGTGCAGACGATGAAGCACCAGCCGGCATGGCAGCCGCGATGTGACTACGTGCTGTGGCTCAAAGGCGCCAGCTTCCAGAAGGGCCCGAGCCCGAAACGCCTGCTGCTGTTCGTCTCGACCGATAAAGAAGGCAAGCTCCAGAGGCTGACCGCCTGGGCGGACCAGACCACCAAGACCCGCCCGGTGATCTACCCGCAGGATATCGAAATCAAGAACGGCAGGCTCGTCGGCACGTTCGCCGTCCGTTACCGCCCGGATCAGTGGACATCCCCGCTCAGCGAGAATGGCCTCACGGCCGTCGGCGTGTACGAGATCGACGCCAAGCTCGAGAAGAGCGATAAGCAGGATGTCGGGGAATATACCGGCACCTACGGCGCAGCCTGGAAGAAATCCCGTCCGCTGACCGGCACGATCAAGAAGTGATGCAACGTAGCTCCGCAGCGAGGCCGGGCGAGCTTGTGCTTTCCCGGTCTTCCGGGCAGTAGTTCCGGGCCACCAGCGCGAAACCCCTTGCTGAATTCCGCACAACCAGTACCATCGGAACTCTTCCGATGCGACAGGACTGAAGACAAGGAGTGACGCGTGAAGCTGGAACGATTCGACGGGAACCCGATCATCAAGCCGGTTCCCGACAGCTGGTGGCAATGTGCGGTGACGGCCAATCCGGGGGCGTGGTACGACGAGGCGTCCAAGACCGTGACGATGCTCTACCGGGCCTCGGCGGCCGACGTGGAACACAAGGTGTATCTCGGCAAGGCTGTCAGCGGAGACGGCTACCATTTCGATCTGGTCGGTGACGAGCCGGCCGTTGCCCCCTCCGACGGGTTCGACGGCGGGTGCGTGGAGGATCCGCGGATCGTCAAGTACGGCCAGTGGTACTTCATCACCTACGCCTCGCGTCCCTTCCCCGCAGGGCAGTACTGGCTCAAGACGCCCAACGAGCAGTGGAAGCCGCCATTCGCCAGTGAAGACTGGCCGCTGTGCATGCGGGAGAGTATGAGTTCTTCCGGGCTGCTCATCACGCGCGACTTCCAAACGTTCTACCGCGGCGGGCGCATCACTCACCCGATGCTCGACGACCGCGACGCGATTCTCTTCCCCGAGAAAATCGGCGGCAAGTACGCCATGCTCCACCGGCCGATGAGCTGGACCGGCGAAAAATACGGGACCGACCACCCAGCGATGTGGCTGATGTTCTCCGACGACCTGCACTGCTGGGACTATGACAGCTCACGGTTCGTCGCGAAGGCGCAGTTCCCGTGGGAAATGAAGATCGGCGGTTCCACCCCGCCGATCCGCACCGACCGCGGCTGGTTCACCATCTACCATGCCGTAGGTGACGATCTGCACTATCGTCTGGGAGCGATGATGCTCGACCTCGACGAACCGTGGAAAGTCACCCACCGGGCAACCGACTGGATCATGCAGCCGGAAGCATGGTACGAACTGGAAGGCTTCTACAAGGGCTGCATCTTCCCTTGCGGGAACGTCGTGATCGACGGGAAGCTGTTTGTTTATTACGGGGCCGCCGATCGCTACGTCGGAGTTGCCACGGCGGACTTCGGGCAGATGGTCGACTGGCTCTGCGGATTCCCCGTCAAGGAGTGACCATGCCGAAGAAGGACCACCCATATCGCCCCTCCTGGCCCGGTTCGGACATCTACGTCTCGCCCCGCGGGGGAGAGAAGTATTCCGGACTGCGAGCCGATCCGAACGGCCGGGACAGTGACGGCCCGCTTCCGAGCCTGCCGTGGGCGCTGGCCCGTCTGGCGGAGTCGCCTCCGGTCGGTCCGGTCACCATCTGGCTGGACGAAGGCACCTATTTCCTGGACGAGCCGCTGGTACTCGGGACCGATGCGCCGCTGGTAACCCTCGCCGCCCGCCCCGGTGCGAAGGTGACTCTCAGCGGCGGGAAGCGGATCACCGGCTTCACCGAATCAACAGATGAAGAAGGCCGGCGCGTCTGGACGGCGGACCTGCCGGAGGTCACCGATGGACAGTGGTACTTCCGGTCGCTGTACGTCAACGGCGTTTCCCGCCCGAGAACGCGCCGGCCCGAAGAGGGGCTCATGCGGATCGACCGCGTGCCGGGGATGACCTTCGACAGCTTCATAGGCCCGCCGGAATCGCACCACAAGACGTTCTACTGCAAGCCGGAGCAGGTCCAGCCATGGTGGAACCTGGGAGATGTCGATGCCGTAGCGGTGCACTACTGGCTGGAGGAACGCCTGCCGCTGGAGCATGTGGACCCGAGCACCGGAAGAATCGATACGCAGGTGCTCCCGTGGTTCCCGCTGAAGGATGACGCTGCCGCCCGCTGCGCCCGCGTGTGGTTCGAGAACGTGCCCGGGGAACTCAACAAACCCGGCCAGTGGTATCTGGACCGCCCGCTCGGGCAGCTGACCTACCTGCCTCGCGAGGATGAACAGCTTGATGCCACCGAAGTCATTGCCCCGGTTCTCGATCACCTGATCCGCATCGAGGGTTCGCCCGAGACGCCGGTGCGCGGAATTGTTCTTCGTGACCTGCAGATCGCCCACGCCGACTGGAGCCATATCCCGGGCAGGGGCACCGATTCCCAGGCCGCCATCAGTGTGCCGGGAATCGTCCGAATGAAGCACGCCAGACAGTGCGCGATCGATAACTGTCGCATCGGCCCCGCCGGCCCGTACGGGATCGAAGTCGGCGTCGGGTGTCGCGGCAATCGCATCAGCGGTTGCTCGCTGACCGCTCTCGGCGCCGGTGGGATCAAACTGATGGGGAGCGTCGACGAACCGGCAGGGCGGGTCAGTCACACCATCGTCGAGAACAACGAGATCGCCGACTGCACCAGCGTATTCCCCAGTGCCGTCGGGATCCTGATCGTCCATTCAGATCACAACATCGTCCGCGGGAACCATATTCACGACCTGGAGTACAGCGGCATCAGTTGCGGCTGGACGTGGGGCTTCGGCGACTCCGCCACGCATCACAATCAACTGCTGGACAACCACATTCACGACCTCGGAACCGGTCTGCTGAACGACATGGGTGGGATCTATACCCTCGGCGAGCAGCCGGGAACCGTCATCCGCGGCAACCACATCCACCACATCCGGGCCGACAACTACGGCGGATGGGCCATCTACGCCGACGAAGGCTCCAGCTATATCCTGATCGAGAAGAACCTGCTGCACCACACCTCCAGCGAATGCTTCAACTTGCACTACGGGAAGGAGAACATCCTCCGGAACAACGTGCTGGCGTTCTCGGGTCTGGGTGTGGTTTCGGTCAGCGCTGCCGGTGAGGACTGGAACTCGCTGACGCTTGAGCGGAACATCCTGCTGACGGATGGTAAACCGCTGCTGGTGGCGCGCGACGGCGACAGCCTTGACCAGAACGGGTTCCGAAGCGATCTGAATGTGCTCTGGGACGCCGGCGGCAAGGAGATCTTCGCCGGAGACGAGATGCGGGATGAATTCTCGGAAGTCACCTGGGACCGCTTCACCTTCGAGCAACTGCAGCAGATGGGATACGAACGTCACAGCTGCGTTGCTGATCCGCGGTTCCTGGATGCCGCCGGTGGCGATTTTCAACTGCCGGCGGACAGTTCCGCCTGGGCGATCGGGTTCCAGCCCTTCAGCGCAGCGGAAACCGACGTCCGGGCAGCCGAGGAAGACTGACTCCTGATCGCCTGACCGGCTCGTTCTGCTTTCTGATCAATCCAGGCAACAGCGGCTGCTACTGTCCCAGAGATGTACAGGGAAGGTCGAATGTTTCAGCGACCACCGGATGCGTGATGTTGCCCGCGGCGATGTTCAGCCCGGCCGCCAGTCCGGGATCCCCGGCGATCGCCTGCTCCCACCCGCGGGCGATGCGACGGGCGTACGGAAGCGTCGCGTTGGTCAGGGCCACCGTCGACGTGCGAGGCACGGCCCCGGGCATATTCGCCACGCAGTAGTGGATTACGTCGTGCACCGAGTATGTCGGGTCCTGGTGCGTGGTGGGGCGGGAGGTCTCCACGCAGCCGCCTTGATCGACGCCGACATCCACAATCACCGAACCGGGTGCCATCCGCGGGAGGTCCTCCTCCGAGATCAGCATCGGCGTCCTTCCGCCGGGTACCAGCACCGCCCCGATCACCAGATCCGCATGCGGAAGCAGCCGCCGAATGCTCCATTTGCTGGACATCTCGGTCCGAACGTTGGGCGGCATGATGTCGGCCAGGTGCCGCAGACGCTCCAGATCGATGTCCATGATCACCACCTGGGCACCCATACCGGCAGCGACCTTCGCTGCTTGGGTGCCGACGATCCCGCCGCCGAGGATCACCACGTGTCCCTGAGTGGTGCCCGGCACGCCACCGAGAAGCACACCTCGCCCGCCGGCAGCCTTCTCCAGACAGCGGGCCCCCACCTGAACGGCCATCCGTCCCGCGACCTCGCTCATTGGCGTCAGCAGAGGCAGGCGACCGGCGGTGTCCTCTATGGTCTCGTACGCGATGGCAATGGCGCCGGTGTCCCTGACCGACTCGGTCAGTTCCCGCGACGCAGCGAAATGGAAGTAGGTGAACATCATCTGGCCGGGCTTCATTTTTTCGCACTCGGCCGGTTGCGGCTCCTTGACCTTCATGATCATCTCGGCGTTGTCGAACACGTCGGTTGCGTCGGCCGCGATGGTCGCGCCGTGGTTGACATACGCGTCATCCTCGAATCCGCTCCCGATACCCGCGCCGGACTCGATGAGCACGTCGTGGCCGTCTTCGGTCAGCATTTCACATCCGGCCGGCGTGAGCGCGACCCTGTACTCCTGCGGCTTGATCTCTTTCGGCACCCCGATGATCATGTCATTGTCCCTTTTTGTGAGAGCATCTCTCCCGCTGGTTCTGCGTAAGGGCACCGGCCCTCCGACGGCGGGCTGACTCGGAAGTATATAACAAGCGAGCCGAGGCCGGATTTCCACCCCAATACGATGGAAAACCGGTGCAATATGATCAAGTAGCCGCTCGGACGCCCCTTTGTATGACCGCCCGCACTGATTGCGCGTTCTACCCGGCGAGGTTTGCTGCTCTCGGGCGAGAGCATCTTCTCGGAAGGCCACGCATTTCCGCAGGACTGGATGAACCGAATGCCTCTGGCTCCTGTGTGGAAGCGGCAGGGCCGCCTACAGGGCTACGTGCACCCGGTAGTTTTGGCCCTTCTCACACGGGAGGACTTCGCTCTGCAGCGGTTCATTGTCCACGGTGATGGCGGGTTCGTCGGCAGAGCGGGCGGGGCTGTAGGTGACATGGTACGTCGCACCACGGAAGACGCGGGTGATCGAACTGGTCTGCCACTGTTTCGGCATGCAGGGGCGGATGTGCAGACCGTCGGCTTCCGGCTGGAGGCCGAAGATATGGGCGACGATACCCTTGAGCAGCCAGCCGGCAGAGCCGGTGAACCAGCCGTCGCCCGCTTCGCCGTAGCGCTCTCCTGACGGCGGGGCGAAGTAAGCATTCGGCACCACGTACGGCTCGCCGGTCTGTTGGTCGCGGGCTTCACTGAACGGGAGAATCTTCTGTAGCGTTCGGTAGGCCTCTTCGGTTCGATCCAGCATGCAGTCGGCGATCATCTTGAATGTCGACGCGTGGACATACACTCCGCCGTTAACGTTCGTTCCCGGACGCGTGGCGCTGATGAACCCCACATCCTTCCGGAACTCCGTGAACGGCTCTGCCACGGTGAGAATGCCGATATCCCGCTCGAGTTTCTCATCGACCGCCTGCATCGCCTTTCGGGCCCGCTCCTCGGCGGCAGTGCCGGAAATCACGCTCCACGCCTGCGGGTTCAGGAAACACTGGTTCTCGATGCTTGTGCCGATCGGTTTGCCGTCATCGGTGAAAGCGCGCAGGTAGTATTCGCCGTCCCAGCCGTCGGTGTTGATCGCCTCAGCCAGCTGGCGGGCGCGGGTGAGGGCGTCGTCTGCGTCGTCCGACCGGCCGATCATCTCGGCCAGTTCGGCGAACTGCAGCAGCGCCCGGTGCAGGGCCATGCTCAGCCACACGCTCTGGCCGTCACCGTCCGCGCCCACACCGTTCATGATGTCATTCCAGTCCCCACTGTGGATCTTCGATAGGCCGTGTTCACCACGATCGGCCCAGAGATACTCCAGACTCCGCCTGCAGTGCTCGTACACTTCGGCAGACTCACCTTCCCAGAACGGCACTTCCTCGTTGAGCAGCGTCAGGTCGCCGGTCTCCTTGACGAGGCTCGCGACGGTAAAGGTGATCCAGACCGGCGAGTCGCTGTAATCCTGCTCGACCAGCTGCCCTTCGATCCACGCACGCGGGGCATATCCGCTCTCGTACTGGTGGGAGAGCACCTTGCGGAGCGTCGCCCGGGCGTGATCCGCACCAAAGATGGAGATGTTGTCGGCATCCTGCAGCAGGTCTCGCACGCCGTTGAAGTACACGCGGGCCCACGTCGCGTTGAACAGCAGCTGGTGCTTGAGCCAGTGATTCACGAACACGTTCAGCGTCTCATCCGGCGTGTGGATGTCCACGCCATCGGTGGCGTGGTCGAAATATTCGCGGACTGTCCTGAATTCTTCCTCGACGGCACCATCGGCGAAGTACTTCCCGCGGAGGGCGGCGATCTCGTCATTGTCCTTGAGCGGACCGGCGATCGCGTTGATCGTGCGCGACTCGCCCGGCTGGAGTTCCAGGTTCACCTGCAGGGCGAAACAGATCGGATCGAATTCGCAGACGCTGTTTCCGCACGC
>JBKHHU010000263.1:0-4011 GCA_046539045.1 Phycisphaerae bacterium
AGGCGGTCAGCAGTGTCAGCGTAATCAGGCGTTTCATGTATGGCTCCTATCGTCTGTAGGCCGATCCTATCGGTTTTCAGTTTTTTCGCAGTTTTCCACACGCGTGTCGGGTCTCAGGCGCTCTCAAGCCGGCATTCCAGCATGATCTTTTCGCCGCAGGGGCAGGTGACTTCCACCAGCGCCATCCCGCCGCCCTTGGTGATGATTTTCGCTTGGGCGGGCTGCTTTGGTCTGGCGTCCGCCGACGGCCCCGTCGCGGCCTTCGGGATGGATTTCACCACCCTGCCCGGGCTCTGAACCAGCTTGACCCGGTCTTTCTTCAGCAGGCGTTCTGGCTTGTTTGACATCGGTTCTACTCCAGCGTCCCGCCGCGGCTGCGGGGGAGTTTAAATCAGGTAATCGACGAAGTGCGGCGGTTCTTCTCTTCCGGACTCATCTTCCTCTGTATCATCGGGTTCCGTCTCGGCGTCATCCGGCAGTTTTCGGATTTCCGGCTCGTCTTTTCGCTTCTTTCGCCGCCGCTGTTGCCGGTCGTTTTCATTGTGCGGGGTCACGCGTCCGGTGTCGGTCACCTGCGGCGGGGGCGTGATCGAGAAATCCGAGGAACTGTTCATGACGCCTCCTTCATCTTCATGCTGAGCTTGAACAAGGCCGAGGCGTGGATCTGGCTGACCCGAGACTCCGTTACGCCAAGGACCTGCGCCGCTTCCTTCATGGTCAGGTCGCGTTCATAGTACAGCAGGATGAGCAATCGATCCCGCTTGGGCAGTTCCTGGATCGCCTGGGCGAGTTGCTGCATGATCTCGCGCCGTTCCATATCCGAACCGGGCTGGTCTGCCCCGGCGGCAGGGAGGAACCTGCCGAGCACCGGATCTTCCTCCGTTAATCCGTGTATCGACAGGAAGTTCTGTTTTCGGGCATCCTGCAGGGCGCGGTACATTTCCTTGACGCTCAGGCCGCAACGCTCAGCCAGCTGCTCATCGGAGGGCGGTGATCCGGTCTCGGCCCGGCAGGCCTGGTAGGCGTGTTGTATCTTGCTGACCCGCCCGTGGACGGTGGAAGACATCGGCGAGCGGGAGCGGATTTCATCCAGCACCGCCCCGCGGATGCGAATGTAGGCATAGGTCTTGAACTCGGCGTCCTTTGCGGAATCGAAGCTGCGGGCGGCCCTGACCAGCCCGACCGTCCCCGCCGAGACAAGGTCCTCGACATCCCTGTTGAACCCGATGTGAGCGACGATCTTGTTGACCACGTGCTTGACCAGCGGCAGGTGGGAGAGAATCCGTTTCTCCTCCAGGCTCTCTTTCCGAGCGCACTGGTAGGCCTGCGTCGCTTTCATCCGGAGCCCCACGTTGGGGCCGGACCTGCTTTTTGGCCTATTCATCTTGTTCATTTCCGGCGTTTCCTCTCACTGACGAGCGGGCTTTGTGCGCCCGTGCGATTGCGTCAGCCAAGACCCTCGATACGATTCGTCCGGCCACCATGACCCCCGCGAACAATATCACCGACCCGATCGCCGCACGCATGGCGCACGTGGAGACTTCCAGTCCTCGTCCCAAGCCGGCCAGGGCAAGGGCGAAGAATCCGAAAACAGCGATCTTTGTTGCCAGCGATTTCATTTCGTTTGGTTACTGCTTCCTGCTCAGGCAGTAGACGCGGGACGTTGCTTACGCGTTCGGAACGGCCTGCGCGTGGACTCCTGTCGGCGAGGCCCGGCGTTGCTGTCCTGCGGCCCCGGGCATCCGCTGGGCCGGCGGGAGCGATACCGTCGTGACCGGTTCGATGTTCGTTCCGTTGACGATCTCGTCGTAGGCAATCACGGGCAATTGCGGCAGCTGTCGGGCCAGCATGGCTGACAGTTGGGCGCGGATCCGGAAGTCGCACAGCAGCACGGTCGAGTCCAGTCCCGCCTCCATAGCCTGTCGGAACCCGGCCCCGATCTGATTCGTCAATTCCATCGCCCGATCCGGACTCATCGCCATCTGCTCGTTTCCATCCTGACCGAGACAGGTCCGCAGTTCGTATTCCAGCGTCGGCTCGAAGACGATCGCGTGCACGGTACCCTGCTGATCGGAATGCTGCTCGGTGATTGTCCGCACCAGCGCCTTGCGGGCCACCTCGGTCAGGATGCCCGGATCCTTCGTCCGCGGGGCTTGGTCGCCCAATGCCTCCAGCACCTGCCCCAGGTCCCGAATCGGGATCTGGTCGGCCAGCAGGCCCTGCAGCACGCGGGTCAGCAGGCCCATCGGCACCAGATCGCCGACCACCCCGTTGACCAGCGACGGCTGGGATTCACGAAGCCGATCGACAAGCCGCTGCACGTCATCGCGGTTCAGCAACTCGTCGGCATGGTTCTTGAGCGTCTCGGACAGGTGCGTCATCAGGGCCGTCTCCGGATCCACCACGGTATAGCCGGCCGTCTCCGCCTGCTCTTTCCTGTCCGGCGTGATCCACAGCGCCGGCAGGTGGAACACCGGTTCCACAGCCGGCCTGCCGTCGATCGGCGACTGGACCATACCCGGATCCATCGCCAGCAGCAGGTCCGGCTCGAGCTGCCCCGTTGCCACCACGTGGTTGTTCAGCCGGATCTCGTAGGTGTTCGGGTCCAGGGACACGTTGTCACGCAGGCGGATCAGCGGGAGAATGATGCCGAACTGCTGGGCGAACTTCCGCCGCAACGGGGAAATTCGGTTGGCCAGCGAACTCTTGCGCCGCGGGTCGACCAGCTTGATCAGCCGCGCCCCGACCTGGATGCTCGCGCGGTCGACATCCAGAAGCTCTTCCACAGCCGGCTCGTCGCTCTTCTTCTCCACGGCCTTCTTCTTTTCCTCTTTGGGCGCGGCGGCCTTCTTTTCGTACCCGCCCAGCGTGCGGGCCAGCAGTCCCGTGCCGATGGCGAGAATCGCGAAGGGCAGTTTCGGGAACCCGGGCACGAAAATCATCGCACCCAGCAGGAAAGAGGCGATCCAGAGCGGCCGGGAGTGCCGCATCATCTGGCTGACGAGATCCTGGCTGATGTTCGTCTTGGAACTGGATTTGGAGATCAGGAAGCCTGCCGAGGTGGCGATGATCAGCGCCGGGATCTGGCTGACCAGCCCGTCACCGATGGCGAGGATGGAGTACTTTCCGGCAGCCTCTCCGGCGCTCATCCCCTTGGTCAGGCCCATGACGATTCCACCGACGAGGTTGATTCCGGTGATGATCAGCCCGGCTACGGCGTCACCGCGGATGAACTTGCTCGCACCGTCCATGGCCCCGAAGAACTCGGATTCCTTGACGATCTTCTCACGGCGGGTTTTGGCTTCGACCTCGCCGATGAGTCCGGCGTTCAGGTCCGCGTCGATGGCCATCTGCTTACCGGGCATCGCGTCGAGGTTGAACCTGGCAGCGACTTCACTGATTCGCTCGGCACCTTTGGTGATGACCACGAACTGGATGATCACGAGAATCAGGAAGACGATCAGCCCGATGACCAGATTCCCCCCGGCCACGAAGCTGCCGAATGTTTCGATAATCTCGCCCGCATCGCCCTGCAGCAGGATCAGTCGCGTGGAGGCGACGTTCAGCGACAGGCGGAACAGCGTTACGAACAGCAGCAGTGACGGGAAGGTGTTGAATTCGATGGACTCCTTGGCGGCAAGCACCGTCGCCAGGGTTCCGATCCCGACCGCGATGGAACATGCCAGCAGCGTGTCCATCATGGCCGTGGGCAGCGGAATCAGCAGCGTAGCGAGCACCATCCCCACGCCGATGGCGAAGATGAAGTCGTTATGGCGGATCAGCTTGCCCAGCATCGAATTGGTCGGGGCAAGTGAACCGGAATTGACTTGTTGTTCTTCGTTGCTCATTGTTTCGTTAACTCGTTCAGTCGTTGCTTCGTTGAATCGTTGATTCGTTGATTCGTTACCTCGTTAGGTCTTCAATCCGTCCCAATTGGCAAGTCTCCAATCCATCCCGGTTGGCGGGTCTCCTGACCCGCCAACTGGCTAACCGGTCCATCCTGTAAGCTCG
>JBKHHU010000007.1:0-41112 GCA_046539045.1 Phycisphaerae bacterium
GCGAATACACCGAGGTCGAACATGTTCCGCCACAGCGTTCCTTCTTCGATGGCGATGCAGCGGAAGAACATTGCCGGAAGCATCATGATCACCAGCGCCAGCATGTAGATGTGCATGCTGAACCCGGTCAGGTGGAAGAAGCTCTCGATTTTGACCTTCAGCGGAACCTTGGCCTTCATGATCGTCGGCAGGAGCTTCAGAGCGGTCTGCGCTCCGCCCTTGGTCCAGCGGAACTGCTGAGCCTTGAATGCCATCATCTCCGGCGGGAGTTCCGCGGGGGCCGTCAGTTCCGGAAGGAAGACGAACTTCCAACCTTTCAGCTGGGCCCGGTAGGACAGGTCCAGGTCTTCGGTCAGCGTATCGTGCTCCCAGCCGCCCGCGTCGCGGATCGCCTCGATGCGCCACGTACCGGCAGTGCCGTTGAAACTCATGAAACGCTGACTTCGGTTCCGGGCGACGTGCTCGATGGCGAAATGCCCGTCGAGGTAGATCGCCTGCGAACGGGTCAGCAGACTGTCGTTCCGGTTGAGATGGTCCCACCGCGTCTGCACGACGCAGACATCCGGGTCCGTAAAGTGGTGCACCGAACGCTTCAGGATGTCCGGTTTGGGGACGAAGTCGGCATCGAAAATCGTCACGAATTCGCCCTTCGCACTCTTCAGACCGTTTTCCAGCGCGCCGGCTTTGTAGCCGGTACGGTCGGTGCGATGGATGTATTCGATGTCGAACCCCTTGTCGCGTGCCTCCTCGACGGCTTCCTTCGCGATCTCGCAGGTGTCGTCGATGCTGTCGTCCAGGACCTGGATCTGCATCTTGTCCTTGGGGTAATCGATCAGACAGGTCTTCTCGATGATCCTGCGAGCGACGAATCGCTCGTTGAACATCGGTAGCTGAACGGTCACCCTGGGAAGCTCATCGAAGGTTCCCTTCGGCTGGGGGACCTTCTTCCGGTGCCTATAGTAAAGGTATACCAACACGTACCGGTGCAAGCCGTAAATCGAGACAATCACCAGCACCAGAGTGTAGAACCACATGAAGGCTTCTTGTGCCAAGTCTGCCCAGTCCATGGACACTCCTCTTTCCGAATATGGCGGAACCCGTGCGGCAACTGAGAAATAGCAGAGGGGCTCCCCCGCGGTAAGGTAACATTCTAGTCGCGGTCATGGAAAAGCGTCAAGGGGGATTTTGGGCGATGGAGGCTCCAGACGGCCCGGATGTACGATGCCCGACCACCGATGCGCGCTTCTCCACCGCCGCTGCGGTGCAGGTATGATCCACCGCTGATCGCTTCGGGAGGCTCACTGCCCGACTTTGAAGAAGCTGAGGCGGGGTCTCCGTAATTGTCTTGGTGGACGCGGTATTCTTCGGTGGCTCGGTGACTATCGCCCGGTCACTGCTCTTGGCCGGTAGGACTTCCCTCGGTGCGGGCCCGGCGGACGACCTCCAGGATGTGCTGGGTCACCTGGACATGATGCCGCAGTTTGTCCTTGTATCCGTGACTCCGTGTCCGACGGAACTCCGGCTTGCATTCCTGCAATTCCTGTTCAAGCAGGTTCTGCACCTCGCCCAATTCTTCTTCGGAAAGGCTGATCATATGGGTCATGACGTATCTCCTTCACTGAAATTATAGGAGGATACCGGAAGATGCACACGGCTGCCGACAGGACGCAGTCAGGTACAAGCCGAACTCACCTACTCCATCATCGAGCGGATCTTCTCAGCCAGTTCTTCGGCTCGCTGGTCCGGGTATTCCCCTGCCGGCCAGTTGAAGTGGAACGCGTCGCCCGATCGCCGCGGGATGAAGTGGAAGTGCACGTGCATGACTTCCTGATGGGCGGTTTTTCCGTTGTTCTGGAGGATATTCAGGCCGTCTGCGTTCACGGCCTGCTGGACGGCGGTGGCGATGGCGGGCACGTTTCGGAGCATCCTGCCGGCGAGGTCCGCGGGCATCTGTCCGACGGTCGCGTGGTGATCCTTCGGAATCAGCAGGACGTGGCCCTCGGCAACCGGCCCGATGTCCATAAACGCCAGACATGCGTCGTCTTCGTACACTTTGGTACTGGGAATATCCCCCGCAGCGATCTTGCAGAAAATGCAGTCCGGATCCTTCATAGAGCGTTCTCCCTTGCATGAAACCCGGCCGGGTGTGCAAACCGACCGTCACTCTGTGTGCACTGAAGCATATCGATGAAACCGGCGGAGGGCAAGCCTGCTTCGGTGGGCGCAAGCGAAAGCCCGCATCGCCGGGACGCGGGCCTTCGGGTGGATCGTGGGAATGAGGACGAACTACTCTTCCTTCTTTTCCTCTTCTTCGCCGCCCTGCTCTTGGGAGGACTCTTCGGCCGCTTCCTCGGAAGGCGCTTCAGCGGATTCCTCTGCAGAGGTTTCGGGCGCTTCGGCTTCTTCCTCTTCGGCCGGGGCTTCCTTGGCCGTGACGCCCTTGGCGGCGGCGCGACGCTTGGCAGCGCGTTTCCTGCGACGGGAGGCGCCGCCACTGCTGCTGCCTTGGCCGGTGGATTCTTCTTCCACCAGTTGGATGATCACCTGGGTGCCGGCATCGCCGATGCGGCGGTCTGCCAGCCGGATAATCCGGGTATACCCACCGGGTCGGTTGACGTACCGCGGAGCGATCTCGTCGAACAGTTTCTGCACGACGGTCTGCTCCAGCTCGATACCCTCTTCGTCAAACATCGGACGATCGCCCAGTTCCCGAAGGACCTGGCGGCGGGCATGGAGCGTACCTTTGCGGGCGACGGTGATCAGCTTCTCCACGAACCGGCGAAGTTCTTTCGCCTTGGCTTCGGTGGTCCGGATGGCGCCGTGCTGGAAAAGCGAACGGGCCATGTTGCGCCGCATCGCCAGCCGGTGGCTGGGCGTGCGGTTGAGAATTCTTCCTGCTAAACGATGACGCATCTGACAACCTTCTCGCGTTTGGGGCGGATGTTGATCGCCGGTATTACACTCAGGATTCCGTACCGGACTCGACGGCCGGGACGGGCACATTCATTCCAAGCGACAGGCCATGATCCTGCAGCTTGCGTTTGACCTCTCGCAACGAGGTCTTTCCGAACGAGCGGATCTTCAGCAGGTCCGACTCGGTCATGTTCACGAGCTGTCCGACCGTATCGATCTTGGCCGCTTCCAGGCAATTGTTCGCCCGGACGCTCAGTTCCAGTTCGTGAACGGACATCGAGACCTGTCGCTGCAGCTCGGTGTCGACCTCTTCCTCTTCTTCGGTCGCACCGGATTCGACCAGTTGCTCGCCCAGTTCGAAGTATTCGACAAACGGGTTCAGGTGCTTGCGGAGGATCTTGGCCGCTTCGACCATCGCCATCTCGGGCGTGATCGTGCCGTTGGTCCACACATCCAGCACCAGCTTGTCGTAGTTGGTCTTCTGACCGACGCGGGTGTCTTCCGTGCTGTACCGCACGCGACGAACCGGACTGAAGGAAGCATCGACGAAGATGCGTCCCAGTTCCTGGTCCACGTCGGAATCCATCATTTCCTCGGCCGGGAGATACCCGCGACCGGTCTCGACGATCATTTCCATGTCAAACGGAACGTCGTCGGTAAGAGTCGCCAGCACGAGGTCTTCATTGACGACCTCGATGGACGGATCTGCCTCGATCATACCGGCAGTGACCTCGCCCTTGACTTCGCTGTGGACTCGGATGACCTGGGGGTCGTCGCTGTGGGACTTGACTACCAGGCTCTTGACGTTGAGGATGATATCGGTAATGTCCTCGAGCACGCCCTCGATAGAGGTGAACTCGTGACCGACACCTTCGATTTTAACGGACGTGACGGCCGCCCCTTCGAGACTGCTGAGCAGCACGCGTCGGAGTGAGTTTCCGACGGTCGTGCCGAACCCGCGTTCGAAAGGTTCTACCGTGAAGCGTCCGTACGTTGGGGTCGAGACTTCCTGATCCGCGACCACCCTTGTAGGCAATTCCAGCCCGCGCCACCTGACTCGCATTGACCTCTGCCTCCGTCCCTATAGGATCGTTGAGGAATTTCTCTCGTTTCGTATCGTGCCGCGTTACCGGCTGCAGAACTCGATGATGAGATGGGTCTCGACCGGAATCTCGACATCGTCGCGGGTCGGGTACCGTGCCACCGTTCCCTTGAGGTTGACCATATCCAGCTGCAGCCATTCCTGAACGCGGGGCTCGCCGAGTTCTTCCAGGCGGTGGCGGATAAGGTTCTGCGAACGATCGGACGGCTTGACCCCGATCACGTCACCGGGCTTGACCTGGTAACTGGGGATGTTGACCCGTCGGCCGTTCACGTAAATATGTCCGTGCACGACGGTCTGGCGAGCCGCGGAGCGGGATTCGCCGAAACCGAGTTTATGCACGACGTTGTCCAGACGACGCTCGAGCAGGCTGAGCAAAGCAGCCCCGGTATCGCCCTTCATTCCCTCGGCCTTGCGGAAGAGGTTCATGAACTGGCGGTCCCGGATCCCGTAGTATCGTTTGACTTTCTGCTTCTCACGCAGACGCAGGGAAAAGTCGCTACCGCGACGCCGTCTCCAGGTGTGCATCCCCGGAGGGGTCATGCGGCGTTCGACCTTGCCGCTTTCGCTGCGGGCGCCCTTCAGCATCAGGTTGATGCCTTCGCGACGGCTGAGCCTGTCCTTCGGTCCAGTGTAACGTCCCATGGAACCTATGCTCCTTCTATGCTGGTCGCGTCTTAGACGCGTCGCTTCTTGCGGGGTCTGCACCCGTTGTGCGGAATCGGGGTGATATCTTCGATGCTGATCACCTTCAGCCCGGCGGCCTGCAGGGCGGTCACGGCGCTTTCCCTGCCGCTACCGGGGCCCTTGACGCGGACTTCCACTTCGCTGACGCCCATCTTCTTGACCTTCTGGGCGGCGGACTCTGCCGCACGCGAGGCAGCAAACGGGGTGCTCTTTCGTGAGCCCTTGAACCCGCCGACGCTACCGGCGGATTCGCTGGCCAGCACGTCGCCGTTCATATCGGTGATCGTCACCAGGGTGTTGTTGAAGGTCGCCTTGACGTAGACCATCGCCCTGCTGACCGAACGTTTGACTCTCTTGGTTTTCCGTGACTGGGCCATGGCTTACCGCATCTCCTTGACCGATCTCTTGCCGGCGACCGTCTTCCGCGGACCCTTGCGGGTACGGGCGTTTGTCTTGGTCCGCTGACCGTTAACCGGAAGCGAACGACGATGACGAATCCCGCGATAGCATTGAATGTCGCGGAGCCGCCCGATGTTCTGCTGAACCTGCCTGCGCAGGTTTCCTTCGATCACGTAATCCTCGTCGAGGAGGTTCGCAATCCTGGACAACTGATCTTCACGCAGTTCCTTGGCTCGGACCATCGGGTCCAGGTCCGCCTTCTGGCAGATCTCCTGGGCGAATTTCGGGCCGATACCGAAAATGTACTGCAGCGAAATTACCGTGGGCTTGTCATTCGGAATGTCAACACCTGCCACACGTGGCATACGCTATCTCCTTGACGATATACGTCTTATCCCTGCCGCTGCTTGTGCTTCGGATTGGTGCAGATAACCCGCACCGTGCCCTTGCGGCGGATGATTTTGCAATTCTCGCACATCCGTTTGACGGAAGTTCGAACTTTCATGACTTCACCTGATCGCCTTGATAGTGACGTAGGGGCGAAAAGCGTACAGAATGCGCTACTCGCTCCCGTTTGTCAAGACACTAACACCATTTGCCGTGACGGCAATCGTGTCCTCAACGTGAGCGGACGGAAGCCCGTCTCGCGTGAGAACGGTCCAGCCGTCCGAACCATATCTCGTTCCCGCCGATCCCATGTTCACCATGGGCTCGACGGCCAGGACCATACCCTCTTCGAGGATGATGTCCCGCATCTCAAGCTGCCGGGATACAAAATTCGGCACCTTCGGATCCTCGTGCATGTCCCGGCCGATTCCGTGTCCCACGAAATCCCGGACCACCGAGAATCCTTCGTCTTCCACGTTCTGTTGCATCGCCCGGGCAATCCGACTCCATCGCTGCCCCGGTTTCATCATCCGGCGGGCGATGGCCAGCGTCGATTCCGTCACGCGGACCAGTCTCTGCTGACTCTCCGGAACCTGCCCGACCAGAAACGTCCGTGCCGCGTCGGCACACCAGCCGTCAAGCTTCACGCCGAAATCCACGGTCACGATGTCTCCATCCCGGATCACCCGCTGGTGGGAAGGAATCCCGTGAACCAGTTCGTCGTTGACCGACGCACAGATGTTGCCCGGGAACGGCCCCGCTTGTCGCGGATTCGGCACGCCCTTGAAAAGGCAGACCGCTCCGCGGCGGGTACACAGTTCCCCGGCCACTTCGTCCAGCTCGGCCGTGGTTACACCCGGTGCGATGACCCGACCAATCCTGTCCAGCACCTCGGAGACAATTCTCCCTGCCTGTCGCATCTGTTCGACCTGCTCGGGAGTCTTCGTCTTGACCGCCATCGCCGTGCCCCAGTTACTGCCTCAGGACTTCAGTCCGTTGAGCGAGTCAACCATCGCCGCGGTCACTTCATCCGGGGTGCCCGTTCCGTCGATCTCAAGCACCTTCACATTGGAACGCGTCTTGTAATAGTCGATGACCGGTTCGGTCTGGGCGTAATACGCTTCCAGCCGCTGCCGGACGGTTTCTTCGTTGTCGTCGCTTCGCTGGGTCAGCTTCGCTCCGCACTCATCGCAGTTCTCGCCCTTCTCGGACGGCATGAACTTCACGTGGAAGCCCTTGCCGCACTCGGGGCAACTGCGACGGCCGGTGATCCGCTCGACGATCTGATCGTCGTTGGCACGGATAACCACCACGGCGTCCATCGCTTTGCCGTCCCGGGCGAGCTGCTCATCGAGCGCTTCAGCCTGAGGAACGGTCCGCGGGAACCCGTCGAGCATCAGTCCGGACTCGCTGTCGTTCTTGTTGATGGCGTCGGCCATCATCTCCACGACGATTTCATCCGGGACCAGCTTGCCGGCGTCCATGTATTCTGCCAGTTTCTGTCCGAGGTCGCTTCCGCTGGATTTCACTTCGCGAAAGATGTCACCGCTGGACAGGTGCGTCATGCCGAACTTCTCGACCAGACGCGTCGCCTGGGTGCCCTTGCCCGCTCCGGGAGGGCCCATCAGCACGATTCTCATTTACCGTACTCCCTTGATTCTCGTGCTTCCGCCCAGGAAGCCACCGTAATTCCGCATCACCAGGTTCGCCTCGATCCGCTGCACCATGTCCAGGGCGACCGACACCATAATCAGCAGGCCGGTTCCGCCGAGGAAGGCGGAGATCGTGAACGGAATGTTCAGCCAGCTGGCCACGACCATCGGGATCACCGCAATCACGGCAAGGAAGGCAGCACCGCAGTAGGTGATCCGCTCCATCACGCGTTCCAGGTAGTCTGCCGTCCGCTTTCCCGGACGCAGGCCCGGGATGAACGTGCCGTAGTCGCGAAGCTGATCGGCCATCTCTTTCGGACGGAACTGGACGCTCGTCCAGAAGTAGGCGAAGAAGAAGATCAATCCGATGTACGCCACGGTGTACACATAGCTGCCGTTCTGGAACATTGCCGACAGTGTCCGGGTCGCGTCGTTCTCCCACTGCCTCTGGATCATCCCGAAGATCACGCCCGGGAAGATCATCAGCGAGGAGGCGAAGATGATCGGCATCACGCCACCGTGATTCACGCGAAGCGGAAGGTACTGTCGCTGCCCGCCGTAGACCTTTCGGCCTCGCATCTGCTTGGCCTGCTGGATCGGAATCCGCCGCTGGCCCTGGGTGATCAGGATCGCCCCGGCCACCACGAAGATGAACATCGCAGCGAGGAACAGCACCTCGATCAGGCCCATGTCATCGCCCACACCGATCAGTGTCGGGGTGAACCGCTGGCTCAACTCGTTCAGTGCCTGCGGCAGGCGGGCAACAATGCCGGCCATGATCAGCAGACTGATGCCGTTGCCGATACCGTATTCGTCGATCTGCTCGCCGAGCCACATCAGGAACAGCGTGCCGGCGGTTAAGCCGACCACACCGACCGTGAGAGTCATCATGTTGTTGTATTCGGGATACAGGATGTTCTGGCCACGCATGAACATCATCCAGCCGGTCGCCTGCACGAGGCAGAGAGCCACCGTCGCGTACCGCGTGTATTCCTGAATCTTCTTCACACCGGCAGGACCTTCCTTCTGGAGACGTTCCAGGGAAGGGACCACGGTGGTCAGCAGCTGGAAAATAATGGACGCGGAAATGTACGGCATGATTCCGAGTCCGAACAGCGTCGACTGCTGCAGGCTACCACCGGTGAACATGCTGAAGTACGTCATCGCCTGTCCCAGTCCGGTCGACGAGTCCATGTTGAACTGCTCTTCGATCCGGGCCTGGTCGATACCGGGCAGCGGAATGTGGAAGCCGATCCGGTAAATGCACAGAAGACCGACCGTAAAGGCGATCTTCTTCAGCAGGTCCGGAATGGAGAAGATGTTCTCCAGCGACTTCTTGACCTGCGTTCCGGCATACAGGCCGTAGTACATGGCACCGAAAATCAGCAGACCGCCGAAGATCAAAAGGATGTTCCGGACGATCGTCTCGGTCGTAATCGTTTCCTGCTGGGCGGCGTCGTACAGATTCCAGCCGCCTTCGACGAGGAGGTACAGGCCCAAAGCCGTTGCCAGCAGGGTCACGACGATTCGGAAGATTCCGAACAGCCCGGCCGTACCGGCAGAGTGACCGGCCCTACCCAAGTTTTTTGGATCCCGATTGCGCTTTCCGGATGCCATCGCGTGCTATCCTTATCCCGAACCGATTCACTAATCCGCTTAGGCCGGTTCGACAGAGCCCCCGGCCTTTTCGATCTTTTCCGAAGCGGACTTGGAGAACTTCTCGGCCACTACCGTCAGCTTCTTGGACAGATCGCCGTTGCCGAGGATCTTGACCGGGGAGCCGGCATCTTCAATGACGCCCGCCTTGGCCAGGGCTTCGCCGTCGACTTTGGCGCCGTCCTCAAACTTCTCGTCCAGCGTCGCCACGTTGACGATCTGGAAAGTGCGTCGGAAATCGGCGTTGCTGAATCCCCGTTTTGGGAAACGCATGATCATCGAGCTCTGGCCACCTTCGAACCCGGGGCGGAGCGTGTAACCGCTGCGCTGTCCGAAGCCCTTGTGGCCGCGCCCGGAGGTCTTGCCTTGCCCGGAGCTTTCGCCCCGTCCGACGCGTTTGCGTTTCTTGTACTTCTTGGCTTTGCCAAGGATGTCGTCGAGCTTCATTCTACTTCCACTCCTCGCAGGGCGCTGATCATTTCGGCGGTGCGAAGTTTCTCGAGTGCGTCCTGCCCGGCTTTGAGAAGGTTCTTCGGAGAAGTCGAACCGTACGCCTTGCTGAGGATGTTCTCGATACCGGCCAGCTCAAGCAGGGGACGGATCTTCTTTCCGGAGATGACGCCGGTACCCTCGGACGCGGGGACCAGGACCACCTTGGAAGCACCGGATCGCCCGACGACCTCGTGCGGGATGGTATTACCCTTGAGGTTGACGCGGACAAGATTCTTCCGCGCATCGGCGATGCCCTTCTCGACGGCCATGGGAACCTCGTTGGCCTTTCCGTATCCGATCCCTACCTGGCCCTTTCGGTCGCCGACAACGACGAGTGCGGCGAAACTGAAACGCCGACCGCCTTTGACGACCTTGGAGCACCGGTAGATCTGGACTACGCGATCTTCATAGGGGCTGTCGTCGCGTTCCTGCCTGCCACGACCTCGGCCTCGTCCGCCACGCCCTGATGGTTTTCTATCTAACGCCACGTTTTTACGCTCCTGTGTTCCGTCAGAACTGCAGACCGCCCTCGCGGGCAGCCTGGGCCAATTCTCTGATACGACCATGGAAGGGGTACCCGTTGCGATCGAAGACGACTTCCTTGATTCCGGCTTCGATCGCCTTGGCAGCCAGGGCCTCACCGACCGCCTTGGCGGCAGTTTTGTTACCACAGTGGCCTTCCAGCCGGTCTGCCAGGGATTGCTCCCGGGAAGACGCTGCCACGAGTGTATGGCCCGCAGAGTCATCGATGATCTGCGCGTAGATGTTCTTGTGGCTGCGGAAGACACTCAGCCGCGGACAATCCGCGGTACCGGTGACGTTTCTCCGCACACGTTTCTTGCGCCGTTGGCGCCTCATGGTCTTTTTAACAATCGCCTTCATCTTACCTCGCCCTGCTTCACATTCGAGGGACGTTGGGGTTACGCACCGGCACCGGCAAAGGCCTTACCGACCTTGCGGCGGACGTACTCGTCGGAGTAGCGGACGCCCTTGCCCTTGTACGGCTCGGGCGTGCGGACGCGTCGACAGCGGGCAGCGAACTCGCCGACCATCTGTTTGTCGGCACCCTTGACCGAAAATCGTGCCGGGTCGTTGTCGCCGCGAGCCTGGGGGGTCTGCACATCGACCGTAATCCCGTCGGGAACCTCCAGAATTTCCGGGTGGCTCTTGCCGACGGTCAACGTCAACTGCTTGCCCTGGACCTGAACGCCATAGCCGACGCCGTAGACCTCAAGCTTCCGCTCGAAGCCCTGGGAGCACCCGATGATCATGTTGTTGATCAAACTCCGGGTCAGCCCGTGAAGGGACTTGCTCAGACGCTCGTCATCCCGGCGTTCCACGATGACCTGCTTGTTGTCTTCGTCCACGTTCACCGAGACTTCCGGACGGAAATCGAAGCTCAGCTTCGCGACAGAACCTTCTACGCTGACGGTCTGTCCGGAGACGCTGATCTTCACGCCATCGGCGATCGGGACGGGTGTTTTTCCAATGCGCGACATAACTGTGCACTCTCTACTTTAGCTGACGATGCAGAGAATCTCTCCGCCGACGTTCTTATCGCGGCAGACGCGGTCGCTCAGCACGCCGTAAGACGTGGAGACCACGGCAATCCCCAGCCCGTTCATCGGCTTGGGAAGATCTGCCACTCCGCTGTACACGCGGCGACCAGGCTTGCTGGCCCGCTTGATGTCGGTGATCACGTCCTCACCGTTGGGACCGTATTTCAGATAGACGCGGAGGATGCCCTGCTTGTTGTCCTCGACACGCTTGAAGTCCGAGATATACCCTTCCTTCTTCAGCACGTCGGCAATCCCTAGGCACACACCGGAGGAACGGATGTTCACCACTTCGTGGCGTGCGCCGAGTGCATTGCGAATTCGCGTCAGCATATCGGCAATCGGGTCGGAAAGACTCATCGCTTCATATTCCTTCTTACCAGCTTGACTTCCTCATGCCCGGAATCAACCCGTCGTTCGCCATGTTGCGAAGGCAAATGCGGCAGATCCGGAACTTCCTGTAAACGCTTCTGGGGCGGCCGCAAAGTTGGCAGCGACGCACCGTCCGCGTCGAGTACTTGGGAGGCCGGTTCGATTTGACTATCTGTGCCTTGGTTGCCATAACCTTGGTTTACCTTTCGTCTCGCCTGAAGGGCATGCCCATCGCAGCCAGCAGTTCGCGTGCCTCTTCGTCCGTCTCGGCAGAGGTCTCGAACGTCAGGTTCATGCCCTGGGTGAACGTGATGGACACCGGATCGATCTCGGGAAAGACCGACTGTTCCTGCAGTCCCATATTGTAGTTACCCCGGCCGTCGAAACTCGAGGGGTTCAGCCCCCGGAAGTCTTTGACGCGCGGAATGGCGAGGCTGACGAGTCTGTCGAAGAACTCGTACATCCGCGTTCCGCGGAGGGTGACCTTCAGTCCGACGTTCATTCCCGCACGCAGGCGGAAGTTGCTGACGGACTTGCGGGCTTTCGTGATCACCGGCTGCTGCCCGGCAATCATCGCCAGGTGCTTCTGGGCGGCTTCCAGTTTGGCGGTCTCACGATCCGCATCGCCGAGCCCCATGGAGATCACGATCTTCTTAAGCCGGGGATAGGCCATGGGGTTGGTGTACCCGAACCGCTCCTTCAGAGCGGGTCTGACCTCGTTCCTGTATTTTTCAATTAGCCGAGCAGCCATGTGCTAAACCTACTTCGAAGCCTTCTTGACCATGCCCAGGGACGCTCCGGATTTCTTCGCGTAGCGCTCCTTCGAGCCGTCTTCTTTCGTACGATAACCGACACGCGTCGGTTGATTCGTTTCCGGGTCGACAGGCAGGACGTTGGAGATATGGATCGGCATCTCCTTGCGGATGCGACCGCCCTGCGGATTCTGTCGGGAAGGCCGGAGGTGCTTGTAGACCTGATTCAGGCCCTGGACAAGAACCCTGTCCTTCTTGGTCAGAACCTTCAGGACCTCACCGGTCTTGCCCTTGTCATTTCCGGTGATGACCATCACCAGGTCACCTTTTTTTATGTTCCGAGCCATTGGTTACACCACCTCAGACGCGAGGGAAACGATCTTCATGAAGTTCTTTTCCCGCAGCTCGCGGGCGACCGCACCGAAGATGCGGGTACCGCGCGGATTGTCATTCTGATCGATAATCACGACCGCGTTGCGGTCGAACCGGACGTAGCTACCGTCCTTGCGGCGGACCGGATAGGCGGTCCGGACGATGACGCACCGAACGATGTCACCGGCTTTGACCTCACCACCCGGCAGGGCCCGCTTGACCGAGCAGACAATGATGTCGCCCAGCGAGGCGGTCCGGCGGGTAAAGCCCTTGTGGGCCGTCGACCCGCCCAGAACCCGGATCACCCCCACCTCCCGGGCACCGGAGTTATCGGCTACGTCCAAACGTGTTTCTTGCTGAATCACCGCTGCACCTCTGCGCTGCCAGAATTACTCTACAGTGTCCGTGGAACGAACCACCCGGACCAGCCGCCAGCTTTTGGTCTTGCTGATCGGTCGGCAGGGCACGATTTCCACCGTGTCGCCTTCTTTGGCCTCTGATTGCGGGTCATCCACAGCCAGCGAGGTACGCCGGCGAACGAACTTCCCGACCATCGGATGTCGGTCCAGATGGTTCATGACGACTTTGATGGTCCGCCGGCCACTGATGGATGCAACTGTTCCCATCACCGAGCCTTTGACCTTGGATTTGCCTTGCGCTTTGTTCGCCATTTCTTATGCTCTCGACTGCTGTGTCTGCTGGCTCACTTCTGAGCAGCCAACTCGCGTTCTCTCATGATGGTCTTGATCCGGGCAATGTCACGTCGGGCCTTGCGGATCATCGACGGATCTTCCAACTTCTCCGTGACCGACTGGGACCGGAGATCGAACAGATGTCGATGCAGGCGATCCAGTTCGTTCTGGAGTTCTTCGTCGCTGAGTTGCCGTACTTCGCTGATCTTCATTTCATCTGGCCTTATATCGTGCGCCTGTGGATCATGCGGCACCGGACGGGCATCTTGCAGGCGATGCGGCGAAGGGCCGCCTTGGCGATGTCTTCCTCGACTCCACCGATCTCGACCAGGACGGTTCCCGGTTTGACAACCGCGACCCATTCCTTCGTTTCGCCCTTGCCCTTACCCATTCGAACTTCCAGCGGTTTGGAGCTGATCGGCTTGTCCGGGAAGACCCGAATGGTCACCTTTCCTTCGCGATGAAGGAAGTGGGTGGCAGCGACTCGACCGGCTTCGAGCTGACGGGCCGTCACCCAACCCGGCTGGGTTGACTGCAGGCCGAACTCTCCAAAGGCCACCGTGTTGCCACGGGTCGCCTCACCGCGGATACGCCCACGCTGCTGCTTACGGTGCTTTACTCGTTTTGGCATCAACGCCATGGGGGCACCTTTTCACTTCTATTCCTGGGATCCGCCGCTCTCGCCTTTACTCGACGATGCGGACGAACCTGACTGACTCTGACTGCTCTCGCGACGCGAACCGCGACGGCTGCGACGGGGACCTCCACCTTCACCACCACCGCCATGACGGCGGCTTCCACGGACGGCCGGTCCGCGGTCGGCCTGCTGCTCTTCCGGGCGGCTCTCGCCGAACATGCCCCGGTAGATCCAGACCTTCACGCCGATGGCGCCGTAGGTGGTAAAGCAGGGAACGAACCCGTAGTCGACGTCCGCTTCCAGTGTCTGGAGCGGGATGCTGCCCTGGATCTGCGTTTCGCTGCGGGCGATTTCCGATCCGCCCAGCCGTCCGCCGATCTGGATCTTGACGCCCTTGGCGCCCGCCTGAAGAGCGGACTCGGCCCGCTGCTTCAGGACGCGGCGGAAACTCGCCCGCCGGCGAAGCTGCTCGGCGATCGACTCTGCCACCAGCTTGGCGTCCAGGTCCGGGTTGCGAACCTCAACGATGTTGATGTTCACGCGACGGTTGGTCAATTCCTCAAGAGCAGCCTTGAGGCGATCAACTTCCGCGCCCTTCGGTCCGATGACCAGGCCCGGCCGGGCGGTACGGAGGATGACTTTCACATCCTCGCGAGTCCGCTCGATCTCGATGCTGCTGATCGCCGCGTAAGGAGGCTGGCGGTTCAGTCGATCGTCAAGATACTTTCGCATCCTGGCGTCCTCGACGAGGAACTCACCATAGTTACTCTTGGGGGCGAACCAGCGGCTTTTCCAGCCGATGGTTATTCCCGTCCGGAATCCAATTGGAGATACCTTTTGACCCATGGTCGCGTCTCGATTATTACCCTTCTTCGACGATCACTGTGATGTGGCTGGTGCGCTTCATGATCGGATGCGCCCGTCCACGATCCTTCGGACGCCAACGTTTGATGGTCGGACCTTCGTCGACATAGGCTTCCTTGACGTGAAGCAGTTCGACGTCGCCCTCCGCCTCGTTGGCGTTTGCGATCGCACTGACCAGAACTTTGGATACGAGGTCCGATGCACGGTTCGGGGAGAACTTCAGCACGTTCAGTGCGTCCTCCACGTCCCGTCCGCGAATCATATCCACGATCAGCCTGGCCTTGCGGGGGCTGATCCGAGCGTATTTATGTTTCGATTGCCATGCCATCTTCTATGGTTCCCGAAGATGCTACCTACGTAATGCTGTTATTTACCTGTTGTGGCCCCGGAACGTCCGGGTGGGGCTGAATTCGCCCAATTTGTGTCCGACCATATCTTCCGACACGGTCACCTTGTTGAAGACCTTGCCGTTGTGGACCATGAACGTATACCCGATGAATTCGGGGACGATCGTGCAACTGCGTGCCCACGTCTGGATCGGATCGTGTCTGCCCTGCTGCTCCAGCTTCTCTACCTTGCGGTACAGCTTTTCGTCAACGTAGGGACCTTTTTTCGCGCTTCTGGTCATTGCCTGTATACCTTCTTTACAGCGAAAGCTGTCCGGAACGGACGTTGCGCCGGCGACGCAGGATCATCCTGCGGCTTTGCTTGTTCTTCTTGCGGGTCTTGCCGCCCTTGGCGAGTTTGCCGGACGGGCTTACCGGGTGCCTGCCGCCGGCCCGACGACCTTCACCACCGCCCATCGGGTGGGCGACCGGGTTCATCGCCGAACCGCGGACATGCGGGCGACGCCCCAGGTAACGCTTCCTGCCGGCTTTGCCCAGACGCACCGAACCGTGCTCCAGGTTGCCCAGCTGACCGATGGTCGCACGGCACTTGGCGTTGACCATTCGCATCTCGCCGGAAGGCAGCAGCAGGGTTGCGTACTTCAGTTCGCGGGCGACGAGGCGGGCGGTTCCACCGGCGGTGCGAACCATCTTGCCGCCCTGGCCCGGGATCATCTCAACGTTGTGTACTTCCATACCGACCGGAATACCGGAAAGCGGCATGCAGTTGCCGACGCGAGGCTCGGCCCGCTCGCTGCTGTTTTCCACCGTATCGCCGACGTTCAGACCCAGCGGGGCGAGGATGTAGCTCTTCTCGCCGTCTTCGTACTGGATCAGGGCGATATTGCAGCTGCGGTTCGGATCGTACTCGATCGTCTTGACTTCCGCTGTTGCGTCGCGGTTCCGCTTGAAGTCGATGACGCGGTACATCCGCTTGTGTCCGCCACCGCGATGCCGGGTCGTGATCCTGCCCTGGTGGTTGCGGCCGCCCTTCTTCTTCATGGGGCGGAGCAGGGACTTTTCCGGCTTCCTGGCGGTTACTTCGCTCCGGATATTGACGGAACTGTTTCGCCGGCCTGCGGAGGTTCTTTTGTAGGTTTTGATCGGCATAGCTTACGGACCTCTGGTTTAGAACAGGTCGATATGGTCGTCCTCGTGGAGGACAACAATCGCCTTCTTCCAGCCTTTCGTTTTGCCCCACCGGTATCCGGCTCGGCGCGGTTTGCCTTTCCGGTTCTGGGTGCGGACTTCCTTGACCTTCACGTCGTAGATCTTTTCCACGGCCTGCCTGATCTGTGCCTTGTTGGCATGCGGGGCGACCTCGAACGCGTAAGCGTTCAGCGTCTGGGACTGGAAGGTCCCCTTCTCGGTCACCAGGGGGCGGACGATCACGCTGTACATATCATTCTTCACGTTAATCCTCCTGCCCGATCATGGCCTTCATCGCGTCAGTGGTGATGACCATTTTCTGCCTGACAGCGACGTCTCGTGCGTTGAGTTCATCGGTAATCCGGACGGTCAGGTCCGGGATGTTCCGCGAACTGAGATAGACGGCCTTGTTCCGCTCGCCGATGGTCAGCAGGCAGGAGCGATTGATACCGAGCTTCTTGACGATATCGGCCATCGTTCTGGTCTTGGGTTCTTCGATGCTCAGACCATCCAGGACAATCAGATCTTCACCGAGAATCTTGGCGAGAACAGCTGACTTCAGAGCGGCTTTCCGCATCTTCTTGGGCAGCTTCTTGCGCCAGCTCTTGGGCGTCTTGGCGAAGGCGACACCACCACCACGCAGCACGTTCGTACGAATCGCACCGCGACGGGCGTTACCGGTGCCCTTCTGCCGGAAGAGCTTCTTCGTCGAGCCTGCCACCATCCCGCGGCTGCGGGTTGCAGCAGAACCTTGCCTGGCGTTGGCTTCGTAGGTCACAACCGCCTGTTTGACCAGGTCGGCGTTGACCTCGCCACCGAGCAGGGTTTCATCCACCTGCATGGTGTCGATCTTTTCGCCTTCGGTGTTGTATACCGCAACTTCCAACATGAGTATGTTTCCTGAGTGCTACCGCCGAGGTTATTTCTTGGCCGTCTTGCTCTCTTTGACCAGGACGAATCCCCCGTTGGGACCCGGGACGGAGCCCTTGATCAGCAACAGGTTGTTGTCCTTGTCGACCTTGACGAGCTTGTGGTTCCGGCTGGTGCAGCTGATGTTTCCGAGCTGCCCTGCCATGCGCTTGCCCTTCTTGATCTTCGGACCGGTACCCGCGTTCGACGAGTGCGAGGCGATCGAGCCGGGGCTACGGTGTTTGCGTTCCACACCGTGGCTGGCGAGTTGACCTTTGAAGTTGTGGCGCTTCATTCCACCGGCGAAGCCTTTGCCCTTGGTCGTTCCCATCACGTCGACGTATCCGATTTCCTCGAATGCCTCGACCGTGATCTGCTGACCCGGCTCGTACTCTCCGGAGGACGCTTCCATACGCAGCTCGCGGACGAATGCCTTCGGCTTGCAATTCGCCACAGCAGCGTGTCCGATCTGCGGTTTGGTTGCCCGGTGGGTTTTGACGTCGCCGAATCCGATCTGGATCGCGTCGTATCCATCGGAGGAGTCGGTCGTCTTGACCTGCAGAACATCGCAGGGGCCCGCCTGCACGACGGTCACCGGCAGGAGACTGCCGTTGTCGTCGTACACCTGGGTCATACCGATCTTTTTGCCAAGAATGCCAAGCATCGTTGGTGCCTTATGCCTTAATCTTGATAAACACACCGGCGGGGACGACCAGGCGGTTGAGCGCCTCGATCGTGCGAACCGTCGGTTCGTAGATATCGATGATCCGTTTGTGCGTCCGCATCTCGAACTGCTCGCGAGCCTTCTTGTTCACGTGCGGGCTGCGGAGCACCGTGTAACGTTCAATCCGCGTGGGGAGCGGAATCGGTCCCCTGACCCTTGCACCGGTGCGTTCTGCATGATCGACGATATCTTTCGCCGATGTGTCCAGTGCCCGGTGATCATAGGCTTCCATACGTATGCGGATTCTGTCCTGCGCCATGGGGTTTAATCTCCGATAATTGCCTTGGGGGGCGTTGCCCCGGCGATACCAGCAGAGTCTAATAAAGATACGGATCTGCGGTTCGTTGTCAACGCTCCGGTCCGGCTTTTTTCGGGGTTTTTTCCTTAGTAGTACCGAAGCAGACGTTCTGCAACCTGAGACGGGGCCACGCTGTACTGCGCAGGCTCCATCGAACTGGTTGCCCTGCCCTGGGTCAGCGATCGCAATTGCGTCGTGTACCCAAACATTTCCGAAAGCGGGGCCAAGGCCGTCAGCATCCGGAACTTTCCGCGGTTCTCCATCTCCCGAATTTCCGCACGACGGCTGTTCAGATCGCCTGTAACGGCGCCGACGTACTCTTCGGGGGTGGAGACCTGCAATTTCATGATCGGCTCAAGGAAGACCGGAGTGGCCTTCTCGACCGCCTGGTCGAACGCCATCGCCGCGGCCTGCTGGAACGCAATGTCCGAGCTGTCCACCTCGTGCGACTGTCCGCCAAGCAGCGTGATCTTCACGTTGAGCATCGGGAAACCGGCCAGCGCGCCGGAAGTCGACGCATCCAGCGCCCCTTCCCGCACCGACTTGATAAATTCTTTCGGAATCTCATCGCCCCTGGTTTCGTCGACGAAAATAATCGCCTCTTCACCGGGCTCGGGCTCGTAGGCTTCCACGCGGAGTTTGACCACCGCGAACTGCCCCTTCCCGCCCAGCTGCCGCTCGAACTTCGCCTCGGCGACGCCGGAACCGGATACGGTTTCCTTGTACGCCACGCTCGGCTTGCCGACCCGAACGTCCAGGCCCAGATCACGCGTGAGTTTGTTCTTCACGATTTCCAGGTGCAATTCGCCCATCCCGGATATCGTCGTCTGACCGGTTTCCCGATTCGAATCGTAACGGAAACTCGGGTCTTCGCGGCCGAGCGTGTCCAGCGCTTCCAGCAGATCTTTCTTGTCTGCGTTGGTGCGCGGCTCGATGGACATGGTGATGACCGGTTCCGGGAAGTCGAGCTTCTCCAGAACAATCGGCCGCTTGGGATCGCACAGGGTGTCGCCCGTGACCGAATCCCTCAGGCCCACCAGCGCGACGATGTCTCCGGCGGACGCTTCGTCGCGACGGATACGCTCCTTGCGTTCATCTCCCAGATGCGGGAGACGTTCTGTTTCTTGTCTTGTGTGCTGTTGAGGATCCGCGTGCCCGCCGGGAGCGTGCCGCTGTAGATCCGCACGAAGTTCAGGTCGCCGTGCTGATCGGAGGCAATTTTGAATACCAGCGCCGCCAGCGGACCCTCGGGGTCGGCGGTGCAGGTGATCTCTTCCTCGGTGTTCAGGCCCTTGTGTCCGACGACGGGTTTGACCTCGCTGGGCGAAGGCAGGTAATCGACGATCGCATCCAGCAGCGGACGGGCACCCATGTGTTTCAGGGCCGAGCCGCACAGGACCGGCTGGAGCTTGTGGTCGAGCGTGCCTTTACGGATGGCCCGCTTGATGAGATCCTCGGAGATATCTTCCTCGGCGAGGTACTTTTCCATCAGTTCATCATCGAATTCCGCGACCCGTTCCAGCATCTCCGAGCGGGCCAGTTCGACCATTTCGGTGAACTCAGCCGGGATGTCTTCGATACGCATCTCGGTAGCGACTTCGGCAGGGTCGTAGAAATACGCCTTGCGACGGATCAGGTCGATCTGCCCTTTGAAGGTATCCGAGGCACCCATCGGGATCTGCAGAACGATGGGGCTGGCCCCAAGTCGTAAGGAGAGCTCTTTGACGACCATCTCGAAATCCGCCCCGAGCCGGTCCATCTTGTTGATGAAGCAGATCCGGGGTACGTGGTACCGCTCTGCCTGGTGCCAGACCGTCTCGGACTGGGCTTCGACTCCGCCTACGGCACAGAACACGGCCACCGCCCCGTCAAGCACCCGCAGCGACCGCTCGACTTCGATGGTGAAGTCCACGTGTCCTGGGGTGTCGATCAGGTTGATGGTATGGTCCTGCCACTGCAGCGTGGTGGCCGCTGAAGTGATGGTGATCCCGCGCTCCTGCTCTTCGGTCAGGTAATCCATGACCGCGGTCCCCTCGTGCACCTCGCCGATTTTGTACGTCCGTCCGGCGAAATAGAGGATGCGCTCGGTGACCGTAGTCTTACCGGCATCGATATGAGCGGCGATGCCGATGTTGCGCAGTTTGTTGAGATCTCTTGCCATAGTGAAAGTCTGTCATCGTGTGGGCGCTTTTGGCGCGCACAGATCGAAACCTGATGCAAAAACGGTTGCGTTGCCGTCGGCAGACGTTGTTTCGTTCTGCCAACCGATCCTTTGGTCCCTGGAAGCGGGACGCGGGGCGGATCAGCCCGGCCATCTTATCTCGCCGGATTTTCACCCGGCCAGCCCCGGCTTGCATACCGGGGTCGCCGCCCCTCGGTCAGAAGGACAGCGGGTTCGACCCGTACCGTGTTACGGCCTGGGATCTTCGCCACGAGGGCGAATATATACGGAACTGCCGGTGGACTCATCGTCCACCGGCAGGACGTTCGACTGTGAATTTACCAGGCGAAGTGGGCGAATGCCTTGTTCGCCTCGGCCATGCGGTGCACGTTCTCACGAATCTGCATCGCGGCACCTTCGCCACGGTAGGCGGCCATCAACTCATTGGCCAGTACGACGCTGGTGGGCCGGCCGCCGCGTTTGCGGACGGTATCGCGGATCCAGCGGAACGCCAGCGACTGCTTGCGCTTCGCGTTGACCTGCATCGGCACCTGGTAGTTGCTGCCGCCGACGCGCTTGGAGCGCACTTCGAGCATCGGCTTGACGTTCTCGATTGCCTTCTCGAACACCTCAATGGGCGTGGCGTCGTTGATCTTGCCGCCGATGATATCCAAGGCGCCATAGACCATCTTCTGGGAAGCGATCTTCTTGCCGTCCCACATCATGATGTTGATGAACTTGGCCAGCAGCTTGCTGTTGAACTTGGGATCCGGTTCCAGTTGCTTGCTGGAGGCTGTAAATCTTCTGTAACCCATGTTGTTCCTTCTGCCCTCTTTCTCTGAGGGTCCTCATCCTTCCTGGGGTCCCGGGAAAGACCATACTTTGTGCTACCAGTACTCTCGCCCATTACCAGCAGCGAGTGTGAGATCGCAATTGCAGCCTGCGTGCTACTTGGGCTTTTTGGCGCCGTACTTGGAGCGGCCCTGCTTGCGTCCGTCGACACCGGCAGTGTCCAGAGCACCGCGAACGATGTGATACCGCACACCGGGAAGATCGCGAACACGGCCGCCACGAACCAGCACGATGCTGTGCTCCTGGAGGTTATGGTCGACACCCGGGATGTAGGCGGTCACTTCCTTGCCGTTGCTCAGGCGGACACGGGCCACCTTACGAAGGGCCGAGTTCGGCTTCTTCGGGGTGACGGTCTTGACGGCGAGGCATACACCGCGGCGCTGGGGGCTCTGGTTGAGGGCGACGTTTTTCTTCTTCACCCGCTGCTTCGTCCGGCCCTTGCGTACCAATTGATTGATCGTCGGCATCTGTTACACCTTCGTTTTTCGTTCCCTGCGTGGTTCGGGGGAAACGCCATTCAAATCGGTGCCTGCCGGAACCTTCCGCAGAAGGTTCCGGCGGCGATCCGTTCTCTACTTAATCCTGTCCGCTCAACGCCTGCTGGACTGCCTGGGTGATCTGGGCTTCGGTCAGCTCGTCTTCGCGGGTGACCTCTTCCAGACCGGGCAGTTCGACATTCCGCTTGATCTTCATGTCCATGTACGGCTTGAAGCTGGTGCCCGCCGGGATCAGGTGACCCAGGATGACATTCTCCTTCAGCCCGCGAAGCTCGTCGACCCGACCGGCCAGCGAAGCTTCGGTGAAGACCTTCGTGGACTCCTGGAAGCTCGCGGCAGAAAGGAAACTTTCGCTCTGCAGCGACGCCTTGGTAATACCCAGCAGGAGCGTGCGGGCGGTGGCAGGTCGCGGACGACGCGTCTTGGCCGGCTGCTTGCCTGCCGATTCGGCGTCCAGGTTCGCCTGTTCCACCTTGTCCCGCGAAACGATCTCGCCTTCCGTGAAATCGGTGTCACCCGGGTCCACGATCTTCAGCGAATTCGCGAGCCGCATATTCTCTTCGCGGAACTTGAATTTGTCAACCACATCTCCCGGAAGAAGTTCAGTATCTCCGACACTTTCCAGGTTCACCTTCCGCAACATCTGCGAAAGAATGATCTCGACGTGCTTGTCGTTGATGTTCTGACCCACACCGCGGTACACGCTCTGGACCTCGTTCAGCAGGTAGTTCTGCAACGCTTCCTCACCGCGAATGGCGAGGATATCGTGCGGAACCAGCGGGCCTTCGGTCAGCGGGTCGCCCGCCTCGACGTAGTCACCGGTGTGAACCAGCAGGTGACGGTCGTGCGGGACGTGGTGTTCGCGTTCCATGCCCGACTCGGAGCGGACGATGATGGTCATCTTACCGCGACGCTTGTCGGTGCGGAGTTCCACGCGGCCGGAAATCTCGGCCATCGCGGCAGGCTCTTTCGGCTTGCGGGCCTCGAACAGTTCGGTCACACGCGGCAGACCACCGGTGATATCCTGCGTACCGGCGAATTCACGCGGCTGGCGGGCCAGCAGCCGACCGGCGGTGACGTTCTGTCCTTCTTCCACTTCGATGCGTGCCTTGGCGGGCAGGTAGTGGAAGTCGAGGATCTTGCCGTTCTTGTCTTCGATAACGATACGCGGGTGCTTGTCGCCCTTGTGTTCGATGACGACGAGGCGCTGCCGCTGACGTTCGGACTCGATTCGGACGGTTTCGCCCTCTTCGATGTCCTGGAAGCGGACGATACCGGTGGCCTCGGCGAGAATCGGCACTCGGTGCGGGTCCCACGTGACGATGGACGTGCCGGCTTTGACCTTCTGCCCGTCCTTGACCAGGATGGTCGCACCGTACGGGACGCTGAACTTCTCGAACTCGCGTCCTTTGTCATCGACCACGGCGATCTCGCCGTTTCGCTTCAGGGCGACCAGGCGGTCACCGTCCTCGGCCCCGGCGATATCGACGTTCTCTTCGTGGACTTCGACCGCATTCAGTTCGCTGTACTTGATGGTACCGGTGGCCGAGCAGCGGATTTCGCTTTCGGCGATGGCACGCGTGGCGACACCACCGGTGTGGAACGTCCGCATCGTCAGCTGGGTACCGGGCTCGCCAATCGACTGGGCACCGATGATGCCTACCGCAAGCCCTTCTTCCACGAGCTTACCGGTCGACAGGTCGGTACCGTAGCAGCGGGCACAGACGCCCAGCGGGCTTTCGCAGGTCAACGCACTGCGGACCCGGATGGTATCCAGCCCGAGGTCCTCGATCTTCTCGGCGGCTTCGCGGTTGATCACTTCGTTCTCACGAACGATGACCTCGTCGGTAATCGGGTTGACCACGTTTTCGCGGGCGGTCCGTCCGACAATGACGTTTCGCAGCGGGACGTCGACCTGCTCACCCTTGTAGGTGGCGGATTTGCTGACGCCGCGGAGCGTACCGCAGTCCAGCTCGTTGACGATCACGTTCTGTGCGACGTCGGCAAGCTTACGAGTGAGGTAACCGGAGTCGGCGGTTTTCAGCGCGGTATCGGCCAGACCCTTACGGGCACCGTGGGTGGAACTGAAGTATTCCAGCACGTTCAGGCCTTCGCGGAAGTTGGAGGTAATGGGCGTCTCGATAATCTCGCCGGAGGGCTTGGACATCAGACCACGCATACCTGCCAGCTGGCGAATCTGGTCGACGTTACCACGGGCACCGGAGTCGCTCATCAACCACACCGGGTTGAGGTAACCGGGCTCGGTTTCGCGGATGTCGGTCTTCAGCGCTTCCAGCAGGTGCTTGGTCAGTTCCTCGCGGGCGTGAATCCAGACGTCCACAACCTGGTTCCGGCGTTCGCCGTCGGTGATGGCGTCGGCTTCGTAGTCGCTTTCGACCTTCTGGACGCGTTTGGCGGCATCGTCGAGAATGGCGGGTTTGTCGCCCGGGACCATCAGGTCGGTGATACCGAAGGACAGGCCGGCCAGCGTCGACTGACGGAAACCGGTTTCCTTGATGTTGTCCAGCAGGTCCAGCGTCGCGGGTTTGCCCAGACGGTCGTAGCAGTCGCTGATCACCCGTCCGCAGCCCTTGCTGCCCAGGGCGATGTTGTAGAACGGCATGCCCTCGGGAAGGATGTCGTTGAAGAACACCCTGCCGGCGGTGGTGATGATGCGCTTCTTCTGGCCGACCGGCTTGACGCCCTTGTCGGTGACCACTTCGCGATCGGCGGCCATGCGGAGCAGAACCCGGGCGTGCATCTCGACCTTGCCCAGATCGTAGGCCATCATGACGGCCTTCTCGTCCTGGAAGACGGCGTAGTCTTCTCCGTCGTCGCCTTTCATGCGAAGCAGCTTGGGATCGACCGCCGTCCTGCCGTGGTCGCTGGTGAGGTAGTAGATACCCAGAACGATGTCCTGGGAGGGAGCCATCATCGGCGCACCGTTGGACGGCGAGAAAATGTTGTTCGTCGCCATCACCAGCACGTGTGCCTCTGCCTGGGCCTCGACCGACAGCGGCAGGTGGACGGCCATCTGGTCACCGTCGAAGTCCGCGTTGAAGCCTTTGCAGACCAGCGGGTGGACCTTGATGGCGTTTCCTTCGACCAGCACCGGCTCGAACGCCTGGATGCCCAGGCGGTGCAGTGTCGGTGCACGGTTCAGCATGACCGGGTGCTGGTAGATGACCTCTTCCAGCACGTCCCAGATTTCCTTGTCGCGGCGTTCCAGCATCTTCTTGGCCGACTTGATCGTATCGGCCAGCCCGCGGTCCTTGAGCTTGCGGATAATGAACGGCTGGAACAGTTCCAGGGCGATCTTCTTCGGCAGGCCGCACTGGTTGAGTTTCAGGTGCGGGCCGATGACGATGACCGAACGTGCGGAGTAGTCCACACGCTTGCCCAGCAGGTTCTCGCGGAAGCGGCCCTGCTTGCCCTTGATCATGTCGGTCAGCGACTTGAGTGGACGGTTGGCCGTGCCCTGGACCGGGCGGCGGCAGCGGTTGTTGTCGAACAGGGCGTCGACGGCCTGCTGGAGCATCCGCTTTTCGTTGCGGATGATGACCTCGGGGGCGTTGAGGTCCATCAGCTTCTTGAGGCGGTTGTTGCGGTTGATGATGCGGCGGTACAGGTCGTTGAGGTCGCTGGTGGCGAAGTTGCCGCTCTCCAGCAGGACCAGCGGACGCAGATCCGGCGGGATCACCGGCACGACGTCCATGATCATCCATTCCGGACGGTTGCCGGACGTCCGCAGCGATTCGACCAGCTTGAGTCGCCGGGTGAGGTCCTTGATCTTCTGCTTGGAGGATGTCTTCTTCAGCCCATCGCGGAGCTCCTGGACGGTTTCGTCCATATTGAGCTTCTGCAGCAGCGCGTGGATCGCCTCGGCGCCCATCATAGCCGTGAAGCTGCTGGGGCCGTACTTCTCCTCGGCGGCCCGGTGCTCTTCCTCGGTCAGCAACTGCTGGTACTTCAGCGGGGTCTCGCCGGGATCGGTGACCACGTAATCCTGGAAAAGGATGACCTTCTCCAGGTCGGCGGTCTTCATCGCCAGCAGCGTGCCCAGGCGGCTGGGCAGTGCCTTGAAGAACCAGATGTGCACGATGGGGGCGGCAAGGTTGATGTGGCCCATGCGTTTGCGGCGGACGCGAGAGTGGGTGACCTTCACGCCGCAGCGGTCGCAGATGATGCCCTTGTGCTTGGTGCCCTTGTACTTACCGCAGGCACATTCCCAGTCTCGTTCCGGACCGAAAATCCGCTCGCAGAAGAGCCCGTCCTTTTCCGGACGATAGGTCCGGTAGTTGATGGTCTCGGGCTTCTTGACCTCACCGAACGACCAACTGCGGATGTCGTTGGGCGAAGCAAGCAGAATTTTGACCGACCCGTAATCGTTTATTCTATCGTAAACGCTCTCAGCCATAGCCGTTGAGCTCCGAATTCAGGGATCCTGAAACTGTTTTTCCGCTTATTGACACTGACCCGTCATCGGACGGTCAGATCAGTTTTTTCTTCTCGAGCTGGATATTCAGCCCCAGACCACGCAGCTCGTTGCAGAGCACGTCGAAGCTGACGGGCGTTCCGGCTTCCAGGGTGTTGACACCCTTGACCATCGATTCGTAGATCTTGGTCCTGCCTTCCACGTCGTCGCTCTTGACGGTCAGCAATTCCTGCAGCGTGTAGCTGGCACCGTAGGCTTCCAGGCCCCAGACTTCCATCTCGCCGAAACGCTGGCCACCGGTGCGGGCCTTGCCGCCCAGGGGCTGCTGCGTGATCAGCGAGTACGGGCCCGTGGAACGAGCGTGAATCTTCTCGTCCACCAGGTGGTGCAGCTTGTTCATGTAGATGTAGCCGACGGTGGTTTTCTGCTCGAACGGTTCGCCGGTCCTGCCGTCGTGGAGGGTGATCTTCCCGTCCTCGGGCATTTCCACCAGCAGTTCCTGCGTCTGGCCGGCGTTCCGCATCGAGTCCAGGTCGTTCTGACGGCTCCGGACGTACTCGTTGGCTTCGCGGATGGCCTCGACGATTTCCTGTTCCTTGGCTCCGTCGAAGACCGGCGTGACGGCCTGGAAGCCCAGAACCGCCGCAGCCCAGCCGAGGTGCGTCTCGAGAATCTGCCCGACGTTCATACGACTCGGGACGCCCAGCGGGTTCAGCACGATCTCGACCGGCGTGCCGTCCGGGAGGAACGGCATGTCTTCCTCGGGCATGATCTTGGCGATGACGCCCTTGTTACCGTGCCGACCGGCCATCTTGTCGCCGACGCCCAGCGTCCGCTTGGTCGCCACGCGAACCTTCACCATCTCCAGCACACCGGAGGGCAGTTCGTCGCCGCGCTTCATGTTCTCCAGCTTGCGCTCGGTCTCCACCTTGATCGCCTCGATCCGCGGCCAGTACTTGTTGCGGATTTCCTGGACCTGCTTGCGGACGGCGTCTTTGTCGGTCTTGACCCAGTCGAGCGTGAACCCTTCGATCTGCTCGAGGATCACCTCGGGGATATCGCTCCGGCCGACCTTCTGACGCGTGGTCGGGTCGACCAGCGGCTCACCGAGGACATCGTTCATCTCGTCGACCATCGTGTCGAACACGTCGATGAGCTTCATGTCCATCTCGACCTTGTATTCGACCATCTCCTTCTTGACCTGGGCCTTCTGCTCGTCGGACATGTGCATCCGGCGGCTGAAGCGGCGGGTCTCGACGACCACGCCCTCTTCGCCCGCGGGCAGTTCCAGAGAGTCGTTCTTGACGTCTTCACCGGCCCGGCCGAAGATCGCGTGCAGCAGCTTTTCTTCGGGGGTCAGCTCGCTCTTGGACTTCGGCGAGACCTTCCCGACGAGAATATCGCCCGGCCGGACGTGCGTACCGACCTGCACGACACCGTTTTCGTCCAGGTTCCCCAGGGCCTTCTCGGAAACGTTGGGGATATCGCGGGTGAATTCCTCGCGACCCAGCTTGGTCTCGCGGATCTCGACCTCGTATTCCTCGAGGTGGACGCTGGTGAAGGAGTCTTCCTTCAGCAGGCGCTCGGAGATCAGGATGGCGTCCTCGAAGTTGAACCCGTCGAACGGCATGAACGCGACCAGCACGTTGCGACCCAAGGCCAGTTCGCCCTGCTTGCTGGCAGAGCCGTCGGCCAGGAGGTCGCCCTTTTCGACGCGCTGTCCTTCGCGGACGATCGGTCGCTGGTTCAGGCACACCCGCTCGTTGAGCTTGGAGTACTTGGCCAGCGGGTATTCGTCCGTGTTGTCGATGATGATCTGTCGGGAGTCGACGTAGGTGACCGTTCCGGACTTGCGGGCCTTGACCAGCAGACCGGAGTTCTTGGTGACTTCCTTCTCCATCCCGGTGGCGACGACCGGCGGTTCGGTCCACAGAAGCGGGACCGCCTGCCGCTGCATGTTGGAGCCCATCAGGGCGCGGTTGGCGTCGTCATGCTCGAGGAACGGAATCATCGAGGCAGAGACACCCACGATCTGCTTGGGCGAGATGTCCACGTAGTCGACCTGGTCCGGGCTGGTCAACTGCATTTCGCCGTTGGCGCGGGCCAGGACCTGATCGCTGCGGAACTTCCAGTTGCCCTTGCTGTCGCGTTCAATCACTTCCGGCGGGGCCAGGATCGACTCGATCTCTTCATCGGCACGCAGGAAGAAAATCTCGTTGGTGACCTTCCCGTTCTCGACCTTCCGGTACGGAGTGGTCAGGAACCCGTAGTCGTCGACGGTCGCATAGATGCCCAGCGAGGTGATCAGACCAATGTTGTTGCCTTCCGGCGTCTCGATCGGGCAGACCCTGCCGTAGTGCGAAATATGCACGTCGCGAACTTCGAAGCCCGCCCGTTTGCGGTTCAGACCGCCCGGGCCCAGGGCCGACAGACGCCGCTCGTGCGTCAGCTGACTCAGCGGGTTCTGCTGGTCGAGCACCTGCGACAGCTCGCCCCGGCCGAAGAAGTAGTCGATGGCCGACGAAACGCTCTTGGAGTTGACCAGTTCGGCGACCTTGCTCAGTTCGTCCGGGTCCTTCAGGCTCATCCGCTCCTGGACGGTGCGGCGGAGCTTGAGGAAGCCCTTGCGCAGCTCGTCGACAGCCAATTCGGAGATCGTCCTGAGACGACGGTTTCCGAGATGGTCGATATCGTCGACATAACCCTTCCCACCGCGGAGGTGGAGAATGTACTTGAGCGTATTGAGGAAGTCTTCCGGGCGGAGCGTCATCTCGCTCTCGTCGACTTCCTGCTTGAATTTCCGGTTGATGCGGAACCGGCCGACCTTGCCCAGGCGGTAGCGGTTCTCATCGTAGAATTTCTCTTCGAACAGCGTCTTGGCCTTGTCCAGCTGCGGCGGGTTGCCCGGACGCAGACGCATGTAGATGCGGAGCAAGGCGTTCTCGTAGCTGTCGGAGGCGTCCTCTGCCAGCGTGTTGAGAACCAGCGGGTCGGAGACCTTGGAGATGATCTCAACCTTCTTGGTCGGGCTGGAGACGATCTTCGTCAGGGCTTCGCCGATCTGCCCGCCGGCGGGGACGAGTTCCTCACCGCTGTCCGGGTCGACAAAAGCTTCGACCAGGTAGTGCGTCGGGCGAAGTTTTTCCACGTCGACCTTCCTGGTCTTGTAGAACTCGCGAATGATCGCATCGTCGGTGCCGAATCGCTCGTCCATCGCCCGGAGGAACATCGTGGCGGGGATGCGGCTGGACTGGTCGATCCGGATCGACAGGACCTCTTTCTTGGTCACGCCGATCTCGATCCAGCTGCCGCGTTCGGGGATGACCCTCGCCCCGTGCAGCGGGCGGTCGGAGCCTTCCATCTCGACGGTGAAGTCGACACCGGGCGACCGGTGCAGCTGGGAGACGATCACGCGCTCGGCCCCGTTGATGATGAACTCGCCACCACCGATCATGCACGGGATTTCGCCGAGGTAGATGTCTTCTTCCACGACGTCCTTGGCGTCCTGGCGGGACAGGCGGACGCGGATCTTGAAGGGTTTGCCGTAGGTCAGCTTCAGGTAGCGGCACTCATCGGGCGTGTACCGCGGCGGGTCCATGTCGTACTGGACGTACTCCAGCTTCATGGATTCGTCATAGCTGACGATCGGGAAGATTTCCTTCAGAAGCGCTTCGAGTCCCTGCTCGGCGCGGGAATCCGGAGCGGCGTCCTCCTGGAGGAAATCCGCGTAACTTTGTGTTTGCAGGTGAACAAGATCGGGAACCGGTGCAAAGTCGCCGACCTTGGAAAAACTACGTACTTTATCCATTCGCAGCATTGGGAAGTCCCCTATTTGCGCGCGCTGATTTTCCGGTGTGGGTCTTCACACCGGACTGTTGGATGATTAAGACCGCTAATTGAACAGCTGTTCAATGGTTGTACCCGTTTCCGAGTCAAAAGCACCTCCCGCCCGTTAGGGCGGAAGGCACAGAGATCGTGGTAAATTTTACCTGGATCAGTAGTTACTTCAGTTCGACGCTGGCACCGGCTTCTTCGAGCTGGCCCTTCGCTTCTTCGGCTTCTTCCTTCGAAACGCCTTCCTTGACGGCCTTGGGGGCGCTTTCGACGAGTTCCTTGGCTTCCTTCAGGCCCAGGCTGGTCAGGGCACGGACGGCCTTGATGACCTGGATCTTCTTGTCCCCGGCACCGGTGAGAACGACATCGAATTCGGTCTTTTCTTCCTCTTCCTCGGCAGGACCTGCCGCAGGGCCGGCCATCATCACAGCACCACCGGCGGCGGGCTCGATACCGTATTCCTGCTTCAGGTAGTCCTTGAGGTCGACGGCTTCCTTGAGGGAAAGACCGGAAATCTTGTCACCGAGTTCCTTGATTGCGGCATCGAACTCTTTTACTTCGACAGCAGCTTCGTCAGACATTGTTCAACTCCATTATAGTCACCATGTCGGCCTGATAGGCGAACCCCCGGTGGGTTCATTTAAGCCCGACGGGTCGGGTCCAATCGGCAGCCAACGTGATTCTCTTGATTCGGTCCGCCTCAAGCGGGCACGCGAACTCAGGCCGCTTCGCCTTCGTCCTTCTCTTCGATCGACTTGAGGATCCCGGCAAGCTGACCGCCCGGGCCGACGAGGCAACCGGACAGGTTGCTTCCACCGGCAAGGACGCAACCGACGAGTTGGGCAATCGCTTCATCCCGCGTCGGGTACTTGCTGAGTTCTTCGATCCGGTCGGTGTCGAAGGTCTCGCCGTCCATGTAGGCGGCCTTGACCGACAGGTTCGGAGCGGACTCTTTCTTGATGTCCAGCAGTTCGCGGACGACGGTCACCACGCTGTCGCTTCCCCAGGCAAGAGCACAGGGGCCGTCCAGCAGATCGGTGGCGCCTTCCAGGCCGACTTCCCGCATCGCCTGACGGGCGATCGAGTTCTTCACCACGTTCAGGCGGATTTCCTTCTCGCGAAGGCGGTTCCGGATGGCGTTGGTCGTGTTGGCGTCGATACCGGTGAAATTCACCACGGCCATCGACGTGACGCCTTCGAGCCTGCCGACCACTTCGCGCCGGATCAGTTCTTTGACTGGTTTACTCATTGGTCACACCTACCCTTCGCACGACGTCGATCTCGACCGAGGGGCTCATCGTCGAACAGATGCACACGCGCCGCATGTACATGCCCTTGGTCGTGGTCGGTCGGCTCTTCCGCACGAACTTGATGAAGTAGTCGATGTTCTCCACGAGCTTCTCGGAATCGAAGCTCAGCTTCCCGACCGGGACGTGCAGGTTTCCACCGTCGTCGTTGCGGTACTCCACCTTACCGGCGGAGAATTCTGCCACGGCGGTTGGGATGTCCTGGACGAGCGTACCGGCCTTGGGCGAGGGCATGAGCCCCTGCGGACCCAGCACGCGACCCAGCGGGGCCACCATCTTCATCATCTGCGGGGTTGTGATCGCTACGTCGAAATCGGTCCAGCCGCCCTGGACCTTCTGCACCAGCTCTTCACCACCGGCTTCGACAGCACCGGCTTCCTTGGCCGCCTCGGCATCGTCGCCTTCGCAGAACGCGATGACCCGACGCGTGCGCCCGATACCGTGGGGAAGAGAGATCGAACCACGCATCTGCTGATCAGCCTGCCGCGGGTCGATACCAAGGTGCATGACAAGTTCCACCGTCGCGTCGAATTTCGTGGCCGGGAAGCCCTTGAGAATTTCGACAGCTTCGGCGAGCGGCACCGGTGTTTCGGGAGCCTTCTCCCGAGCTTCCCGGTAGCGTTTGGAAAGTCGCTCAGCCATGGTTCACCTTTCGTCTGTACGAGACTCCCACTGTTCTTCGCCCGTGGTCAGGCGGCCCCAACAACAGGGCAGGTTCAGCTATTCCGTGACGACAATGCCCATGCTGCGGGCGGTGCCTTCGATGATCCTGGAGGCGTTGTCCAGATCGAAGGCGTTCAGGTCGTTCATCTTCTTTTCGGCGATCTGCTTGCACTGATCGCGGGTGACGGTTCCGACCTTGTTCTTGTTCGGTTCGCCGGAGCCCTTCTCCAGACCGGCGGCTTCCTTCAGAAGGAACGCTGCGGGGGGGCTCTTGACGACGAACTCGAAGGAGCGATCGCCGTAGACGGTGATTTCCACCGGGACGGGGGCTCCGTTCATGTCCTTCGTGCGGTCGTTGAACTGCTGCACGAACTGACCGATATTGACGTTTTGGGCACCGAGGGCAGGACCGATCGGCGGGGCCGGGGTCGCCTGACCACCTGGGGCCTGAAGCTTGATTTTACCTACAATTTCCTTGGCCATGATTTACTCTCAGTTACTTCGGGGTTCGAAGCGCGGTTGGTCGGGGGTTACAGGCCCGGCAGCAGGCCCACGGGCGGATGCCTCAGGCCTTTTCCACCTGCCAGTATTCCAGTTCCACCGGGGTGGCCCTGCCGAAGATCGTAACCACGACCCGGACCAGGCCCTTGTCGGGCAGAACCTCTTCGACGGCGCCTTCGAAGTTCTCGAACGCGCCTTCCTTGATCTTGACTTGATCGCCCTGCTCGAACTCGACCGAGACCGGTGTGCCTTCCTCGGCCTTTTCAACCTGCATGAGCATCTTGTCTACGTCGCCCTGCTTCATGGGCGTGGGTCGCCCGGCAGAGCCGATGAAGTCGCCCACACCGTTGGTCTCGCGGATCAGGAACCAGGCATCCTCGCCGATGGCCCCGTTCTCGTCCAGGTCCATCTCGATGAAGACGTACCCGGGGTACATCTTCCGCTCGACGGTCTTTTTCTTCTTGTCGCCGCGGCCTCGCGGTGCAGGACGCTTTTCGGTCGGCACGAGAATCTTGCCGATCTTGTCTTCCAGCCCCTCGATCTTGACCTTGCGGATCAAGGCATCGCGGACCTGGGTCTCGCGGTTGGAGGCGACTCGCAATACATACCACTGTTTGGACATGGAACGTCTTTCCTTGGTTCGTCTTCAGGTAGTTCTACCAACCGATCCGGACGCCCATCTGGCTGAACAGCAGTATGAACAGCAGATCCACCACCGCCAGCAGGACCGCCATGATGAACGTGGCGACCAGCACGACCTTCGTGGAACCGATGACTTCCTTCTTGCTGGACCAGGCGACTTTCTTCATCTCGCTTTCGGTGGCAATCAGGAAATCCGCCGATTTGGCCCGGTTCATCATCCAGAACATCAGCCCCGCCAGCGCCGCGACCAGCAGCACAGGGATACCGAACCGCACGTAAGAACTCTCTGCCCAGTCGTATCCGGTCAGCTGCCGACTGAGAATGTAGGCACCGACCAAACCGATGAGCATCACGCCGATAAACGTTCCGACGCGGGTGTATCGTCCCTGGTTCTTTTTGTAGATCTCGATGGTAGACACGATCGCGGATCCTTCAATTCGCCGCGCCGGCAGGGAGACTGCTCCAGGCGAGACGTAGACCTTGTTGCACGGAAAGCAAGGCACCGGCAGGAATGCGACAAAAGCAGCCACGGACACCACCGCTCCCAGACTCGGGAACGTCGGAGCCGTCGTGGCTGGTCATTGTTTCCTCTTCCGGGGCTTACCGGATCCCGCGTCGGCGGGAGGCGGCAATATCAGCACGGCAGGGAGGAGTCGAACCCCCAACCTGCGGTTTTGGAGACCGCTGCTCTGCCAATTGAGCTACTGCCGTGTATCGGCGGTTCGGCGGCGCCGGGACTCCCGTCGGCCCGATGGGCCGGGGATGTCACGACGCCGCCTTCCCGACGATTACTTTCTCTTGATTTTGTGTTCCGTGTGCTTCCGTTCGCGCGGACAGTACTTGCTGAGCGTGATTTTCGGCATCCCGCCCTGCGTCCGCACGTTGGTACGGTAGTTCAGCTCCTTACAGGAACTGCACTGCATCCACACGTATTCACGGGCCTTCGATTTGGCCATGACAACTTACTCCACGATCTTGGTGACGACACCGGCACCGACGGTCCTGCCGCCTTCACGAATGGCGAAACGCAGGCCTTCTTCCATCGCGATGCTGGTGTTCAGCAGCTCGACGTCCATGGTGACGTTGTCACCGGGCATGCACATCTCGGCGTCTTTCAGCTTGATGGTGCCGGTCACGTCGGTGGTGCGGAAGTAGAACTGCGGGCGATACCCGGTGAAGAACGGGCTGTGACGACCGCCCTCTTCCTTGGTCAGGACGTAGACTTCGCCCTCGAACTTGTGGTGCGGGGTGATGCTACCGGGGGCCGCCAGCACCTGACCGCGTTCCAGATCGCTCTTCTCAACACCGCGGAGGAGGCAACCGACGTTGTCGCCGGCCTGGCCTTCTTCCATGGTCTTGTTGAACATCTCGACACCGGTGATGGTGGTCTCGCGGGTGTCGCCGAGACCGACGATTTCGATCTTGTCGCCGACCTTGACCTCGCCACGCTCGATTCTGCCGGTACCGACGGTACCACGGCCTTTGATCGAGAAGACGTCTTCGACGGGCATCAGGAAGGGCTTGTCGATTTCGCGCTCGGGCTCGGGGATGTAGTCATCCAGGGCCTTGAGCAGTTCCTTGATCGGCTCGCCACCGGCACCGCTCGGATCGGCGATGGCGGCAGTGGCCGAACCCGGGACGACCGGGGCTTCGTCGCCGTCGAACTCGTAGGTGCTCAGCAGTTCCCGGACTTCCATCTCGACCAGCTCGAGCAGCTCTTCGTCATCGACCAGGTCGACCTTGTTGAGGAAGACCACCAGTCGGGGGACGTTGACCTGACGGGCAAGCAGGACGTGCTCGCGGGTCTGCGGCATGGGGCCGTCGGCGGCGGAGACAACGAGAATCGCTCCGTCCATCTGGGCGGCACCGGTAATCATGTTCTTGACATAGTCGGCGTGACCGGGGCAGTCGACGTGTGCGTAGTGACGCTTCTCGGACTCGTATTCGACGTGCGCGGTGGCGATCGTCAGAATCTTCGTCGAGTCGCGGCGGCCCTGCGATTCAGACGCCTTGGCGATTTCATCGTAGCTCTTCGCCTTGGCCATGCCCATCGCTTCAGAGACGGTCATGATCGCAGCCGTCAGCGTCGTCTTGCCGTGGTCAACGTGACCGATGGTGCCGACGTTCACGTGCGGCTTGGTCCGCTGGAATACTTCCTTGGCCATTACTCTTGCTCCTCTTGCCTTATCGTGTATTTGCGAACAATCGTTGTATCAGCCTGAGACTTCCCACTCCCTGCAACCGGAAGGCGCGAGAGAACTGCATAAACAGGCTTGTTCCGTTGCGAACTGTCCACTGGTCCGCCAACCGAAAGCTGCTGATGGGGGTCGAACCCATGGCCTCGTCCTTACCAAGGACGCGCTCTACCACTGAGCTACAGCAGCACACGCTTCGTGGACAAAACATGCCTCTGACAGGGTGCAGAAACACCCCGGACCAGAGATAGATCGCTTACTATACAGCACTCAAATCGGGTGTCAAAGACTTTTTAGAGGCCCGTGGAACTTTTTGAGCCTCTGGCTACAACGACTCCGAAGCCACCGTCACTTGCCGGTTTCTTCAAGCCTCGGAATTCTGGATCATCGCCGTTCTCGCTCCTGATCGCAACCCTTTTTCCCGCGATTGGACGAGATTTCGCACGACCATGCCCCCTCCGCCGCCGGGGTCGGTGAATCTACCGCACACGCCGGAACACCGCCGTCTCGGCGAATGACCCCAGCCGCTCGAACCGGTCGTCCTCCCGATCGAACGCATCAACCGCCGGCGTGACCCCAGGCCAGTCCGGATTGTCGTAGTCGTCGAAGGCCATGATCCCGCCCGGCTCGACCATGTCCTTATAGAGCAGGATGTCTTTGCCGACCCCCTCCTGGCTGTGATCGCCGTCGACGAAAATGAAATGGTAGGTCCTCGCCCCGGCCGCCGACACCGCCGCGGCGTCCGTGGAGTATTTCTGAATCAGCGTCACATCCTCTTCCGGAACGTGCAGGAAATGCAGGTTTCGCCGCACTACCGTCGGGCTCACCGGAAGACCGGTGGCCCAGTCCCGGTTGCCCTTCCCGTAAAACCCCTCCAGCGGGTCGATCAGTGTCAGCCTCACCCGCTCCCGGTGACAGCAGAGCAGATCGTACATCAGGCACGCGTTGGACCCGGACATGGTGCCGATCTCCAGAATCCGCAGTTCCGGCTCTTCCAGGCTCAGCGCAGCCAACAGCCGCAATACCGGGTTCTGGATGTTCCCGCCCAGGCGCCCCAGCAGCATGTCCTCCACGCTGCAGATGCGGCTTTCCAGGTACCGCAACACCTCCACCCGCAACTCCAGGCCGAGCTTCGGCAGCCACTGCTCCATCAGAACCCGTTCATCCTCCTCCGAGAGCCTGCGCGAGAAGCGGTGGAACCGCTTGGTGATGTGTTGCCGCTGCACCCGGTCACGCAGGTCGGCAATTTCTGTCTTCAGTTTCGCCGAATCCGCTTCCTGCTGAGCCTTGAGCTTACCGAGTTCGTCGCCCAGCGTGCCCCGGGCCCGGCGGCGGACCCACACCAGGGCTGTAAACAGGACCGCCAGCGTCAGCACGCCCCCGGCCAGCCGTAGAGCCCAGTGCAGATCCAGAACCAGCACCACGAGCCCCGCCAGAGCGAGAAGAAACTCCAGGCCCAGAAAACCGGTCATCGACCGCAGCGTCTCCGACAGCGCATTACCCCGGTTGAGCGGCAGACTCCTTGCGGGCTTCTGTGCGTTCGGCATCGAGCGCCTCCTTTCAGGTTTGAGCACCCCCATTTTTCCGGGAGCAGCGTAGTTTTGCAAGCGTCCGGACGTGAAAAGCTTCGCACCCGTCGGCCGGGGTGGGCGCGGGCGAGAGGCAACCCACGAAACCGACCGGCGGTTGCGACCGGCACCGGATGCCGCTACGATTTTCTGTCTATCAGTACGAACTCATTGCCTGGAGAGAGCTGTCCCAATGAATTCCAAATGGAGTGATCTGAAACGATTCGCACGGGTGTACGTCAGGCCGCGCTGGAAGATGTTCACCTTCGTCCAGTGCCTGCACGTGATCGCCGTGATACTGGTACTGATCCCGCCGCTGCTGATCCGGTACGGAATCGACGACGCGATCCCCGCCAAGAATTTCACCGGCCTGGCCATCGCCTCCGGTGTTCTGGTGCTGATCTTCGTCCTCTTTACGTTCATTCATTACCTGAAGACGTACTGGGGTCATGAGGTCGCCCAGCGCATCACCTCCCGCTTGAGGGACGATCTGTACTCGCACTGCCAGAAGCTGTCGATGTCGTTCCACGACAGGCGGAAGACCGGCGGGATGCTGTCGCGGATTGTCGACGACATCAACGTGATTCAGGAAGTGGTCCATCACGGCCCGGAGGTATTCGTCCTGGCGGTGGTGATGATCAGCGGATGTGCGGCATTGATGTTCTATTTCAGCTGGAAGCTGGCGTTGGCGGCGCTGGTGTTCCTTCCGTTGCTGGTCTGGCACGTGCGGAGAACGGGCCTGCGGATGTGGGAGGAATTCCGCCACGTCCGCAAGAAGAAGGAATCGCTTTCGGACCTGCTGGAAGAGAACTTCAACGGCATCGCGATCATCAAGGCGTTCATCGCAGAGCCCCGCGAATCCGAGAACGTTCGCGAGGAAAACGAGCATCATTACAACAGTCGCATGGGCGTGATCCGCTATATGTCGCGGATGTTCCCCGGGGCCGCTCTTATCAACGCCCTGGCGATGGGGGTGGTTCTGCTGTACGGCGGGTACCTCACCATGGCCGAGGCGATTTCCATCGGCACGCTGGCGGCGTTTTTCTTCTACCTTCAGCGGTTCCTCCAGCCGATCGTGCGTGCGGTGATGATGCTCGAGCATGCGGGGCAGTTCTTCGCGAGCATCGAGCGATTCCACGAATACATGGACATCTCGCCCGACATCCGCGACCACGACGGCTCGGAAGATCTCAAGGACTGTGCCGGAGAGGTCACCTTCGAGAACGTGGAGTTCTCTTACGATCACCAGCGGCCGATCCTCAAGGACGTGAGCCTGCACGCCGATCCGGGGCAGATGATCGCCCTGGTCGGCCCGAGCGGAGCGGGAAAGACCACCGTGATCCGGATGATCCCGCGGTTCTATGAGCCCCAGCAGGGCCGGGTGCTGGTGGACGGCAGGGACATTCGCGACATCACGCTGCGGTCGCTGCGGTCGCACATCGGGATCGTCATGCAGGATGACTTCCTGTTTTCCGGTTCGGTGGCGGAGAACATTTCCTACGGCCGGCCCGACGCCACTGGCGAGGAGGTGATCGAGGCGGCCAGGATGGCCAACGCCGACGCGTTCGTGCAAGAGCTGCCGGAGAAGTACGATACGCCCATCGGCAAGCGCGGGCTGACGCTTTCGGAGGGCCAGCGTCAGCGACTGTCTATCGCCCGGGCCCTGCTGAAGAACCCGCAGATCCTGCTGCTGGACGAGGCGACCTCGTCGGTCGATCCGGAGACGGAGTTGCTGATCCAGAACGCGGTGGACCGTCTCAAGAGCGGACGCACCACCTTCGCCATTGCCCACCGGCTCAGCACGATCTTCCAGGCGGATCAGATCCTGTTTGTCAATGACGGCAGGATCATTGAACACGGAACCCACCAGGAACTGCTCGATGCCGATGGAGAGTACGCCCGCTTCTTCGACATCCAGTTCCGCAAGCTCCAGCGGCCGGAAACGCCCACCGCCTGAGCAGCAGCGATTTCCGTGCCGGCACCATGTCCGTTGCGACAAGAGGTTTGCGTCTGAATTGACAGCGTCCCGGCCGGAAGCTAGCATGGACTCATGGATCCCGCGGGGATCGCTACCGCCAACCGGGTATACCTCCAATGGGCCAGCCAATTTGAGTCTGTCACGATTGATCATACTTCCCCTGCTCGGAGGGGTTCTGTTTGCCTCCGGGTGTCCGAGAACGCCGGATCCGCAGGAGCCGCCCATGCCCCGCGGCAAGGAGGCGGTCTTCGGGTCCGAGCAGGCGGAATCCGCCGACCGGCAGAAGCAATCGGTATTGCTGGTGAGCGTGGCGATCATGACGGTGGAACTGCCCGTCGGCCAGCTCAGCCGCTCGGAGGAAGTCTGGAGCTACCTGAACGAGGAGCAGGTAGCGGTAGCCCGCAACGGCGTGGTCGGGCGCAACGGGTTCCGCATCGGGACCTGCAGCAAGGAAAGCTGGTCGGACCTGAGGAACGTGCTGCAGAGGCTCACGGGCAGTGCATTGAAGTCGCAGCAGATCACCGCCCTGCCCGGACGCGGATTCCCGATCGTGGTGGGAAGGAACCAGCCCGCCCAGACCATCTTCACCTACAAGGAAGACGGCAGCTTGAGCGGTAGGGACTATCCTGCCGGGGACAACCTGCTGCTGTTCGTTTTCACGTTGAATCCGGAGGATCGGAGCAAGCTGATGGTCAGCGGAATGCCGCAGATCCGGACCCTCAAGGAGAAGGACAAGCTGATCAAGACCCGCTCGGGGCTGAGCCTTGTACGAGAACCGGAGCGTTTCGCCTTCAGCGAGATGGTGTTTCAGTCGATGATTCCCGAGGAGGACCTTTTGGTGATCGGGCCCGGAGCGGCCAGTTCCAACCCTTCCGGGCTGGGGCACCACTTCCTGACCCATCAGCGTGACGGCATGTTGTTTGAGACATTGCTTATCGTAGTGCCAAGGGTTTACGTCCAGGAGTTGAAGAGTCCCCCGCAATAAGGTAGGCTGCCTTAATGCCATGAGAAAGAGGCCCCGGACGCTGTATGAGTGACGAATATCCCCACCCCAACCCGGTCGATTCCGAGCAGTTCTATCAGCGGTTGTTCCAGCACGCCGCGGTAGCGATGGTCGCAATCGACAGCGATGAGAATATCATCTCCTGGAACGACGCTGCCAGGCATCTGTTGCCTCACACCGCCGATTCCATGGTCGGCAAAAGCGTATTGACCCTGGTGCCCGAGGAACGCAAGAACCTGTTTGACCGACTCCTCAAGCGAACGTTGCACAAAGGGCAGACGTCGCAACTCGAGCTGAAAGTCCCGGGCGACAACGGCGACAACCGCTATCTGCTGGTGGTGCTCTCGCCCATTCCCACCGAAGACGGACAGATCAGCGGCGTCAGCGCCTGGGCCATCGACGAGACGCAGACGCGGAAACTGGGAGAACGCCTTACGCAGGCGGAGAAAATGGCCTCGCTGGGGACGCTGGCCGGCGGGGTTGCCCACCACTTCAACAACATCCTCGGCGGGGTCGCGACGTTCGTGGATTTCGCCCTGACCAGCGGAGACACCACCTCCATGCGACGGGCGCTGCAGATGACCGCTGAGGCCGCGGCCCGGGCGTCCAAGATTACCCAGTCCCTGCTGAGCTTTGCCGAAAGCGAGGCCGAGAACGCCGCCCACGGTGACTTGGCCGACCTTACCGAAGTCATCCTTACCTTCGCCCACCTGGTCGAGCACCCCCTCAACGAACACGGGATCCAACTGAAGCTCGATCTGAACCCGATCCCGATCACCGAAGTGGAAGCCAACCGGATGCACCAGGTGCTCGGGAATCTCCTGACCAACGCCGAAGAGGCCATGCCCGACGGCGGCACGATCACCATCGGCACAGAGCAGACGGAAAATGAGGTGATTGTGACGTTTGCCGATACCGGTGGGGGGATTTCACAGGACGACCTGTCGCTGGTGTTCGAGCCGTTCTTCACCACCAAGGGGCTGCTGTCGGGTGGAGATCATACCAACCCCGGTCTGGGCCTGTCGGTCGTGCACGGCGTGATCCTGGAGATGGGCGGCAGCATCGATGTTCAGAGCAAGCCCGGCCAGGGCACGACATTCATCATCAAACTGCCCAAAAACGAAGCCATACTCTGACGGCCCGAGATCGAAATAGATCCCCGCACGGGCCGACTCCCGGGTAAACGGGTACGACGGGAGGCGGAGTCACCGCAGTTTCGACGCGCCGCGATCGCCAATTACCCAACACAAGTTCGCGTCGTTCGCGCTGTTCGTGGCTACCATCCGCAAATTCGAAATCCGAATCTCGAAATCCGAAACAAATCCGAATTCCGAAATGCAAAGGCTCAAAGCTCCGCTTCGGAAACCCAGTTCGCGTGGTTCGCGCTGTTCGTGGCGAACAACCCTTTCCCCGTGAATGACCTCCGTGCTCTCCGCGCCTCGGCGGCCACCTTCAATTCTTTCGCCCCTGCCGGGGC
>JBKHHU010000264.1:0-3984 GCA_046539045.1 Phycisphaerae bacterium
CGTGAAAGAGGTGTGGGGCACCTCCTCCCTTCGGTTGGCGGGTCTCCTGACCCGCCAACGCGAGTGCCTGTCCGCCATGAACGCGAAAGCAACGTGGTGGGTCGGGAGACCCACCAGGCGGGAAAGAGGTGTGGGTCTCCTCCCTTGGGTTGGCGGGTCTCCTGACCCGCCAACGCGCATGCCTGTCCGCAATGAACGCGATGCAACGTGGTGGGTCGGGAGACCCACCACGCGGGAAAGAGGTGTGGGTCTCCCCGACCTGTACAGCCGCCGGTCCCTACGCTAGGATCTGTCCCCATGAGTATCCATCGCATCAAAAGCCCCGACGACGCGCGGATCGCCGCGTACCGCAACCTGCGGGACCGGACGTTGCGCGGGGAGAGCCTGTTCATCGCCGAGGGGCGGTGGCTCGTGGAGCGGCTGCTGCGAAGCGAGGTCCGGACCGTCTCGCTGCTCTGTCTGGAAAAGGACGCCGAACCGCTGGCCGAACTGGCCGAGTCGGGCGTGCCGATCTACCAGGCCGACGAAGCGGTGCTGTCGACCATTGTCGGGTTCGACTTCCACCGCGGCGTGCTGGCCTGCGGAAAGCGCCCGCCGCGAAGGACAATCGATGATGTCTTGGCCGGCAAGGAAACCGGGCCGGTTCGCCTGATCGTCTGCCCGGAAGTGGCCGACCCGCAGAACCTCGGGAGCATCTTTCGAATTGCTGCCGGGTTCGGATACGACGGGGTTCTTCTCGGCCCGAACTGCTGCGATGCGTGGAGCCGTCGCTGTTTGCGCGTCTCGATGGGAGCCGTACTGACCCTTCCGCACGCGGTCGGCACGGATTTCGAGACCGACCTGCGAACGCTCCGCGAGCAATGGAATGTCCAACTGGTGGGAACGGTTCTCGATGAGACTGCCGAGAATCTTGCCGACGTGCGACCGCCCGACCGCTGCGCCATCATTCTCGGCTGCGAGGCTACCGGACTGGGCGAGCAGACGCTGGAACTCTGCGACCGCCGCGTGACGATCCCCATGGCACCGGAAACCGATTCGCTCAACCTCGCGACCGCCGCGGGGATCTTTGGGTACTGCTTTCGTTGATTCGTGAATTCGTTGCTAAGGTCTGGAAGAAGTTGGGCGCAGGAACTGGGGGGGGAGCGTTCCGCCCGAATCTTCAAATAGCCGCCAACAGCGCGAACGGCACGAACTTCTTTTGCTGAGAGCATGGGAACCGCAGCCAGAAGCGCCGGACACCGGCGAACTTCTCAGTCTTCCATCAATCGCCACCAGTCGGGTTGATCGACGGCGAACTGGGTGTTCCTTCCGATGACGACGTCCTGCACGCTGTTGTCCGCTTCTTCGGGAATGGTCGCCAGCACTTCGACGCGCCCGCGTTCGGCGATCTGCGTGGGGTTGGTGTACATCGCCAGGTCCTCATCGCCGTGGGTGTACGGCAGGTTCGGATCGGTGATTTCCCGCTCGGCTGCTGGGTCGACGTGATAGCGGTTGATCACCACACCGGCGACGCGCAGGCCGACCGACCGCAGCGCGTGCAGGCTCAGCAGCGTCTGGTTGACGGTGCCGAGCCCGGCCCGGGCGACCAGCACAACCGGGAGCTTCGCCAGCAGCGCGAAATGGATGCTCCAGAAATCGTCGGTGATCGGGCACATGACGCCTTCGGGAGCCTCCACGATCACCGCATCGGCCTGGCCGGTTAGCGTGGCGTACTCGCCGAGAATCGCGTCCAGATCGATTTCCCGTTTCGTCCACTCGGCGGCTACGTTCGGCAGCAGCTCGTGCTTGTACATCGTCGGGACGATCTGCCGGAGTTGGCGCCGGGAATCGCTGCAGGCAGCAAGGAATGCCGCCTCGTGCGAGAGCTGCCTGGTCCCGTGACGCTTGCACCCGGTTGCGACCGGTTTGAAGACCTCCAGCTTCCGCCCGTCGGATACCAGTGACCGGGCGATCGCCCCGGCAGCGAGCGTCTTGCCGACTTCCGCGTCGGTGCCCATGATCATCAGCCCGCGAAGCTGCGGCAGTTGCGGGTAGTGCGAGACGTCGAAATTGAAACGCTTGGCCATTGGTTGTTCGTTACTTCGTGAATTCGTGAATTCGTTTTTCGTTTGGGCGGGGGCTCGATGGGAGAATCCCGCTCAGTATTGTTATCTGGCCGCGAACAGCGCGAACGACGCGAACCTGTTTTCTTGTGCTCAGGCAGTAGTGCTTAGGCAATAGGCGCGGAGACTCAGTGGGGATATCCCGTTCAGTACCGTGGCTCGGATTCCCTCGCTCGTTGGTTTGTCGCGGGGGCTCCGTTGTGCATCCCGCTGGAAAATGGTCTCGTAGCCGCGAACAGCGCGAACGGCGCGAACTTTTGCATGGTTCTCCTACCGGACGGATCACTCCGGCCGGGACCACGCATCTATTGCCTAAGCACTATTGCCTAAGCACAATTGCCTACGCACGAAACACCTACGCACTGCTGCCCGCCACCTCTACCTGGAAATCGAACAGCTTCTTCTGCAGCTTTTCGACCACCTCGGGGTAGTTGGCGGCGAGGTTGTAGTTTTCGCCCGGATCGCGGTCCATGTCGAACAGCTGGGGCATTTCCTTGGTCTTGTTGTCGAACCCGAACGCCACGTGCAGCTTCCATTTCCCGCAGCGGATGGCCTGGGGGTTCTCGTGGAAGAAGTAGTAAATCGCGTCCCGCTCGGGCATGTCCTTCCCGTCGAAGGCGTCCCAGATGTTGATCCCGTCCAGCTTGCGGCCGGTCGGCTGATCGACACCGGCAAGATGCAGGAAGGTCGGCAGCAGGTCCATGAGGCTCCCCGCCTGCTCGACACACGAACCGGGCTGGATTTTCCCCGGCCATTGGGCGACGAACGGCATGCGGACCCCGCCCTCGTAGACGTCGAACTTCCGCCCGCGCAGGCCCGCGACGCTGCCCTCATACCACGGCCCGTTGTCGCTGGTGACGATCAGCAGCGTCTCGTCGGTCAGGTCCAGCTCGTCCAGCGTGTCGGTCAGCCGCCCGAGGTGATGGTCGATGCATTCGATCGTGTCGCCGTAGACCCCGCCGTTGCTTTTGCCGCGGAATTCCCTCTCCACGTGCAGCGGGATGTGGGGCATGGTGTGGGCGAGGTAGACGAAGAACGGCTGATCCTTCTTCTCGCGGATGAACTCGATGGCCCGGTCGGTGTAGCGTCGGGTGAGGGTGGCCTGGTCGGGTTCTTCCTCGGCGATCGTTTCCCCGTCCATCAGGTTCAGCGGGCTCATGTCGTTGGAGTACAGCAGCCCGAAATACTCGTCGAACCCGAACCTTGTGGGGTTGTGCTCCTCCCGACAACCGAGGTGCCACTTGCCGCACATGCAGGTCGCGTAGCCGGCGTCCTTGAGGTAGGCGGGGATGAGCTTTTCATCGGCGGGCATGCCTTCGGTGTCCCGCGGGAACAGCACTCGATTGATGCCCACGCGGTTGGGGTGGCGACCGGTCAGCAGGCCGCACCGGCTCGGGGTGCAGATCGCGGCGGCTGCGTACATCTGCGTGAACTTCACGCCGTTCTGGGCCACCCGGTCCATCTGCGGGGTGCGGATGGAGGGCGAGCCGAAGCAGCCCATATCTCCGTAGCCCATGTCGTCCATGAAAACCAGTACGATATTCGGTTTGCTGCCTGCGTGGGACATCTGGTTCTCTCCGTTCTGAGTCATTGGGAGAGAACATGATGGCGAGTGCGGGGCGAATCGTCAAGCGCAGCGACGAGAGACGATCATCGGCCGGTCCGGTTGAGGCGACGCAGAGCATCTCCGTTGCGTGGTGCGGACGTTTCGCCCGATTGCGGGTCAGTGAGATTACCGATCCGGCCGACAGCAGAAAACGCGCCGGGCGGCGTCTGACGCCACCGCAGTCGATCTTGACTTTGCGGGCGTGAAACGTATGATCGTCAATGGTAATTCACAGGCACCATGATCGAAGGGATTCAATCCATGCGCATTGCCCCC
>JBKHHU010000067.1:0-15034 GCA_046539045.1 Phycisphaerae bacterium
CGTGGCAGCGTTGAGGTTGCGGCTTTGTCTGCCTGACGGCGGCAACGGGCGCGCGCTGAAACCATGCCGCCGAGGGGGAGTGCGGAGGGCGCGAGGTGTGCGCCCATGCATCGCGGCCGGGTTGTGCGTCGGAATCGGCGGAAAGGAACAACGTGCAAAAGCGGGCAGAAAAGACGCAAGTGGTTGGCGCAGCCGTACATGAGGCCGTTTGCTTTGCGTCTTGTTCCGCAGGGCTTGTTGTTTTTTTCGTAGTTTTACGTAGCTTTCCGCAGTTCCGTGCACTCTCGGCAGGCTCGGCAGGGCCCGCCGGTTCGCTTGCTTTGCCGCGCCGCCGGGGGTAGAATCCCGGTCATGGATGGGTTAATGAACATTGTCAGCGGGTTCGGCACTCCGAGGATCGCGTTGATTGGCGATTTCATGCTCGATCGCTACGTCTACGGAAGTGTCGAGCGGATCAATCCCGAGGCCCCCGTTCCGGTGCTGAAAACCGAACGCAGCGAGGCCCGCGTCGGTGGGGCGGGCAACGTGGCCGAGGCTGTGCTCGCTCTCGGCGGGAAGGTGCACTGCGTCGGAGTCGTCGGCAAGGACCAGGCTTCGGAAGAGCTGTCTCGCCTGCTGATGGTGGCGGGGGCGGAAACCTCCGCGCTGGTCGGCCTGCAGGACCGGCCGACGTCGGTCAAAACCCGCTACGTCGGTCTGGCCCAGCATCGCCACGCCCAGCAGATGCTCCGCGTCGACGAGGAAAACACCCATCCGCTGCCCGAGACCGTCCGCCGCACATTGCGGGCCGCGACCCGCGGGACGTTCTCTTCCGTGGACGTCCTCGCCGTGGAAGACTACAACAAGGGCGTCCTGAACGACGAGAACACCCCGGAGATCATCGCCGATGCCCGCAAGGCCGGGCTGAAGGTTCTGGTCGACCCGGCGTTGCTCGGCGACTACTCCCGTTACCGCGGGGCCACGCTGTTGACGCCCAACCGCTATGAGGCGTCCGTCGGCAGCGGGATCGAGATCGTCGACGGCCGCACGCTGCACGATGCGGCAGAGCGTCTCCTGCAGGTGACCGAGGCCGAGGCCATGATCATTACCATGGACAAGGAAGGGGCTTACCTGCTGACCCGGGACGGCACCGAACTGCGAATCCCGCCGGTCAAGCCGCGCAGTGTCTACGATGTAACCGGCGCCGGCGACGAAGTGCTGGCCACGCTGGCCGTCGCGCTGGCAGAGGATGTGGAACTGGTGGACGCGATCGAGCTGGCCAACGTTGCCGGCGGGCTGGAAGTCGAGAAATTCGGCGTGGTGCCCATCACCCGCAAAGAGATCATGGAAGAGCTCCGCAGCCTCATCGGCCTGCGAGGCAGCAAGATTCTCAACCGCAAGAAGCTGGTGGAAGAGTTGGCCATCCGCCGCAAGCGCGGGGAGAAGATCGTTTTCACCAACGGCTGCTTCGACCTGCTGCACCTGGGGCACGTGAAGTACCTTCAGCAGGCTCGCGAACTGGGCAACTGCCTGATCGTTGCCGTCAACAGCGACGACAGCGTCCGCAGGCTCAAGGGCCCGTCCAGACCGGTGATCGGGGAAAACGAGCGGGCGGAGATGCTCGGCTCGCTGGAGTGTGTCGACTACGTGACCATCTTCCCGGAAGACACGCCCGTGCCGCTATTGGAACTGCTGAAACCGGACATCCTCGTCAAGGGAGGTACCACGCAGGAAGTGGTGGGGCGGGAGGTGGTGGAAAAGACCGGCGGACGCGTGCTCACGCTGGACGCGGTCGACGGGCTCAGCACCACCGAAATTATCACGCGCATTGTGGAAACCAACAAGTAAGCGTTTCCTGGGGCTGCCGGGCGTCGTTGTCGAGCCGCCCCGGCCCGGACAGGTTAATCTTTCATGACCCAGATGTATCTTCCGCTGTCGACCCCATGGGACCCGGAGGCGAATCCAATGGTGAAAAAGGCTGTCTTCCTCGATAGAGACGACACGATTCTCAAAGACCCGGGATACCTGTCGGACCCGGAGAGGGTAGAACTGCTGCCCGGGGTTGCTCTGGCGATCAAATCCCTTCGGCAGGCGGGCTTCATGGTGGTGGTCGTCACCAACCAGTCGGGCATCGCCCGCGGGATGCTGACCGAGGAAACGCTGCGCCAGATCCACGAGGAGATGCGCCGTCGCCTCGACAGCAAGGGTGCCCATATCGACGCCATCTACTACTGCCCGTACCATCCGGACGGCTCGGTCATCAAATACGCGCGGAACTCCGACCTTCGCAAGCCGCGCCCGGGGATGATCCTCCAGGCAGCCCGGGAACTGAACATCGACCTGAAACAGAGCTGGATGGTCGGGGACGGCGCGCGGGACGTGGAAGCGGGCCAGCGGGCCGGCTGTCGCACCATCCGGATCCGCCATGAGGAACACCACCGGCCCGGCGAACCCGAACAGGAAACCGTTCAGGCGGATTTCAACGCTCAAAATCTCGTGGAGGCGGCCCGGATCATCTCTCGGGAAGGTTCGACCGAACCTGCCACCGTGGCGGCCGGTGCTGTTGCCACGGCCATGGAACGCTCGGCAGCAGAAAACGGTGGCGCCGATCGCAGCAGCAGCGGATCGCAGCTCGGGCTGCTGGCATTCGCCGAAGGCCGGCGAGACCGGGAGGCTTCCGAGGAAGAGGCCTGGGACACTTCGGCCGAAGAGGGAACCGAGCCAGACTCGCCTGCCGGTGAAGATGAACCTCCGGTCGTGCGGGATGAGCAACTGCCCCAGCCGCCGGAAAGCGAGGCCCTGCCCGAACCGCCCGCCAAACCGGAACTTCCGAGAAAAACAGGCAAACCCACGCCCGGAAGCGTTCGTCTGGGGCTGACTCCCGAAGTCCAGGAACCGTCCGAACAACCCGCCGCTGCCGAAACGTCTGAATCGCCGGCGGCCGAGCCCGCGAGGGCAGAGCCTGCCCAGGCCACCGACGCACCGGTCGGCGTGCCGGCGGGAGCGACTACGAATGAATCGCACCGGGCTCGGGAACAGCGATTCCGGCGCGAGGTACTTCAGCGCCTCGACCGGCTGATTTACGGCAGCGAAGAGGAAGCATTCAGCATTACCAAGCTGCTGGCCGGACTGACCCAAGGCCTGACGCTGATGATGCTTTTCGTCACGTTCTGGAAGCTTCTCGGTTCGGCAGAAGCCATAGAATCTGTGGCCTGGGGTCTGATCGCGGTAGTATTCCAAGTGATGGCGCTGACGTTCTTCGTCATGAACCGCGAACGCTGACCAACGAAAGGATACGATCATGAAAGCTCGCTCGCTTATTCTCGCTTTATGCTGCGCCGCAGGTGTGATGTTGCTTCCCGGCTGTGAAGATGAGGACCCCGCCGACTATCCGGAAGCCGTTGTGCGGTCGATCACGAGCGCCCAGAAGAAGAAGGTCGAGGCGGACCTGAAGACCATGGAGATGTCTCTGGGAATTCACTACTCCAATACTCAGCAGTTGCCTGCCGAGGCCAACTGGCAGGAGCAGCTGAAGGACTCCGGCCTGGAAGAGGAGATGACAGACCCGTGGGACCATCCCTACTATTACAAGAGGACGGATGAAGGCGCGATCATCGGGAGTCCGGGCCCGGACGGAAGCAGGGGCACCGACGATGACATTGTCAGGGCGTTCAATCCCTGACTCAGCCGTATTTTAATTGCAATGAACAGCCGACAACAGCGTTTTGGCAAGAGTTAGCGCAAGTTTCCTCTATACGAAAGGAATGTGCTGTGAAAAGGATATGGACGCTTCCCGTAATACTTCTGCTGGCGGGGCTGCTGTCGGTTCCCGGCTGCGGTGAGGATCAGACGGAAGAGACGACCAAGAGCGACAACGGGAAAGACGGCCAGACGCAGACCGAGCCGATCTCCCTCAGCCAGCCGAATGTGGAAACCGATGCGCTGAGTGAAGCCGAGGCCCAGCAGGCCCAGAATCTGATCAACGGCGGGGTCCGCTACCTTCTGGAGAGACAGGGCCCGGGCGGCGGGTGGACGTTCGGTGAGGGTGCCTACGAACCGGCGGCGACGGGGCTGGTGATCAACGTGCTGGTGCGGCATCCGGACTTCGATCACGACGATCCGGTGATCAAGAAGGCGTTCGACGCGATGCTGAAGTACCGCCAGCCGGACGGCGGGATCTACGATCCGGAGGTCGGCCTGGCCAACTACACGACCTCCATCGCGATCATGGCGTTGACCTCAGCGGGGAATCCGGACCACAAGCCGATCATCGATGAGGCGGTCAAGTTTCTCAAAGGTCTCCAGGTTACGGCGGGCGAGGAAACCCCAGCCGGCGACACCATCAGCGAGGACCATCCGTATTTCGGCGGGTTCGGCTACGGGAGCAAAAACGAGCGACCGGACGGGAGCAACGCCGGGATGGCTGTGGAAGCCCTCAAGCAGGCCGGGGTGGACCCGAACTCGGAAGTGATGCAAAACGCCCGCGTCTTCCTGAGTCGCATGCAGAACCGCAAGGAGACCAACCCCCTGGAGTGGGCCCAGCAGGGCCCCAACGACGGCGGGTTCATCTACGCCCCGGCCAAGGCCGATACCAGCGTGGGCGAATCCAAAGCCGGTCCCGCTCAGGGCGGTGGCCTGCGCAGCTACGGGTCGCTGACCTATGCCGCGTTCAAGAGCATGCTCCACGCCGGTCTGGAGCGGGACGATCCGCGTGTGCGGGACGCTCTGAGCTGGATCAAGGGCCACTGGACCTTCGAGCGCAACCCGGGCATGCCGATCAACCAGGACCGCAAACATCACCTGCAGGGTCTGTATTACTATTACAACATGATGGCCAAGGCCCTGAACGCCTGGGGCGAGCCGACCATCACGGACTCCGACGGCAACGAACACAACTGGCGGGCGGAGTTGATCGACGCCTTGGCCAAGCGGGTTCGGGACAACGGCTCGTGGGTCAACACCGGCCACGAGCGGTGGCTGGAGTCCGATCCGGTGCTGGTCACCTGCTACGCCACCGGCGCACTGCAGGAGACGATCCGGAAGTAAGCTTGTACTGAACCGGCAAGTATCAAGTGGAAAGGCGGGTCCGCTCGGACCCGCCTTTCCGTTCGCCGGCCTCGATAGTGCCCGGCTGGCCGACGGGCCGCGAAAGCGCTTGTCGGCACCACCCCGCCGCGATAAGCTATCCGCTCGTTTGTTCCATGGATAATCAGGAGCCACAGGATGGAAATCAGGCCGTTTCGCGGCTGGCGGTATACCGAGCAGGCGGGCGATCTGAGTGACCTGATCGCGCCCCCGTATGATGTGCTGTCTGCAGAGCAGAAGCAGCAGTTGCTGGACAAGAGCGAGAAGAACATTGTCGCGGTGGATCTACCGGTCGTTCCGGCAAAGACCGCCGGTCCGGACGAGGTCTACCAGGCCGCTGCCGACATGCTCGCCCGTTGGAAGGACTCCGGCGCGATGAGCCAGGAAGACGCCCCGGCGATCTACGTCTATCACCAGACCTATACCTGGGCGGGCAAAACGTACACTCGCGAGGCCCTGCTGACCGGCGTTCGGGCGACGGAACTGGGGGAAGACGTCATCCCGCATGAGCACACCTTCTCCGGTCCCAAAGAGGACCGCCTGAAGCTCACCAGGGCCACTGACACGCAGCTGTCGCCGATCTTCGGCTTCTACAGCGACCCGTCCGGCGACGTGCGGGGCGTGCTCAAGCAGGCTACCGAATCGACCCCTGCCGCCGAGGCGGAAATGAACGGCGTCAAGGAGCAGCTGTGGGTTGTCAGCGATGCCGAAACCATCGGGAAGATCAGCGGATTGCTGAAAGATACACCCGCCTACATCGCCGACGGGCATCACCGCTATACCACCGCGATGAACTACGCAAAATCGCTGCGGGAAGCCGGCCAGATCGATGCGGATCACGAGACGAACTTCGTGATGTTTGCCCTGGTCGCTCGCGAAGACGAGGGCCTGCTGGTGCTTCCGACGCACCGGGTTGTCGGTGGGCTGGCCGAGGATTTCTGCCTCTGTCGGTTGCGGGAGAAACTGGGCGATGCGGTCGAAATCCAACGCGTGGAAGACGATGACATCGACCTGACCGATGCCGACCGCTTCCTGGAAACCTTCGGGCCGCACGTATTGGCCATCGCCTACGGGGATGACCTGTTCACCTGCAAGCTGATCGATCCGGATGCGATGAAACAGCTGGCGCCCGAGCAGTGCGATGCGTGGCGCGACCTGGATGTGGCGATCCTTCACGAACTGATTATGAATCGCGGCCTGGCGGGGCTGACGACGGAGAACATGACCGTCGACTATACCCCCGATGGGCAGGCCGCCCGCGATGCCGTGCGGTCCGGGCAGGCCGAGATTGCTTTCATCCTGCAGCATACGCCGGTACCCGCCGTGCAGGATGTGGCCGACGCGGGTGAGTCCATGCCGCACAAGAGCACCTATTTCTACCCGAAACTGGCGACCGGGATGGTTCTCAAGCCGCTGAACTGAGCCGCCCCAGCTGTGGGACAACCCGCCGTCGTCGACGCGTCAGGAGCATCCGATGAAACAGGCAATCATGCCCGAGCCGGGACGCATCGATATCCGCCAGGTGGACCGACCGGCGGTGGGTGAAGATGAAGTGCTGCTGCGGATCCGCCGGATCGGGGTCTGCGGCTCGGATGTGCACGTGTGGCACGGTGATCACCCCTACACAAGCTATCCGGTGGTGCAGGGGCACGAGTTCGCCGGTGAGGTGGTCGAGGTCGGCTCTGCCGTTCGGGGCGTGGAGCCGGGCACCAGGGCCACCGCTCTGCCTCAACGCGTGTGCGGGGAGTGTCCTTCCTGTCGTCGCGGCCAGTGGCACATCTGCGAAAACCTGAAGGTTCGCGGCTTCCAGGCTCCCGGGTGTGCTCAGGAGTATTTCGCTGTCCCAGCCGAGCGGCTGGTTCCGCTACCGGACAGCTTCACCTACGAGCAAGGCGCCATGGTGGAGCCGGTTGCCGTGGCGGTGCACGCGGCGGCCAGAGCAGGGGACCTCGCCGGTCAAAAGGCGGTGGTGCTCGGGGCCGGTCCCATCGGCAATCTGGTGGCACAGGTTGCCCAGGCCCAGGGGGCTGATGTGCTGATCACCGACCTCAGTCGCCACCGATTGCAGGTCGCCGAGCAGTGCGGGCTGCAGAACGTCTCCGATGCCGGCAGGGAGTCACTCGCCCAGGCTGCGGGGCGATGTTTCGATCAGGCGGGCTTTCTGCTGGCGTGGGAATGTGCCGGAGCTGAAGCCACCGTCAATCAGGCCATAGAGACGGCCGCCAAGGGCGCTACCATCGTGGTGGTGGGGGTCTTCGCCGAGAGGGCGAGCGTCGACCTTGGATTGGTTCAGGATCGGGAACTGACGCTGCGAGGGACGTTGATGTACCAGAAGTCCGACTACGAGAAGGCGGTCAGGCTGATCGCCGAGGGGAGCATCAACCTCCAGCCGCTGATGAGCGGCCATTTCAACCTGGAGCAGTACGAAGAGGCATACCGGGCAATCGACCGTCAGGGCGAGCAGTTGATGAAGGTGTTTGTCGATCTGTAAACGGTCAGGAAGAGGAAGATTACACTCCATTCTCTGCCGGCTTTCAGCCGATATAGAGATACCGGAATTCCACTACCTGTGGAGGAAAATCCCTAAGGTGTAAAACTGCCAATGAATTAAGGGAAAGGCCTTGCAGGATTTCTGATTTTGCTGTAAACAGGAACTACTGGAAGTAACATGTCGCACTGCTTGAGGGGAGCGGAAAATAGGTATAGACGTTGAAGTGGTTATTAACACATCTTGACGAGTTTGTATCGGGAGGCCTGCCGGCCTTCCATGGAGTTCATCTCTCTCATATCTCGGTAGTAGGAGACGCGTGTCATGTCCAAAGGAATTGTGAAGTGGTTCAACAACGCCAAGGGCTTCGGCTTCATCAATGATGAGGAGCACGACGGGGACATCTTCGTGCATTACTCGGCCATCCAGGATGACGGCTACAAGACGCTTGCCGAAGGCGAGGCCGTTGAGTTTGACCTGGTGGAAGGGCCCAAAGGGCTGAAGGCGGAGAATGTCTGCCGGACGGGCGAAACCGTGGAGCAGCCTCAATAACTGATCGCAGGTTGACGACTTGTCGAAGATGTCAACCATCACAGACGAAGCTCGGGCGATCGGCCGGCTTGCGGGAGATCGGTTTGACCTGCATCCAGCGATCAGGCGCTTCTCAAATCGAAATGCGTCGCCAGGCGCCGTCAAAGCGCTTTGCGAGGCTTGTGTAGAAGGGAAAGCCGACCATTACCGTCTCGGGAGCCTGACCATCAGGCTCGGGGAAACGTCGCCCGAACTGAACCGCTATGAGCGCGCCGGATTTCCATCCGGCGCGCGGTAGCAGTTCCAGCCGATAGGCAAACCATCGGAAGGCCCTGCGGGCCTGCTCCTGCCGATCTGCCTCTCAGGTCGGCTCAAGTTACATCTCCTTTTCGCCGAAGAATCTCTCGGTGGCCTGAGCGCCGTATGACCCGGTATGATCAAGCGAAAGGGACCGACATCTCCGACTCCGCAGAGAAAAAAGGCATTCGTATCGGGGCCGGTTTGACCGCTCCGGTGGCGCTGCTGGCGGTGGTTTGTTTCTTCCTGCCGTGGACGCAGATCCGCTGCGCCTCCGACGATGGGGCCCGCGTGGTTGGCAAGGCAACCGGGTACCAGCTGGCGACCGGCGATATCACCAGGGCCACCCGCACCGACAGGCAGACGACGACCGTACCCACGACTATCCGGATCGAAATCCCCATGCGCGACCGCCACTACGAGGCCATCGAGGCGCGTCCGTGGGCGGGGCTGATCCCGTTGATTGGCCTGTTCTGCCTGGTCAACGCGGTGCTGGTTGTGCTGCGGCCGGACAAGGCGAAACGGCTCCTGCAGGCCAATACCGTGCTCGGGGTGCTGGGGCTGATGCTGATGATGCTCGTATTCCGGGTGGATTACACCGACCAGATCATCGGTGCGGAGTTGGCGCATTTCGACCGCCGGATCGAGCGGAAGCTGGCCGCCACGCCGCAAACCCAGCCGGCCGACATGGAAGCATTCCGAGAACAGGTGGCGGACAATCGTGCCGAACTCAAAGCCGACATGCAGGCGGCTTTGAGTACGGACGTGCTTCCTGCTGCGTGGGTCACGACCATGGCACTGGGGGTGCTGGCTCTGGCGTCCTGGATCATCTCGACCTTTGCCCGAAGCAGTCGCCGCACAATCGAACAGCAGCCCCCGCCGGAACAGCCCGCCGGCGAGTGAGAGTTGCGGGAATGAGCGCAGAAAAACGGCGGACCGTAGCCAGCCCGCCGCTCTCCGTGCTTTCGCTCAGTCTGCTTTCTTGATCCGGTTGAGCCCGGTGACGATGGCCCTGACCGCAGCCTGATCAATATTCGTGTCGATCCCGACGCCGTATACCACGCCGTCGCCGGCCAGCTTGAGCGGAACGTAGGCTACGGCCCGAGCGTCGGCTCCTTTGCCGATGGCTTCCTCATCGTAGTCGTCGATGTTGAAGTCGAGATCGACGAGCGTGCGTATCCCGTTGACAAACGCGCTGATGGGCCCGTTCCCGTCGGCGGAGACGTGCTTCTCCTGCCCGTTGACCTTGATCCGGATCTCGCCGTGGATCTGCGTCGGGTCGTTGTCATCCGGGCGAGGCCAGTACCGCAGCAATTCATACGGCCCCGCGGGGTCGACGAATTCGTTCATGAAGGCGTTGTACACCTCCTCGCTGGTCAACTCCCTGCTGAGTTCATCGCTGAGATTCTGCACCGCCAGTCCGATCTGCGGATGCATCGGCCGGGGCGGCTGGAGTCCGTACTCGTGCTCCAGCACCCAGACGATCCCGCCCTTGCCGGACTGGGAGTTGATGCGGATCAACCCTTCGTATTCCCGTCCGAGATCGGCGGGGTCCACGTGCAGGTAGGGCACCTTCCATCGCATGCCGAAGTTGCGGGCCGCCTGCTGCTGACCTTCCTCGCTCATGCCCTTGCGGATCGCATCCTGGTGCGAGCCGCTGAACGCGGTGAACACATACTCGCCCGCGTAAGGCTGCCGGTAGTAGATCGGCATGTTGGTCAGGCGCTCTACGGTCTCGGCAATCTCGCCGAGATTGGAGAAATCGAGCCCGGTGTCGATCCCGCGGCTGAACAGGTTGTTGGCGACCACCGTCAGGTCCACGTTGCCGGTCCGCTCGCCGTGCCCGAACAGGGCACCCTCGACCCGGTCGGCACCGGCCAGGAGCGACAGTTCGGTCGACGCCACCGCCATGCCCTGATCGTTGTGGGAATGGAGGCTGATGAGCACCTTGTCCCTTTCGGGGAAGTGCTTGCAGAACCACTCGATCATGTCGGCGTACTGGTTGGGAGGGCGGCGTTCGACGGTGGCCGGCAGATTGAGAATGACCGGTTTCTCGACAGTTGCCTTGCCCCAGGCCTCGAAGGCGGTCTTGCACACCTCCAGCGCGAACTGCGGGTCGGTGTCCGTGAATTCCTCGGGCGAGAACTCCAGCCGGATGTCGGAATCCGGCATGTCGTCGGCCAACTTCCGCGCCAGGCAGACCGCTTCACGAACCATCTCGATGGTCTGCTCGCGGGTCAGGTGGAAGACGTTCTTCATGTGCAGATCGCTGGTGGCGCAATACAGGTGCACGATCCCGCGCGGGATGTCCCTGAAGGCCTCGAATGTCTTTTCGATCAGGTGCTTGCGACACTGCGTCAGGCCCATGATGAACACGTCGTCGGGGATATGGTCGTCCTCGATCAACCGACGGGTGAACTGGAAATCGTCCGCGCTGGCGGAAGGGAAGGCCACCTCAATGTGCTTGAAGCCGATCCGGCAGAGCAACTGGAAATATTCAAGTTTGGCCTCGGGTGTCAGCGGGTTTGGCAGAGCCTGGTTGCCGTCGCGCAGATCGACCGAGCACCAGATCGGCGCCTCGCTGATCGTTCTGGTCGGCCATTGGCGGTCGGGCAAATCGATGGGCGGCAGGTCGGTGTACTTCGGAGCGTTCTCTATACCGGACATGGTCTGGTTCCTTTCGCTGAACCGGGCTTTGGAATTGGGCCACCCGGCTCACTTCGTGTTTTTCATATGCCGTCAGACAATTTCACAGGATCGAGGACGATCCGGATCGGCGGACAGGCATACGAAAAAACTCCGCGATCCGGTCTGGAACCGCGGAGCTTGAGATTCAAGGCAGTGTATCCGCGATTCGTCAGCGCACAAGAAGGGCTAGGGCTAGAGCCAGACCGCTTACGTTGTGCTGACGAATCTTCATAGTTTCCTCTGACAAAAGGATATCGACCAGACGGAGACAAGGTCAAGAATAAGTTTTACAAACGCTGCCGGTTCCGCCCGGCCAATGGTCACGATGATGTAAAAAAGACCCTCGACCGTTCCCGGCCGAGGGTCCGAAAGGGAAAGGAAAGGAGGTCATTTCCCTGTTGGGTTCGAACCGGGCGACCCATAGTAGCGGGCCGCCCATTTTCGCGCCCGCACAATGTGCGGGTCGTCCGCTGCACGCCCCTGACAGACGTCAGGATTAGCCGGGCCGCCCGTCTTTCCCCCGCGGCTGGCGCGGAGGCCCTCCGGGGCGACCCGAGGGTGTCTCGTCTACTGCAGGAAATTCGTTACCGACTCTGCCGCCCGCGATACGTTGGACGGGGCCAGTGGTTTGGCAATCATTCCGTCGAAACCCGCTTCCTCGTACTGGCGAACCTGAGAGGTGTCATACGAGGCAGCCAGGATGTGAATTTGGCTCAAGCCTTCAATTGTGCGGAAGTTACTGCAGATTGCGAAGGCGTCGTCATACTCGTCGACGTCCAGAATGACCACGTGAGGACGGAACTGCTGAGCAAGCACGCCGGCCTGGAATCCACTGTCGGCCACCCGGACTTCGTACTTGGCCGACTCGGTCAGCACGTCCGACAGCTCCGGTGTCGCTTCCGGGCTCAGCATCAGAATGCGACAGAATCCGCCGTCCAGACCGTCCAGAGGCATACCGTGGGCTCTCATGAACGCGATCAACTGCGGAAGGGGAATCCGCCTGTCCCTGCTGCCCGGGATGCGATAGCCCCGGAGCTTTCCGGTGTCGAACCATTTGCTGACGGTCCGAGGGGCGACGTGACAAATCCTTGCCACCTCACCGGTTGTCAAAACGTCTTTGCCTCGAAAACTGGTCATATCCGTCCCTGATCTGCGGGAATTGTTGTTTCCACAGCTATCATCGGAAACCTGCGGTGAACCTTTAGTACAACCCGTGCAAACTCGGCAAAATAAATAGAGTAGGTAACATAGAAAAGCGTTGCCCGGGAATCCCCTTTCCGGACAGCGGAAGACGAAAACCCCCGGCGGCCCGGGGTACCGCATGCCGGGCAGTTCCGTCCACAGCACGATCTCCGCAAGCTGGCGGCTCCAGCTTTCATGGCTGAGGAGTATCCGTTATCATCGACGCAGCAACGAAGAGAACTCAGCCGGGAGATTGATGTGGATTTGCTGGAAGGACTCAACGAGCCGCAGCGGGAAGCGGTGCAGCACGTGGACGGACCGATGTTGGTGCTCGCGGGGGCGGGCTCCGGGAAAACTCGTGTCATCACGCGCCGGGTGGCGTACCTGGTCAACCAGGGCATCGCGCCTTGGAACGTGCTGGCGATCACCTTCACCAACAAGGCCGCCCAGGAGATGGCCGAGCGAGCCGCCCGTTTAGGCGTGCCTCGCGGAGCGACGCTTTGCACTTTCCACTCGCTCTGCGCCCGGCTGCTCCGGGAATTTCCGGATCTGGCGGGGCTGGACGGCAACTACTCCATCTACGATCGCAACGACCAGATCAAGCTAGTGAAGGAGGCGATGACGCGGCAGGACATCTCCACCCGCAACTTCTCGCCGTCCGGCGTGCACGGGACGATCTCCAACGCCAAGAACGAACTGAAAATGCCCGAGGCGTACGCGGAGGAGATGGGCAGCGACTACTACGGCGCCCGCGTTGCGAAGATCTATAAGGTGTATCAGGAACTGCTGCGGACCAACAATGCCGTGGACTTCGACGACCTGCTGCTGAAAGTCGCGTTCATGATGCGCAACCAGCCGGATCTGCGGCAGGCATTGGGCCAGCGGTACAAATATATCCTCATCGACGAATACCAGGACACCAACCGCGCCCAGTACATCATCGCCCACGGGCTGGCGATGGATCACGAAAACATCTGTGCCACCGGCGACCCCGACCAGAGCATCTACGCCTGGCGAGGCGCGGACATCAACAACATTCTGGACTTCGAGGATGACTACCCCAATGCGACGGTTATCCGCCTCGAGGAGAACTACCGCTCGACCAAACCCATTCTGGATGCCGCCAGTCACCTCATCGGCCACAACCAGTTGCGGAAGGACAAGGAACTGTGGACGCGCAAGGAAGGCGGGGCGGATGTCAACGTTGTCTACGTGAACAATTCCGACGACGAGGCACGCTACGTCGCCCGGACGATTCGCGACTACGTGGAAGGCGGCGGCAGGTATGACGACGTGGCGGTTTTCTACCGCGTCAATTCGCTTTCCCGCGGGATGGAAGAGTCGCTGTTAAAGATGGGCATCCCGTACCGCATCGCCCGCGGGACCGAGTTCTACAACCGCAAGGAGATCAAGGACGTGCTGGCGTACCTGAAGCTGCTGGTCAACCCCTCCGATGACCTAAGTTGCGAACGGATCATCAATACGCCCACGCGCGGTATCGGCGCCACCTCGGTGAAGCGGATGAGCAACTACGCCTTCCAGACCGGCATGAGTCTGCTGGACGTGGCCCGCAACGGCGAGCCGGCTGCGCTCGGAAAAGCCGCAGCCAAGAAGGCCCGCGCGTTCGCCCAGATGATCGATTCCCTTCGGGAGCATCTGGACAGGCCGGTTCGTGAGACCATGGAAGACATGCTCAAGAAGACGACCATGGAGGACTACCTCAAGGCCCAGGCCGAGGACGACAACAAGCCGCTCGAGAACGTCAACGAACTGATCAACACCGCCCAACTGTTCGATGAGAACGCCGAGGACGGCACACTGGCAGACTACCTGCACCAGATCAGCCTCGTCAGCGACGCCGATCACTTTGACGGCTCCGCCGGGGCGGTGACGCTTATGACGCTGCACGCAGCCAAGGGGCTCGAGTTCCCCGCGGTGTTCATGCTCGGCTGCGAGCAGGGCCTGCTCCCGTTCGTCCGCAATGACGACTTCTTCACCTGTGCTGCCGGCAAGCCGGATGCGAAGATGGAAGAGGAACGTCGGCTCGCCTTTGTCGGTATCACGCGTGCACAGGAGCATCTGACCCTCACCAGTGCCCGACGCCGAATGATCCGCGGGAAAACCCAGCCGCAGATGGCCAGTCCCTTCCTGAATGAGATGGGCACCGACGGCGTGAAGTCCATCGACCTGACGTCCAAGGAGTACGCCGCTTTCAGCAGCGCAAAGCAGGCCAACCGCGGTGGGTTCTATGACGACTTCGAAGCCCGGGCCGTGATCGAAGCCGTCGAGAAACAGCAGGAAGAAAACCCGTTCCCGGCGGAATACGAGTACCTCCAGCCGGGCTGTCGGGTCCATCACTCCAAGTTCGGACACGGTACGCTTGTTTCGCTGAGCCAACCCTGGCCGAAGACCCGGGCGAAGGTGAAATTCGACCGTCACGGGCTGAAGACACTCGTGCTGGAAATTGCCCGCCTGGAAATGGTCTGATCCGACTCGGCTGACGCATCTACAGCAGCACCGCCGAGACCACCTTCACTTACGACGCGTTCAGCCAGATCGTCCCGACGGTTTCCAACCCGTTGGACTACGGGTATGATTCCGCCGGTCGGCTGGATACGATCAAAATCGGTCTGACGGCCTTCGCCGATTACGACTACTTCGGCGGGAGGGTCACCAAGCGAACCATGCCGAACGACCTGGTGACCAACTACACTCATGACGGACTCGGCCGGTTGATCACGATCTCCAGTACCAAGGGCAGCCCTGCTGTCGAGGTAGACGCTT
>JBKHHU010000068.1:0-15006 GCA_046539045.1 Phycisphaerae bacterium
CGTCGCGGTGCTTGTCCAGCGTGCGTTGTGCCCAGTCCGGCAGGCCCTTGAGCGAGGTGTAGTCCCGCGAGTAGGTGACGAAATTGATCGCCAGCTCCCGGCGGACGATCAACTCCTCCAGGTAATCCTCCACGCCCGCTCCGCCCTTGTCGCGGACCGCAAGGGCGATGCGGATCGGCGAGATCTGCCCGAAGTGCAGGTACGGGCTCATGTTCGACAGGCCGTCCACGCTCGGATCGTTGCTCTGGCTGGGGTAGTCATTGAGTTTGCTGTCCACGAACTTCCGCAGATGCTTCTCGGCCTGGTCGTTCCCGCCGGAAAAGCACGGGCTGGGACCGACGCTGCGGTCGATCTGCAGTTGCTGCAGCGCCTCCTCGACATTGGAAATGTCGAAACTGTCCAGCTTCAGGTCCATGGAGGAACGGGACACCTTGCTCCGCTGCATCCGCGTGAGGAAGTCATCCACCTGCCGGTTGATCTTCGGCCGGATGGTTCGGGCGGCGTACTCCTCCTTCGTCGAAGCCTGCTGGACCGGTACGACGATGTCGGACTCCACCTGGTGCAGGGGGCAGTCCATGGATTCGGCTGCCCGGCGGCGCCACTGAATATGGTGCCGCAGGTATCCCCGGTCCACGACGCAGAAGCACGCATCCTTCGCCAGCTCCGCGGCGCCCTCGGCCGGGTCGGTTCGCCGGATAATCATCCGGATGTCGCGATCCGCCAGACGGGCCTGCGTCTTGGCAAGGCCTTCGAGCATGAAGCGGTAGTGCCTTTCGCCGGCCGAGGGGTAACACTCGGTAAGCCCGAAGTAGACCACCAGCGGCTTGCCGATGTCATTGGCCTGCCGGATGGCGTATTGCAGCGCGTGGTTGTAATGCTCCCGCTGTGACTGCTGCATCCAATACACCACAAAGGCGCGGTCCGTTTGCGGCTGGGCGTCGTTCAGATAGCTGAGTCGCGGATTGTCCAGCATTCGTCGTTCTCCTGCTCAGGCGGTATCGGCTGTAGAATACGTATGTAAAAGAGTATAGGCTGGAGGCGGGCCTCGGTGGTCCAATGTCTTGGCGCTCGGACGACCGTGCCTACTATTTGATGAGAACTTCGCGTATGAGATTCAGTTTCCGAGTCAAACTGTTCCTGATCCTGGTGTTGTACGCAGCCGCCCTCGTAGCGGGGCTGCTGGTCTACACCTATCGTACGACCTCGTCGTTGCCGAAGCTGGTCACGCAGAACCTGCTGCTGACCATGGCCGCCAACGCGGCGCCGGCCGTCGACGCCGATGCCGTCCGGCGCCTGGACGAGGATCCGCAGGCCCGGCAACAGATCCTGAAAGAACTTCGGGAAATCGCCAACACCCCGGTCAGCGTCGAAACCGCCAACCGCACGCCCGCCGCTCCGGAAGACCCGCCGTTTGTCCGCCGCCATGCCTGTGTGCTTCTGCCGGCCAACGGGACCTATCGCGTCGCGGCGGCCACCTTCGAGCAGACTGTCGGGAGTGAACTGGCCCAGCCGCTGCCCGCTGCCCTGCAGAGAGCGGCCGTCGGGCCGACCGTGGACGCCGACGAGACGCAAAGCGCTCTCGGCAGGACGCTGAACGCCTATGCTCCGATCCGCGACGAGAACGGCAGGCTGGTCGGGATTCTTGTCGTCAGTGCCGAAGGCGGGAAGATCGCCGGGGCGCGGCGGCAGATCATTTATTTCGGCGGGGGGCTCTTCGTTGTCAGCATGCTGGTGGCGATTCTGCTGGCATGGTACATCAGTAACCGCCTCAACCGTCCCATTGAGGCACTCGATAGCGGAATGGCCGACATCCGCAAGGGCCGGTTCGATACGCGCATCGGTCCGATGGAGACGAAGGACGAGTTCGAACCGCTGGCCGAGGGCTTCAACCGCATGGCCGAGGGGCTGCAGGAGCATGCCCACATGAAGGAGGCGATGGGCATGGCCGTGCAGATCCAGCGGCACCTGCTCCCGCACGACCCGCCGCAGATCTGCGGACTGGACATCTCCGGCAGCAGCGACTATTGCGACGCGACCGGGGGCGATTACTACGACTTCATCCCCTACGACGAGCATGGAGACCGGCGGCTGGGCATCGCCGTCGGCGACGTTACCGGACACGGCATCGGAGCGGCGCTGCTGATGGCCTCGGCCCGGGCGGTGCTGCGATCGCACGTGTCGCAGGAGTTCGAGTCGCTGGGCAAGATGTTCGAAGACATCAACGTCCACCTGGTGCGGGATACCGGGGACGAGCGTTTCATGACGCTGTTTTACGGCGTGATGGATCCCCACGACCGCTCGTTGCGCTGGACTTCGGCGGGGCACGATCCGGCGATCTGGTACAAGAGCACGGCAGGCCAGTTTGCCGAACTGCCGAACACGGGCATCCCGCTGGGAATCGTCGAAGAGGCCCAGTATCACACCAACGGGCCGATCCGGCTGGAGTCCGGTGACATTCTGGTCATCGGCACCGACGGGATCTGGGAATCCCGCAATGCCGAACGTGAGGATTTCGGCAAGGAGCGGCTGAAGGAGGTCGTCCAGACCAATGCCGAAAGATCGTCCGGGGAAATCCGCCGCGCAATTCTGGATGCGACGGATACTTTCAGAGGCAGCAACCGCCCGCAGGACGACGTCACGCTCGTCGTCATCAAAGCGTTGTAAGGCCTCCCGACCGGACCGGGCGGGAAAATCAGCTTCCGTCGGGGCGGGGAGATTGACTCTATCGCCGGGGGAAGATACGCTGCAATAAGGTCAACTAATGACTACTCGAAACGAATTGGACTCCATCATGCGTACCATGAAACTCTCAGCCATTGCACTGATCACGTCGGTATTCCTCGTCGGTTGCGGAGGTGGCGACAGCGCCTCCCGGACCGGGATGGAGGTCGACAGCGTCTCCGGGAAGCCGTCTGCCACTGCTACCAGACCCGCCGACAGCGGGCAGGACAACACCACCCCCCGCGGACAGCAGGTGCTGGTACGCGTGGGCGGAGAGCCGATCTACATGGCCGCACTGGACCGGCTGATCCTCCCGGCGCACGGTCTGTCCGCCGCACAGCAGCTGATCGCCACCGAGGTCGTCCGCCAGGAGGCAGAGAAAGAAGGAATTTCCGTCACGGACGAGGAAGTCAGGCAGCAGAACCGCAGGACGATGGAAAAGCTGTTTCCCTCCGCCACCGGTCCGAACCAGCGGCAGCGGTTGCTGCGGCAGCTGCTTCAGCGGCAGCGCGTCAGCGAGGCCCAGTGGCAGCTGACGATGCGGCGCAACGCGCTTCTGCGCAAGCTCGTTGTCGATCGAATACGCGTCACCGAGAAGGAACTGGATCGGGAGTTCGGCCGGAAGTACGGCCGGCAGTTGATCATCCGGCATATCCAGACCGCAACGCTGAACGACGCCCAGAAGGTGATCTCCGAGGCGAAGAAGCCCGGGGCGGATTTCGCCGAGCTGGCCAAGCAGTATTCGACGAACCCTTCCGGCAAGACCGGAGGCCTGCTGGGGCCGGTGACGGCAGAGAGTTACAACATTCTCCCGGCCATCAAGAGCACGGCGCTGCAGATGGACACCCCGGGCGAGATTTCCGACCCCGTGCAGGTCGGGACGGCGTTCCACGTGTTGAAGCTCGAACGCATCGAGGAGCCCAAGGACGTGAAGCTGGCCGAGGTGCGGGAGGAGATCACCCGGGACGTGCGGTATCGCAAGTCGGCCGCCTTGCAGCAGACGCTGCTGAAACGGCTGATCACGCAGGCGGAAAAGGATGGCCGAATCCAGTACGTGCATCCGATACTGAAAAGGCTGGTCGATGAGGCCGGAAACGAGTAGCAGGTAAGCAGAAATGACTGATGAATGGAATATCGACGTCGCGACCCGTTTGAAGCGTTTGCCTCCGTACCTCTTCGCCCGGATCAATGCGTTGAAGTACGACATGCGGCGTCGCGGAATTGACGTGATCGACCTGGGCATGGGCAATCCGCTGGATCCCACGCCCGATGCCGTGGTCGACAAGCTTTGCGAAGCGGTACGTGAGCCCCGCAACCAGCGGTACAGCGTATCCAAGGGCATATACAACCTCCGTCGAGAGGTCGCCAAGCTCTACAAGTCCCGCTACGGCGTGGAGGTGGATCCGGAAAGCGAGGTCATCGCGACCATCGGGTCCAAGGAAGGCTTCTCGCACATGTGCCTGGCGCTGATGGGCCCGGGCGACACGGCCATCGTGGGCGATCCGTACTTCCCGATCCACGTCTATGGCGTGGCGCTGGCGGGAGGCAACGTGATCAACGTTCCGCTCGGCAATGACGAGGCGTTCCTTGAGCGGATCCGCTACGTCACCGAGCACCTGTACCCCAAGCCCAAGCTGCTGATCTTGAACTACCCGCACAACCCGACCGGGATGACCGTGGACAACGTGGACTTCTTCCGGCAGGCCGTCGAAATGGCACGCCGGGAAGGCATCATGATCATCCACGATTTCGCCTACGGACGCACCAGCTTTGACGGGTACCAGCCGCCCAGCTTCCTCCAGGCAGAGGGGGCCAAGGACGTCGGCGTGGAGTTCCTGACCATGTCCAAGCCGTATAACATGGCCGGGTGGAGAATCGGGTTTTGCGTCGGCAATGCCGAGATGATCAAGGCCCTGGCGACGATCAAGGGCTACTACGATTACGGGATTTTCCAGGCGATCCAGATCGCCGCGATTATCGCCATGCGACACTGCGACGAGGACGTCACAGGTCAGGCAGCGATCTACGAGAAGCGGCGTGATCTGGTGATCGACGGGTTGCGGAAACTGGGCTGGGAGGTCGACGCGCCTCGCGGCGGGATGTTCGTCTGGGCGACCGTCAGCGACAAGCACCTTGCCGGTGAGGGAAGTATCGATTTCTGTATGCGGATGCTCGAGCAGGCCGAGGTGGCCATGGCCCCGGGCAGGGCGTTCGGCGAGAAGGGCGAGAAGTGCGTCCGGATTGCCCTGGTCGAAAACGAACAACGCCTCCGCCAGGCACTGCGGAATCTCGACCGCGCACTGAACCGCGGTATCGTCTCCCCGACGGCATCCAAACTGCAGAAAAAGGGCGAGTAGGCAAAGAGGCGAAGAGCCTTCAGTCTTCAGCGGTTGGCGGGTCTCCCGGCTTGGTCTGCGACTACGCCGCGACGGGCCCGACCAGCCAACGGGGCCAGACGTCCGCAACGTCCGTCGCGCAACGTGGTGGGTCGGGAGAACACCACGCGGGAACCTTGTGAACGATCATTCCGCGCATAAAGATGCCCCCGAGCGGTGAAGCCCGGGGGCGGTCCACTTTGGCTCCGGTGCATGCCTAGTGGAGGGAGTCCGGCTAGGGAGCCGGATTGGTTGGTTTGGTTGTGGTTGATTCGGTTGTCGGTTGCTCGTCTTCGGCCTGGCCGAGAATGGAATCCAGATCGATCACGCCTTCGCGGATGAGTCGGTTCCGGTGCTCGGCCAGTCGTGCAGCCCGTTTGCTGGCGGTCAGCGACATCAGCTCCTGGCGCTGCTCGTCGGTCAGTTCGGCCACCACGGCCCGGATGATCTTCGCCAGACGGCGGTACTTCTCGCGCTTCTCGACCGATAGCTTGATCAGCCGATCATACTTTTTCAGCAGCGCCTGCTGCTCTTCGGGGCTCTTTTCGCGGAAGGCGAGCACCTTCTTGCGATATTCATCCCGCTGGTCGGCAGAGAGGCTGTTCCAGGCACGCCGGTTGTGATTCAAGGCCGCGGCGAGGCTGGAGCCTTCGCTGGCGGCCTTGAGCTTCATCTTCAGGCGAAGCTGCCGGGCGATGCTTCCTGCCGGCGGGGTCCGCAGAACCGAATCGCCCGATTCCTCCGGCTGGGCCAGAGCGGTCAGGCTCGGTGCGAGCACCGCAAGTATGATGATTGTCTCCAAAAAACGCCGCATGATCGTTCTTCCAGTATCTGGGCTCAGCTGCCCGTCTCTCCGGCGTCCAGTGCCTCCAGCTCTCGTATCGTGTCGAGATTCTCCAGGACATCCATGTTCTGGAAGAAGTCGAGATTCGAGACCACAAACCGGTCTTCTTCGGGCACTTTTTCCAGTGCCGCGTCGTCCGAGGCGGTCTCGATGTCATTTTCGCGAGTGTTGTTCAACGCGGTTCCATTGTCCGGGTTTCGCAGCGGATCGCCGGATTCGTTGTTATAGGCAAGAGTCGCCGCGATGGCGATGGCCGCCGCTGTCGCGACAGGAACCAACCAGGAAGCGATCCGGAGGATGCGATACGGCTGGGATGCGGGGTCGGACTCCGCTGCACGGATGATCCGCTCGGGCAGCTCTGCCGGGGCGGAAGGAACCTCCCAGGCGTCCATGGCTGCGTCCATGGCGACCAGTTCCTCGTGGGCCGCTGTCCATGTGGGATCGTCGACAACCAGCTGGGAGACCTCGGCCGCCTGCTGCTCGTCCAGTTCTCCGTCGAACCAGGCGCTCAGCCGCTCGTATTCGTCCTGGCTGAGCGGGCACTGCACCGCAGCGAGAATCCGCTCCGGCAGGCGATCCGGAGCCACGCACGGCTCCCACGCGTCCAGCACGTCGTCCAGGCGACGCAATTCCGCCCAGGCGTCAGCCCAGTCGGCATCGTTTTCGATCCGCCGGCGAACCTGCTGTGCCTCTGCCGGAGAAAGCTCCCCGTCAAAGTAGGCGCTGAGTGCTTCGAAGTCGGATTGTGTCAGTTTCTGGCTCATTGCTCTTCAGTTGCTTCCATTGGGATCATCGGCCATCCGAGGCGTCTTTGCCTGCAAGAGCCGCGATTCCACAGTTAGAACCCCCGGGGTCTGCACAAGTACCGCCGCGGAGTGCAAGTTTTTTGTGCAAATTTCGAGAAGTGACCGATCGCGTCCGGCGGATCCCCCGTTTTGTCGGTTTTTGGCAGGCCGTTACGGTTCCACGTATTTCCGCAGGCTGGTCCGCAGGTTCGCCCGGGCCCGGCTCAGCAGGCTCTTGACGGCCATCGTGGAGCACTGGAGGATCTTGGAGATCTCTTCGTAGCTTTTGTTCTCGTATTTGTTGAGCACGATCGCCACCCGCTGGTTCTCCGGCAGATGGTCGATGGCCTGGGCGATTTTCTCGCTCAGTTCGTTCTCGTCCATGCGGTTGTACGGCGTTTCGATCTGCTCATCTTCAACATCGCGATAGTAACTGTCGTCGTCGTCCGGGCTGGCCATCTCCAGCGTCACCGGATGCTTCCGCGCCCGCGAACGGAGCACATTGAAGGAAAGATTGGCTGCGATGCGATACAGCCACGTGCTGAACTTGGCCGTCGGTTTGTACCGGTCGCGGGTCTTGTAGATCCGCAGAAAGACTTCCTGGGTCAGGTCTTCCACCTGTCCGGGCCTGCCGAGGAAGCGGTAAATCAGCGCGTGGACCTTGTCGGTGTTCTTGCGGACGAGTTCCTCAAAGGCGGAATCGTCACCGTCCTGGAACCGGAGCATGAGCTGAACGTCCGGATCGGTTCGGGCCCAGCGGGTGTCGCGGGGGTTCTTCTTCTCCGTCGCGGGCTTCTTGCCCGCGTTGGAACCATTCTTCGCGGGCGCTCTGGCGGTTTTTGCGGTCTTCTTTGCGATGGCACTACTCCCGAATCGTTACGTCGTTCGCCTGCGAAGCTGGCCGCACGCGGCATCGGTCTCGATTCCGCGCGAGCGGCGCACACTGACTTTCACCCCGTGACCGGCCAGCCGTTTCTCGAAGTCCTTGACGGTCTTCATGCTCGGGGGCGCATATTCCAGCGACTCCACCGGATTGTACCGGATCAGGTTCACCTTGCAACGCAACTGCTGGGCGATCTTCACCAGCGCGTCGGCGCAGACGCCGGTATCGTTCACTCCCGAGATCAGCGTGTACTCCAGCGTGACCTCTCTGCCGCGATAGCGGAAGAAATCGTCGGCAGCTTCCAGAATGTCCTCGAGTTTCGTGTTCTTCGCTGCGGGGATCAGCTGCTGACGCAGCGGATCGTTCGGTGCGTGGAGGCTGATCGCCAGCGTGATCGGCAGGTCCTCCTCCATCAGGCGGCGGATCTTCTTGGGAAAGCCGATGGTCGACACCGTCACCCGCCGGGCGCTGATGCCGAGGCGTTTCTCATCCACCAGCGCGTGCAGGGATTTGACCGTCGCGTTGAAGTTCATCAGCGGTTCGCCCATGCCCATGTACACCGCGTGGGTGATCCGCGTGCCGGACTCGGCCCAGAGCTGGATGGCCTGCTCGACGATCTCCCCGGCGGTGAGGTTGCGGCGGAAGCCTCCGATCCCGGTTGCGCAGAACGTGCATTTCATGCTGCACCCTGCCTGTGTGCTCAGGCAGGCGGTGGCGCGTTTGCCGGTGGGGATCAGTACGGTTTCCACGCGTTCGCCGTCGGGGAATTCCAGCAGCAGCTTGAGCGTGTTGTCGGCGCTTTCGACGCGGTCGACGACCTTGCCGCTCAGCACGGTGAACTGCTCGGGCAGCTTTTCGCGCAGCCGGGCGGGCAGGTCGCTCATCTTGTCGAAATCGGTCACGCCTTTCTCGTAGATCCACTTGAGAATCTGGCGTGCGCGGAACGGCTTTTCGCCCATGGCTTCGAATTCGGCTTCGAGGTGCCCGGGCGTCATGTCGAGTATGTGCTTCAAGAGTCTCCAAACGCTTTCATGGTAAGTACTGCACAACTTTGCCGGGGCAGCGGACGGTCTCGCCGGCGAGCGGGCATTGTACCATACGTACCCCAGGGGGAAACAAGTAGGACCTTCACCACCGGACACCATAGGGAAATAGCCACGAACATCGCGAACGACGCGAACTTTTTGTCGGGGGTTCGCGTGCCGGGCCGGTCCTGTCCCTCGTGGTGGGTCTCCGTACGTGTTCAGCAACACAGCACAAGAGCCCAACGGCCGCTTCGAAGGCCGACTGAGGGGGAGCCGACATGGTTCGGCACCGCCGCAGGTTTGCAGTCGTCCCTACGGGACTTTTTTATGGGTTGCTGCCCGCTTCTTACCACGGGCTTGCGCCCCGTGGCTACTGGCAAGCGTCCCTACGGGACTAATGCAGGAATTCGTTCCTGCCGCTGGCCCCGGAGGGGCGACTGCGGGTTGATCGATCTTCCAACGGCCCGATTCTGTGGGCGTCGATCACAACCCAAGTTCGCGCTGTTCGTGGCTACTATCCGCAAATTCGAAATACGAATTCCGAAATCCGAAACAAATCCGAATTGCGAAATGCAAAGGCTCAAAACTTCGCTTCGGAAAGCCGGTTCGCGTGGTTCGCGTTGTTCGTGGCTAGTATCCGCAAATTCGAAATCCGAATCTCGAAATCCGAAGCAAATCCGAATTCCATAATTCAAAGGCTCAAAACTTCGCTTCGGAAACCCAAGTTCGCGTGGTTCGCGCTGTTCGTGGCTGACAACCGAATCTCTGCTGGTTCCCCATCAAAGATCTCCTCGCCTCCGCGGCCACCTTCAATTCTTTCGCCCCTGCCGGGGCTCTTCATCTTTTCAGGCCCTTCCTGTCCCCGGGTTCCCTTCGGTCACCCGGGGCTACTATCTTCCCGCCCCTGCCGGGGCGGAGTCACCGCAGTTTCGACGCGCCGCGATCACCAACTACCCAACACAAGTTCGCGTCGTTCGCGCTGTTCGTGGCTACTATCCGCAAATTCGAAATACGAATCCCGAAACCCGAAACAAATCCGAATTCCAAAATTCAAAGGCTCAAAACTCCTGGCTGACAACCCTTTGCCCATGAATGACCTCCGCGCCTCCCGTGGCCACCTTCCATTCTTTCGCCCTGCCGGGAGCACGGCTGAAGGAATCGCCCCGCACTCTACCATGCTCCGGCCAAACAGGTACGGGTCTCCTGCCTCCGGCAGGCAAGCCTGCCTTACCACGATGCACTATGTTTGATCGCGGACGGTCCGGTGTCGTTGGCGGGTCGCTTCGATCCTGTCTCTCACTGTCTCTCGCGGATCGCCCGTTTGTCCTCCACCAGTTCCCGCAGCCGCCCGGATTGCACCATCGCCGCGAATTCTTCGAGCGAGCCCAGCAACTCGTGGCTGTAGATCCGCAGCACCCAGTTGGCGCTCATCGGGCTGATGGTCACCACCGCCGCCCCGCGCTGGTACGCCTCGTACATCTCGATGGCGGTGCCCATGGACGCCTCGGGCACCCAGCAGATCACCAGGTCGCTCTCGTGGGCCCGCCGCAGCCCGTCTTCGAACGTCTCGACGATCTGCTGCATCCCGTAGGTGATGCTGTTGGGGTGGACCGAGTAATGGCAGTAGATTTCCGCCTCCGGTACGTGCTCAACGAGCAGCCGCGTGATCGGCTCGCGCCAGTCCTGCTGGTGAATGCTCTCCTCGGCGAGCGAGCCCTGGATGATCCCCGCCAGAAACACCTTCATGTCGCTGCTCCGTCTTCATGTTCGCACTGATTCGCGTCGAATTCCACACCGTGTCGCGCCGCCCACTCCGCGGCGATGGCCCGCACCTCCGCCAGCGTCGGATGGGTGGAGTATAACATTCGGCGAAGCGGCGATGCAGGCGGCTGATCCATCGAATCGGGAAACAGTTTCACCAGCGTTCGGTAATACCCGCTGGGATCACCGGTTGCCTCAATCGCCCACGCATGCGCCGCCCGCTCGTTTCTGCGGGAAATCCACATAGCCGTCAGGTGCCCTGCCATCAGTATCAGCCACCCGAGAAGCAACGCCAGGCAGGCCGCCAGCGAGGCAAGCCCGGAGGTAAATTCTTTCGCGGTCGCGATCAGCCCCAGGCAGAGTGAAACGCCGATGCCCACCAGCCAGGAGAGCGGATATACCAACCGGAACCACAGGAAATCCCGCCGCTGATAGTGGCCAGCCTCGTGGGCGAGTACCTGCTGCATCTCGCTCCATGACAGTTGCGACAGAAGGACTTTCCCGATGGCCAGCCGGGGCTCGGACAGACTCCAGTCCACGCCCGCGTATTCCTGGCCCTTCGAATCAAACGCAAACAGCTTCAGGTCGCCGGCCCCCAGTTTTTCCAGATGCGAGCGGATGCGCTCATAGTTGTCTTCCTCGACAGCGAGGCTGAGATCTACCTCCCCGCTGCGGTCATCTTCCACCAGGGCATACGCGGTGACGATGACCATCGCAACCGAGCCGACGATCAGGGATAAGGTGAGGGATCCTGTTGTTTCCAGCCAACTGAACACCGCCCCGAACGCCAGGTACAGCAGGAACGTTTCCCAGACCAATGGGAACCACCCGGACCACGGCCGCCTGCAGAAAACCGCCAGAAGGCCAACATTGACAGAGAACCCGGCGATGACGACCGAACCGCTGAGACCTCTGCCCGGGAACTGTTCCGTGATCGCATGCTGAAAGATTGCCACAAGCATCATCAGAACTGCCAGCCATGCCCCGGTGAGCAGCCAAGGCCACAGGTCCGCCGATGTCGAGGTCTCGGCCTTCTGTGAATGCTCGGACTCCATAGACGCTCCGGGTTCGCTTGTGCGACGGAGTTGTTTTGCTGTGCAGGCCAAAGGCCTGCCACGCTACAGCAAAGGGCTGAGCGAATTGCCGCATGCGAATTCGCGCCGCCCTGGTATGAGGACAGTCTTCTTCCGGTTATTGTTTTTGTCTTCTGCAGCCTGTAGGGCTGCCACGAACGGCGATCACTGGACTGGCATGGGAGCGATCGTGACAGTCCTGCAGCCTGCGAACAACAACGGCAACAATATTCTCGTTCGCCGGTCTCTATCCGGGGTCAGTTGCCAAACGGCAGCGACTGACCCTTCATTCTAACGTGTCAGCCTTTCAGGCTAAAAAACAACAGTCAGGCCAAATGGATGCAGGGATCAATCCTTGGTCTCAACGTCCCGGACGGTAAAAGCTCCTGTACCGAAAAAGACGTCCCTGACGGTGCATGAGTAAACGAAATAACGGATTAACGAATCAGCGAATCCGCCACGGCTTTGACGCGGTCGACCAGCTCCTGGGCCTCATCGGCGTCCGGGGCTTCGGCGAAGATCCGCATGATCGGTTCGGTATTCGAGGCCCGCACGCAGAGCCACGCGCTGGGCAGGTCGATCCGCAGGCCGTCGGCGTCGTTGAAGGTGACATCGTCGCGACCCTCGAACATCTTCCGCGTCTCCGCGGCTACGCTGTCAGCCAGCCCGGCAGGGCAGGGCATCTTCGTCTTCACCAGCGTATAGCTGGGAATCTCCGTCGCCAGTTGGCTGAGCGTCTTGCCGGTGTCGGCAAGGTACTGCAGGATCATCGCCATCCCGACCAGGCTGTCCCGCACCGGTACCACGCGCGGGTCGATGACCCCGCCGTTGCCCTCGCCACCGAACGGGCACCCGTTGGCTTCCATCGCTTCGACCACGTTCGCTTCCCCGGTCGGAGAGCGGAACACCTTGGTCCCCGCGCGCCCGGCCAGGTCGTCCACCATCCGGCTCGTGGCCAGGTTCGTGGCGATATCCACCTTCTCGCGGTTCAGCACGTACGCCGTCGTCAGCGCCAGGGTGTACTCCTCGCCGATGAACATCCCGTTCTCATCGACCAGCACCAGCCGGTCGGCGTCCGGGTCCTGGGCGAACCCGACCACCGCGCCGGACTCCGCTACCGCCTTGCACAGCCCGCCGAGATTCTCCTCGATCGGTTCGGGAACGTGGGCGAAATCGCCCGTCGGCTCGCCGTTGAGATGCACGACCTCGCAGCCGAGACGCTCCAGCAGCATCGGCGTGACGGTGCACCCCGCGCCGTTGATGCTGTCGACAACCACCTTGAACTTCCGGGCTTTGATCGCGTCGACGTCCACGATATCGCAGGTCGCGGCGATGTGCTTTTCGTGAGTGGTATCGTCGGCTGTCTCGGTTCCGCATTCGGTCGCGGGGACGAAGCTGAACTGTTTGGCCTCCCAGATGCCCTTGAGTCGGGCCGCTTCGGTCGCCCGCAGGCCGGGCCCGGACGGTTGGAGGAACTTGATGCCGTTGTAGGCAGGTGGGTTGTGCGATGCGGTGATGATCACCCCGCCGTCGGCGTTGAGCTTCCGCGTCATCAGCGCCACGCCCGGGGTGGTCACCACGCCCAGGTCGACCACGCTGACGCCCGTGGCCATCAGCCCCGCCGCGACGGACGCCCGGACCATCGCGCCCGACGGACGCGTGTCCCGCCCGATCACCACGGTGGTGCCCGCGCCGAGCATCGTCCCGAACGCGCATCCGAACTCGCAGGCGATCTGCGGGGTCAGGGTCTTCCCGATCGTCCCGCGAACGCCTGAAACGCTTACCATCAATCGATCAACGGCCATGAGGGCCTCCTTCTACTATATGGGTACAGGAGGAATTATCGGCGAACGGCCCGATATTTCAACAACCCGCCCGGGCCCAATCGGTATTGCAGGGGGCTGGAGGGCTTTCGCCCGCACACCGGCAGTGGTCCTTTCGAGACTCGCATTCAGCGTTGGCCGGCGAGGGGGTGGGCTTTGTCGTAGACGTCTTTAAGCCGGGCCGTGGTCAGGTGTGTGTAGATCTGCGTGGTGGAGAGGCTCTCATGGCCGAGCATTTCCTGAACGCTTCGCAGGTCGGCTCCCGCGTTGAGCATGTGGGTGGCGAAGCTGTGCCTGAGCGTATGCGGGCTGACGGCGGTGGATATGCCGACGGCCTGGAGGTGCTTGTCGAGGTTCCGGCGGATCGACCGGTCCGAGAGGCGGTTCCCGTGCTTATTGATGAACAGGGGGCCCTTGTTGCGTCGTCGGTCGGTGCCGAAGCGGACGTCCAGATAGGCGTCGATGGCCTCGACGGCTTTGCCTCCCAGCGGGACGATGCGTTCCTTCTTGCCCTTGCCGCGAATGCGGAGTGCGCCGGCGAATTCGTCCAGATCTTCCAGATTCAGCGCGACCAGCTCGCTGATCCGCAGCCCGGCCGAATAGATGGTTTCCAGGATGGCCCGGTCCCGCGAGCCCAGAAGCGTATGCGGGTCCGGGGCGGTCAGAAGCGCTTCGACCTGTTCGGTGTCGAGGCACTGGGGCAGCTTCTTGTCCTGCTTGGGCGTGCGGACGACGCTCACCGGAGACGCCTCCAGCCGCCCATCCCGAACGAGATACTTGTAGAAGCTCCGTAGCGTCGCGAGCTTGCGGGCGACGGTCGACTTGCTGTAGCCGCTGGTTCGAAGCATCGCAAGATAGGCCCGGACCTCGGTGGGCGAAATCGCCGGCAGCAGCTCTTCCAGTTCGTCCAGCGGCAAATCGGCCTCTTCCGGAAGGTCATCGGTGTGCAGTTCGGCGCTCAACTCGTCCAGCGCGTTCATCCCGCACAGGAAGCGGCAGAAGTGGGTCAGATCGCCGGAATAGGAGCGGATGGTGTGGGCGGAGAAGTTTCGTTCCGCTTCGAGATAGTTGAAGAATCGTTCAAATAGGTGCAGTTCGAGCATGTCACCATCCGTGGTGCAGCCGCCTGGTTGTCACCGGTCTTTACGGCGCAAACAATCGTGCCGGTCGGGTGGACGGTCTCAGCGAGTGGGCTCTTCCGGGCTGAGGGCCCGGCAGCAGTCTGCCGCGGCGTACTGGGTTACCTGGAAGCTGAGGGTGGCTGCGTCAAGCCAGTCCAGTGCGCATCGTCCGTCGTCGGCCAGTCGCATGATCTCTTCGACGATCTCGTCTTCGCGTCCGGCTGCGTAGCGGAAGATATACTTGTGCCCGTCCTTGTTGAGATTGATCGTTCTCGCCGTCATCGTTGATCCTTCGACCACATCGGAAACCGGTCTTGATTTATACGCACTGGACGCGTCCTCTGGGTGGGGCGTCCTGGTTACTTATCGGACTATTGCGGTTGAATCTGTAGCAAAGTCGGCTTTGGCGGATGATTTTTCGATCTGCTTTCGCCCCGGAAACGTCTTGAGTATACTGCCTTTGCAGGCATGACCGATTTGCAGACACACGACAGCGTCGACAGGGACGCCTCGGTCGACGAGGAAGGGCGGATGACGCTCGGCGAGCACCTGGAGGAACTCCGGTGGAGGCTCATCTATGCGCTGATCGGTCTGG
>JBKHHU010000265.1:0-3905 GCA_046539045.1 Phycisphaerae bacterium
CTTGCCGCTGTCATCCACGGTGCAGGTGAAAGTTGCCCCGCCGGCGCGAACCGTCAGCGTGCCGCCCATCCACTTGTTGTAGATCAGGCCGTCGGCACCCTCGTCGGCATCGGTGTACAGGTACTTCGCGTGCTCGGACCATTTGTGCTTCTTTCCATCACGCCAGACGCCATAGTCGTCCAGCTTCTTCGCATAGGCCATCTTCACGGTTTTCCCGTCGGCAGCCGAAAAGCTCACGACGCCCTTGGCCCGGCTGGACGCGTCCAGCTTGCTCTTGCTCAGCACGCTCTTCTTGAACGCGTCGTAGCTCTGGCCTTCGCCGATCTCGATGGCGAACCCGCAGTAGTCGCCGCCCTTGCCCTTGGCGCTGAGAGCCTTGTGTTCTTTCCACTTGGCCTTCTTGCCTTCGGAGATCGCGGCGGTCTTCTTGTCGTCCGCGGCGGGCACGCTGATGTTGATCGGGTGTATGGCGAACCACGTCTTCTCGCCCTTGAGGAAGGTAACGCCCTGCTGGGTTTCCACGTCGACGATCTTCGGAAGCACCCACGTCCACGGGCTGTCGCCCTTCTCGGCAAGCCAGATCGCGATGTTCCTGTTCTGCGCGACGCGGTTGGCCGTCTTGATCACGCTCCCGTTGTACTGGGGCGAGCCGACATGCTTCGGGCTGTCCGTCGGGGCGCACTGCAGGTCCAGCACGTTCCGCTCGGAACTGAAGGCCATGACCTTCCAGCCGTTGACATCATTCCCCCCGGGCCGGGTTCCCCCAGCCAGCGAGCCCATCTGGAAGGTTTTACCGAAGTACTGCGTCTCGAAGAACTGCGGTTTGCCCGTCTGGCCGCTGGTGGCCCAGCCGTATCCGCCCTTGCAGGCGAAGATTTCGGCAGGACGGTCGAAATTCTTCCGTGCCAGGTTCATCACCGCCAGCGGCGGGCGGTAGTTGCTGGTGATCTGGTGGATGGCATCGCCCTCGACGTGCGGGTTCTGCACCGCGGTGTCGCCAAAGTAGGTCCACATGAACGCCGACGCCGACCCCCCGAACGGCTGGGCGTGGTTGTAATCGCGCTTGGTCGGGCCGTTGAACCCGCCCCGGTAGTACTTGACCGCTCCGGCGGTATACAGCCAATCCAGTGCGGCCTTCGCCGCCATCTTCACCTCGTCGTCCCTGGCAAAATCGTACAGGTTGTGAAGCGGAGCGAGGGAATGGCCGTGATAGTTCTCCGAATCCCATTCGCCCATCCCGACGCGATAGAGCAGCTTGGCGTAGGTGAGGATGTGATCCTTGTACTTCCCGGCCACTTCCTTGTTACCGGTTTCCTCGGCGAACAGGTACACGCTGGTGACCCGCATGAGCCAGAGGTTTTCGGTCCCGCGGACGTCCACCCAACTGTTCTTGGTCTCGGGCGTCCAACCGCCCCCGCCACCTTTGTAGGAATGGTGAGGCCGGCGGTGCGGGTCCTTCTCGGTCCAGGTCTTCGCACCCTTATACATCCGCTTGCGATACTCGGGGCGGAGCAGGTCGCCGAAGTAGAAATACTTCCGCGTCTGCTGCTTGATGGTGAAGCAGGCGTAGTAGTCGATGCCCTCGGTTTTCTTGTGCCAGCTCTTGGCCTGGGCGTCCTCGCCCTGCAGGCGTTTCATGGCCTCTTCGGCATGGCCGCCGAGCACTTCGGTCATCAGGTGCCCGTACATCCGCTTTTCATTCTCGAAGTGGGTGTTCCCGCCCTGCACGCCGTCGGCGGCATCTTTCTCGATGAGATCGCTGACGCGGTCCCTGAATTCCTCTTCCAGCTTGTCCGGCCAGGGGTTCTTGAACTTCTTGTCGATCGGCTTGGGATGAGCGATGATGCGCCCCTCGTCGTCCTTGCTGACCATGTCCTCCAAGGTCCATTCGTCGGCGGCCGCCAAAGTCACAGCCGTTACCAGCACCAGCGCCGGGATCAGTTTCTTCAGATTCATAGTGCATCCTCTTTCTGAGACAACGATGTACTCAAGATTGGTCCGCCCCCCTATGTTTAGTCTGCCGGAGCTTCGCAGGTTCCGGACGAGTTGTCAATTCCATTGACTTTTCGGGCGAACAGCGTAACCGTCACCGCTTCCACCATGAACCCCAGCAGCAGGATCGTCGCCGCTACGACGTGATCCAGCCAGCCGGTCCAGTACAGCAGCAGGGAGCTGATCCAGATCGCCGCGACGCGCAGCACCGCGCCGGCGGCCATCCCGAAGGTGCGTTTCCTGATCATCAGGTCGCCGTGGTAGAAATTGCGAAGCGTCACCACCAGCGGAAACACGCTGAGCACCAGCAGCGCCTCGCGGGCCATCCCAGCGATTTCGGCGTCCACCCCCATCAACCCGGTGAAAATCAGCAGGCTGATGGGCGTGACCGCGATCAGCAGCATCATCCCGAACAGCACGAACATCACGAGGGTCATGAAGCGGCGGACACCGTCGCGATCTTCGTCCCCGAAGGTCACGAAGAAGTGGCGGAACTGGTTGATCGGGTTGTGGAAAATCAGCGCGAAGTCGAACCCGACCCGCAACGCGGCGACGCTCTCTTCCCCGTCGGCAAGGCGGTTGGCGTAGGCATAGATGATCGGCCGAGACAGTGCGAACATCGCGCTGGTGGTCGCCACCGGCCAGAAGAACCGCAGCGCGTCGGCCCAGGTCAGCGTCGGACGGTCGGTCTCTTCCGGGCCATCGTACAGCCGGCCGCATGCAGCAATCGTAAGCAGGAAGTGCACGCCCGCCCCGACGAGCATGGAAATCGACATCGTGTACACCGCCGACACGTCCATCCAGAGCAACAGCAGCAACGTCGCCAGACCCGCCGCCATCTGCAGGATGTTCGTAACCGTCACGAGCTTGGTGCGATGGGCCTGAACCAGCAGACCCACCGAGTAGTCCTTCACGCCGTTGATCAGGATCAACGGGCTCAACAGACGCAGGTAGAGGACGACGTCATCCAGCGAGCTGCCCGTCACGCTGAAGATGGCGGAAATGACATCCCTGCCGGGATCGGTGTAGGCGAGAAAGAGCACCGGCACGGTCAGCCCTACGCACGCGACGGCCGCGAACTTCAGAACCAGTCGACGCGAGTGTCTGCAGCGCCCGAGCACGTTGGCCATTTGCGGGATGAAGACGATCCCGGAATGAAAGAACCAGAACACGCTGGCCGCGAAGGAGAAGTTGGCCAGTTCCCGCACGGCATCCGGATAGCGGGCCAGCACACCGTTCTGAAACTGCTTGCCCAGCAGCATCAGGATGCCCATCAGTCCGAGCGGCCAGTAGAATTTCCAGTATCGCCGAGGCAAAACAACTCGCTCCTGTCCCGCCGACACCTAAACCACCACGGCGGGGGTCGCGACAGGATAATCTCCCCACCTCCCCTGCGACAGCGAAAATCTGCAATTTGCCCCCGAACAGGACAGGCCGCCCGCGCAAGGGCGAGCCCATCTGATCAACCATCACGCTCCGGCCCACCGCCCCGGACCGCACTGGCCTGCGCCTTTCATCCACACAAAGCAGAAAAGGAAAGCTTTTTCCCCATCATCATTCCGTGGACGATTTCTCTCTTTCCCGCAGTGAAAGCTGTGCATCAGATACCGATTCCTGTACCGGAACGGCTCAAGCGGAAACGCAGATCAGACAAACTCTCAAGTCGGTATGACCGGATCTGTCATACCCATGTGTTAGACTCCACCGTATCGAGAAACTGGCTGGCTATGGCCATTGCCTCGTGGTACGGTCCATCAACAACTATTATAAAGGGAACATCATGGCTACAGGGGACGATTTACGTGGTACGCACCAGGATGGACCTTTTCTTGGGCACAGTGGGAACCGAGCGGGCGAACCAGAACGTCTGGAAGACCATATCCGTCACGTCGCCGACCGGGCGGAGGCTTTCG
>JBKHHU010000266.1:0-3883 GCA_046539045.1 Phycisphaerae bacterium
GGTCCTTCTCTGCCCCAGCGGCTTCCTGCATCGCGGCGACGATCTCCAGGACACCCTCGTCCTCCTCGTCGCCGCCGATCAGATCACCGGCTGCGTCCACCACCTGCAGCATCTCGGCGAACCGTTCCATCTGAAACTCGCCTTTGACCGTTGCCTTCTCGACGTACCGCTGGAGCTGGGCAAGATCCATCTGACCGATCAGACCCGTGAGCCCCATCTGTTCCACCAACGACTCGTTCTCCTTCAGTGCAGTCAACCCGCCAAGGACACCCAGTTGCTTGCCCACCATCTGCAGGCTGCGATCCTTCACCCGGATCTCACCGGCCATCTGCTTGATCCGACGGGCAAGCGAAGCCTGCTGCCTGGGGCTTGCCTCCGAGACGCCTTTGTCAAACAACGCCTTCTTGCGAGATTCGAGTGATTCGATATCCTCGCAGAGCTGCCGCTCCAACTGCTCCAGCCGCACGCGCTCTCGGCGTAACTCGTCGACCGTCAGTTTTGCCAGCGTCTTCCGCCCACCCAGCAGATTCCGTATGGATTGGAAAATGTCCACGTCCTGCTCCTTGTGTTCGTCCTACTGTTCGCTGCCAGAGAGAACGAGCCCCACGCCCTCAATGTCATCCAAGTGGTACCCGGCCTTGTTTGCCACATGCCGCATCGCTTCGGCCGCCCATGTGCTATCGGCTCCGCACAACTCCTCGGCCTCACCGCGGGACACACTCCCCGCCTCGGTCAGCCGACCGCAGATCACCTCCATACACGCCCGAACCTTTGCCTCGTGCCGCGAGGGATCGAGAATCGCCCAGAACGGCCAGAGACGCTCGTCCGACTCATCGAGGTGGACCTTACCGGCCGCCAGATCCTCCAGGGCAACGCCCACGCGACGGTCGCGAAACGGACTGCTTGCCGCCGGGCTCGTCAAAGCCGCCACCGCCTCCTCCGACCAGCCCACCGGAGCCGACGCCAGAACCACGTGGAACGCGTCGGCCTTCTTCGCCTCCGCCGCCACGTCATTTACCATCGCCAGCAGTTCCTCCGACCCAATCGGCTCGGCGTCGTACCCGTCACTGTCTATCCGATCCGGATGGCAGCAGAATCGCCCCTGCACGAACAAATGCGACATCGGCTTGCCCCAACCGCCAACCTTGATGCGGAAAATGCTCGTCCGGTTCCCGGGCACCCCGTCAGGGCCCTTGCGGGTCTCTCGCAGCATGTGCTTGACGCGGGCTTCCCGAAGCGGAATCTCCCGCTCACGCAACGGGTCCGGTAAAACCTCCACCGCCTCAAAACGCTGGGCAAAGGTTCGCAGGAAAGCCTCTTCCTCCACTACACCCCGGCCACGCTCCAGCACGGGCTTGCCCGCCTGCCGAAGTCGCTTCACCACTCCCTCCACCTCGCCGCCCTCGCCGGGCCGATCCGCCGTGGCAGCCGATGTGGATCCCTGTTCGTTATCTCCGCCGCCCGACTCGGCATGCTCCCCGCAGTGTCGCATCTTCTTGACCATCCAGCACGCCTGGCAGATCGGCTCACCACAGTCAACGCATTGCCCTCCAATCGACAACTCGCTGACGATCCGCCGCCCGCACCCTCCGCAACGGAGCTCGGAGGAAGCCACCGATTTCTCCCCCCGGGCCTGCCGGGCGACCGCCTCCTTCTGCCGCTCAAAGTACGACTCCAGATCGTCCCGGCGGATGCGGTAGATACGCCCGATCTTGCCGGCCGGAATCTCCCCCCGCCTCACCAGGTGATAGACCGTCTTGTACTCCACGCCCAACTGTTGGGCGGCCTCTTCCACCGTCAAGAAATCGCTCATGTCGATTCTCCTGCATCTCCTGATCCCTCAGTGGGCATTATCCCCCCCATTGGGCATGGGGCAAGTGAATTGCTTCTCTTTCCTTTAATTTTATTCTACTATACCCTGGTTCCTTTTATTTCAGGCCGATCACCCCCCGGCGGATTGCATGGATCACCTTATGCCTCTTCTGCGCCCTACCGCACAAAGACCCACTCCCGGCTGAGACCATCCAGAAGTTTCTCGCTGTTGGCCTGCCTGGCGTGACCAACCCAACTCGCCAAGCGGGGCTTGATGTCACTCCAGCCGACAAGCCCCCTCGTGTAGGCATCACGCATCCACCGAACCCGGCGGCGAAACGCCCTGACATTGGCCTTCCGCAGCACCCGGTGGGTTGCCCAGCACCGAAAACCAACGAAGGTCACCCCTCGTCCCCTCCCATGGATGGCATGACGGTTCTCGTGCAATCGAAGGCGGATGCCTTCCAGGAAAACTCTTACGGCCGCAAGTGCGGTTCTCAGAGCCGCTTGACTGTCACTGAAGACCACGAAGTCATCGCAGTATCGCACATAGCCTCCAAAGCCCAAACGGCTGGTGATGAAATGATCCAGCCCCGTCAGATACCAGTTGGCAAACCATTGACTTGTCAAGTTCCCGATCGGCAGACCGTGTCGTCGAAAAGGAGCGAATAGGTCATCTCCGAGAAAGTAGGGATCTACTCGCTCCTGCTCGTTGGAACTTTCGACAATCGTGTCCATCAGCCATAGCACGCGCCTGTCCTTCAGAAACCGACGGAAAAGACCCTTAAGAATCCCGTGGTCGATGCTGGGGAAGTACTTCCGAATATCACACTGTACAAAGTAGCCATAGCGCCGGAGCAACATCTGCAGCCGATCTGCTGCGGCATGGGTGCCCTTGCCGTGTCGGCAGGCGTAGCTGTGCGGGTGGAAGTGACGATCCAGAATCGGCTCCAGGACGTTCATCAGGGCGTGATGCACTACACGATCCCGATACGGAGCTGCCGAGATCAGACGTGGCTTCGGACGTGAAATCCAGTGCGTCCTGAACCCACCGGGACTGTACATCCCTCCTTTCAACTCCTCCTGCAAAGCCAGCAGTTGGGCCTCCAGATCAAACTCGAACCGCTGCACGGCAGCGCGATCTCGTTTGCCACGGCGGGCCTTGCGGGACGCCAAGAGCAGATTCTCCCACGAAACCGCCCTGTCCCAGAGGTCGCCGTGTCGCTTCATTCCTCTGCCGATCTGCTTGACAGCCACCCGCCGATCTGGGCTCCGATCTCCTGCATCCTCTTGGCGGCGTGCCCGTGGCTCTTGGCCGGCAGAGCGCGGAGGTCCGTTGCCAGGCGAACCTGAAATCGCAGCACTTCCAACTCCATGTTTGCATCCTGCAGGTACCGAGCCTTCTTACGACTGTACTTCGCCCGGAGCAGTTGCTCGAGGATCCGCTGAAGGCGGTTCTCGATGACGATTCCCAGACTGTATCGGTGGTGACGTGGGAATCTCTCCGTGTGCCGGATCACCCACAGCATAAACTCGTAGAAATCCGAGATGACTTTGAGCTCCTTGACCATTGCTGCTCAATTCAGTGCCGGGCGAGGCTTTCGCCCCGAGGCTACCAGACTCGCCCGGCCCTCCAGCGTTCGTTCGGCCATCCATCTCGGATGGACCGGGGACAGCACCAGGACTTCCGTCATCACGCTGCCGACATCCGTAAACATCGGCATTCTGGATAACCCGGCAATCCGGCCGGAAGTGCACGACAACACGGACCCCGTTGTTGTTGTTCGTGTTGACTGGTTCGTTCCTGTTGCGATTCGCCGAGCGGCAGTTCCTGGCGTTGTTGTTCCAGCTGCCACCCCGCAGGACGCGAACTCTCTCGATGCTCTCCCCACCTCAACCGGCTCCTCGCCGGACAAAGCCAAGGGAAAACGAAACCCACAAAAAAAGAAATCCGCTGCCGCTTCGCGGCACCCAAAAGGCCAAGGGGCTACCTGCCTTGCGTAGCCTTGGCCGGGCCAGACACCCCTTGGACCCCGGCCCTTCGACTCGCTCCGCTCGCTCAGGGCAAAGG
>JBKHHU010000267.1:0-3879 GCA_046539045.1 Phycisphaerae bacterium
GCGGGGTCGCCGCAGGCGAGTCCGCGTCGCCCTGGTGTGAGGACGGTCTTATTCTTTTGTTGTTTTGCCCTTTTGCCGCCTGAAAGGCTGCGATAACTAGTTCCCGCGTGGTGGGTCTCTGACCCACCACGTTGGATCGTGTCCATTGCGGGCGCTTGTTCCGTTGGCGGGTCGGGAGACCCGCCAACCGGGGCAGCAGGTCCCTGCCACCCTTGCATCCCCACTACAGATACGAAGGGCTGGAGAAGCACATTTTGTGCGTGATTCGCTTCTGCTTATCAGGGTCAATTGCGAAACGGCTGCGACTGACCCTTCGCTGTAGATATCCCAGCCTTTCAGGCTGAACAGCAACAACTGCCCTCTGCCGGGGTGAACGGCCCCAGCCGACCGCCAGCTAAGCACATACGAGGCATCAGCGGTTACCGCTTCAGCGAACTGCCCGCCTCCCACGGCTCGACGCCCTTCTCATAGCAACCGATGTCCGGAGCGTCCCCGACCACGCGGGCCCGGACGCCGTCGATCTTCACCCCCGCGTCGATGCAGGGCGAGCCCTTCTCCAGCGTGAAGTCGTTCTCGTCCGCATCGGCAAAGCCTGGGGAATCGTCGGTGTAATTGTGGTGCTTCTTCACGCCGTCGCCGAGGCGGACCATACCGGGCAGGATGTTGTTGACGACCACCACGCCGGCCATGTCTTTGTTGCCCTTGTCGCCCCAGTAGTTCATCGCGTTGCCCGTGCGGGCCAGCGTATTGAACGCGACCGTCAGGCTGTTGGCCGGTGTGTTCAGGCGGATGCCCGAGTCCTTCGTGTCGTAGATCACGTTGTGATGGATCAGGAAGTTTTTGCTGAAGTTGTCGATGTAGATGCCCACGCCCGTTTTGCAGTGGACGTCGTGGATGCGGTTGTAGGCGATCTCCGTCCCCGCTCCGTCGGTGGTAAAGCAATAGGTCCCGCCGAGGTCATTGGTCATCAGGCCGATGTTGTAGATGTGATTGTAGGTGATGGTGCCCTTCTTGAGCTTGCGGTGCAGGACGCCGCTCCTCCCGGCGTTGTAGATCGTGCATTTGGTGACGGTGTGCCCCTCGCCGGTCAGGTCCACCGGCGCGCAATCGCTGGCCGAGGTGTTGAAGTCATGGATGATGCAGTTCTCCACGCGGTTGTTCCTGCCGTACACGCTCACCCCGTCACCGACCCCGCGGGACAGGATGCTGCTGCTCAGCACGTTCTTTTCCCCGCCGAGAACAACGCCAAGCCCGCCGGACTCGATGCTGATGCCCTTGTCGCGGTTGAACCCGCCGCGAATGTCACGCCGCCAGGACGGCCACTCGAACCGGCATCGGTCAATCACGCACCCGTCGGCCTTGTCGGTATTCACGCTGGTGGCGAAGAACCGGATGCCTTCGATACGGATGTGCTTTCTGCCGGACAGATCGAACCCCCAGCGACGGCGGGTGGTCTGGACCTGCACTTTCCGAGGATCGACTCCCTTCGGGGGGATCAGTCGGACGGTTCGGTCGGTATGGACCCACTCCCCGGGAGCGTCGAGGGCAGCCGGATGCCCCTCCAGGTAGCCCGTCCCGGTGCCTTTGGAGAAGAACGGGATCTTCGACTTGAGCGTCAACCGCCCGTTATCGGACCCTGCCACCTCGGCTGTGCCCGCGACCCATCCGCGCCCGCCCATCGCCCAGAGTGTGGCGCCGGTCCAGTCGGTTTGTGAACCTTGCCGTTTCTCGATCTCGGCGGTTTTGCCGTCGACGGTGACCTCAAGTTTTTCCGGCTTGAACCGATCCTTCCCTCTGTTGGGGAATCGCGCGAGGGTCATCATCTCGCCGTCGACGAACAACTGGTCGAACCGGCCAGCGGATTTCGCCTCGAACACCTCGCCTTTCTTCTCCCAGCCGTCCAGTGGCTCGATCCCGCTGATGACGACTTTCTGCCCTGCCGCCGCGCGGAAGATGATCGAATCGCCGCGGTCGCCCGAAGCGGCCGGCGTGACGGTTTCCCGATAGACCCCGCCGGCGATGATGCAGACATCGCCCGGCTTGAGCATCTCGGCTGCCCGGGATAGGGTCCGCAGCGGCTCCTGCCGGGTGCCCGGATTCACGTCATCGCCCTTCGGCGACACATGAACGTTGGCTGCAAACGCGCTGGAACCAACAATACCGACAACCGCCACCGAAATGATCAACAACTGCCGGACCCACTCGCCGTAATGCATGGGAATCTCCATTCTCTCTACGGACTGCACGAAGTGATGTTTCTGCTGTGAATTGTCACCGCCCGGCCGGTCGAAAACAACACCGGGCGGAAATGCTACCTGTTGACGCGGGCTATGCGCAGCGGCTCGGCGGCCTGGATGAGCTGTTCCTGAAGGCTCTCCGACAATGGCGGCAAGGCATCCACCGCCAGATTCGCCCGCACCTGTTCTGTTGATCTCCCGCCGGGAATAATAGCGGACACCCCCGGATGGGACAGCGCGAAAGACAGCGCCACCTGCGCAAGATTCTCATACGGCGGGTTGACACACCGCTGACTCATCTCCATGGCGCTGCGGATCATCGCGTCAAGCCGGTCGCGCGGGATCTGGGCCCGCCAGTCGTTCTCGGTATCCTCAAACACGTGCCCCGGGCGGTACTTGCCGGTCAGGAAACCGCCCTCCAGATTCATCCGCGCTACGACGCCGATCCCCCGCTCCCGCGCCTTTGTGATCAGGTCCGACAGCATCGGCCGGGCGATACTGTATACCACCTGAATCACATCCACCCGCTCATCTTCGATCACGCCATAGGTATGTTCGATGTTGGACGGGTCGTCCGGGTTCAGGCACGACACGCCGATGTGCCTGATCTTGCCGGCTTCCTTCAACTGCTGGTAGGCGTCGAGCAGATGCTTCAGATCGTCCGGGTCCTTCGGAGGCACGTGAACGTAATAGAGGTCGATCGTGTCCCGCTGGAGACAGAAGCGGGAATTCTCCAGATCGGTCCGCACGATGGCGCCCAGCTTCGCCCCGCTCTTGGAGGCAACATACACCTCGTCGGCAGCGTCGAACTCCTGCAACGCCTTACCGACGAGAATCTCGCTGACGCCGTACCCGCGAGCGGTGTCGATGAACCTGCCGCCGCCATCCAGATAGCAGCGGATCGCCTCCATCGCCGCCCGGTCATCTTGCGGCCCGTACCCGAGCCCGCCAATCGCCCACGCTCCATACCCGACCGCTGTGACGGTTTCTCCCGTATCGCCCAGTTTCCGCTTCTGCATTACTGCTCCTGCTTCCCGGACAAGAGTATTCTGTCCCGCCGAATCGGTAATGTTCACTACCGCTGTAGCTGACAACCGCTCCGGTCCCTGTTGAACATCGGAGCAGCCTGCGGGTACCGCTTCAGATAACGGTCAGCACCCTCGCGTCCGCGCGAGACTCAGTCATTCTCCAGCAATTCCAGCATAACCGCCAGCTTGGGGTGCGAGTCGATGTACGCATACCGGCCGCCCTCGTACTCGCCCTTCTGCACCAGCGGCATGCCCTTGGCTTTCAGGTCCATCACGACCTGCCCCATGCCTTCCACGGTGAACGCGATGTGATGCACGCCCTCGCCGTGGTTGTCCAGGAACTCCTGCCAGGTGCTGTCGCCGCCCATCGGCTCGATCAGCTCAATGGCGATCCGGCCCATGTCGAAGAACGCCAGTTTCGCCCGGGCGTCGGTGCGCGAGCCGTGGTATTCGGTCCGGGCTTTCTCCACCGGATCGGTCACGATCGGTTCGGGCACCTCCACGCCCAGCAGGTCGGCGTACGCCTTCGAAACCCGCTCGATGTCCCGCACGATCAGGCCGATCTGACACAACTTCCCGCGATCGAGAATCGGTTCACTCATACTGTTCCTTTC
>JBKHHU010000069.1:0-14808 GCA_046539045.1 Phycisphaerae bacterium
CGTGCAACGTGGTGGGTCGGGAGACCCACCACGCGAAACATGACCCGCCAACAGAACCGACGTGTCCGCAATGGCCGTCGTGCAACGTGGTGGGTCGGGAGACCCACCACGCCAAACCTCAATCCCTCAGTTCCACGTTCCAGTAGGCGGTGTTGAGGAACTGTTTCCAGGAGGCGTACTTCCGGCTGGACAGACGGATGGTGACCTGCGGGGACTTCTTCGGCTTGACCGGCTCGGTGATGAGTTTCATGTGGGCCTGCCGGGGGGTTCTGCCGCCCTTCTTGACATTGCACGCCACACAGCAGCAGACGATGTTGGCCCAGCTCATCTTCCCGCCCTGGCTGCGCGGTACGACGTGATCCAGCGTCAGTTCGGACGTGGGGAACCGCTTGCCGCAATATTGGCAGCGGTTGCGGTCGCGGGCGAAGATGTTCCGCCGGTTGAACTTCACGGGAATCCGCGGGATGCGGTCGAACGTCAGCAGGCGGATGATCCGCGGAACCGCCAGCTCGAAGCACACGCACTTGATCCACTCGTGATCGTCGCGTTCGAACTCGGCTTTGTACTCGCTGATCTCCCGCCAGGTCTCGAAATCGTAGTTGGCGTACTGCTCATCCTCGATGTGGATGATCTCGGCAAGGTCCTTGAACAGGAGAGTCAGCGCCCGTCGGGCACTGATGACGCGGAGTGCGGCATAGTGCTTGTTGAGTACCAGCACATGGCTGTTCAACGCGCTATGTCCGGCAGCGATCATGGCTCCGGTAAGCCCTTTCTCCGCCTTCGGCGGACTCGCTACATTCTGTCGGTCGTCGCCCCCTCTTCTACGTGCTGCATTAGAATATACCAGATTGAAGTCGATGTGCAAGTTCGACTAAGAGCCTGTCAAACCCCGGAAGATCCTCCCCGTCCGGCCGAGAGCCCCGACCGGGCCGTCCCGGTCACGCTCCGTGCCTACCGCGCCGGCAGGGCCCGGGTCACACCGGTCAGTTTCAGCCCGTGACGGTTGGGTTCGAAGGCGGCTGTGGCTCCGTTGGCTTCGATGAAAACCGTTCCGTCCGATTCCTCGCGGAGACTCGGTGCACCGGAGATCTCCTCCCGGCTGAAGAGCGTCACCAGCAGCACCCGCCCTGCCGCCTTCGGGCAATGGGTTTTCAGCGCGTAATCGGTGCCCTTGGGCCCGAGCGAATGGGCATCGAGTTCGGTCACCGCCTGCCCGGAAGAACACGCCACGCCGAAATGCAGCGATGCCCTCGTGCCGGTCACCGTCCCGATGCAGCGTTTGGGGTCGAAGTCCATCTTCTTGAGCGAGTGCCAGTACAGGTCCAGCTTCTCGGCGGCGGCGTTGGTCACTTCGTCCAGCACGATCACAGCCTGCCCCTGCTCGGAGCGCGGGTCCAGCAGCATGAGCACGTGGCGGTAGAAATGTACGCTGTCGCCGCAGGCGTTCCCGGCAAGGCAGGTCAGCCAGCGCAGGTGCTTTTCGGTGCGGAATTCCTCGAGTTCACCCCGCGCGTCGATCTGGTGGTCCCGCCGGCCGACGACGATGGTGTTGTGGGACCGCGCCTGGGCTTCATAGTATTCGCCCTGGCCGTTGCCGACGTAGCTGTTGCCCAGCACCGGGCTGCCCGGGTCGCTGAGCAGGATCTCCCCGTCGACCTGGATCTGGACGGAGTTCATGTCCCGCTGGGAGTGATTGGCGGCAAGGTCGCCGGTCTTGGCAGAGACGTACAGATCCGGTCGAGGCCAGTGGTCGGCCATCGCCGCCCAGCCGATCTGCTTGAACACCTTGACCGGCTCGAGTTGCGGGTCCCCGGGCGTCTTGAGCGTCTCCGGGCGGAACAGCAGCGCCAGACCGGTGCTGGCCCATCCGGTCGTGCTGACGTCCCGATGGAAGGCGTACTGGTCCAGCCACCAGAGCACTTCCTTGCCCGCCAGGTGCTTGACCAGCAGGTACAGTTCCCCGTAGAGCGGCACGCTCGGCTGGTCGCCGAAGCCCGCCGGCTGGCCGTTGGGGGTGAAGTAGACCGGGAAGCTGCCCGTCGAGTCCATGCCCCGACGGTGGAAAATACTGTGGTCGTCCTCCAGACGCGCCGCGACCTCTCCGTAGAGCAGGAGATACCGCATCGCGTAGCCCCAGTAGCCGGTGCCCTCGTCCCAGCCGCCTTCTTTGCCCAACGCGTCGAAGAAGTGGTCCAGGGCGGCTTTCCCGCTGCGATGAGCGTGGGCCGCGTCCTCGCTCTCGTCACTCAGCGCCAGGCCCACCAGGGCCATCGAGCTGTTGATCACCGCGTTCCAGTGATGATAGCAGCTCAGCCACCAGGCGCCGACGCCCACCGCCTGCAGGTACGGCCCGACCGCCTTGCGGTGCACGATGCTCTTGATGGTCTTGCGATCTTCCTCGCGGAGGTCATCCCACAGCCAGTCCAGCGCCAGGATGACGCTGACGGCAATCTCTGCTGTGCAGAGGTCGAACGTCGCATCGGTGTGACACGGATCGACCCAACTGCTCCAGCGGGTCAGGTTCCGCAGTTCCTCCATCGCCCGGTCGCGGTAGGCGGGGTTCGGATCGATGTGATGGGCCAGCAGCAGATCGAGCATGCGTCCCTGGCTGGTCCGGGCTGCCTGCAGGGCGGCACTCCAGACGCCCCGTTTCCACTGCCGCTGCCACAACGCCTCGCTGATCGGAGCAGATTCCAGGATCAGCGAACACCGCTTGGTCAGCTGCCCGTAGATCTGGTTGAACGGGCGCCGACCCAGTCGGTTGTCCAGGGCCCGAATCTCGTCAATGTCCGCCAGAAGTCCGCGTCTCATATCTGAATCCTGTCTCGTACTGCTGGAAATAGCTGATATGTTTGCCCGCGCATCGCGGGAGCGCCTGAGTAGCTTAGACCCAAGCGCAACGTTCTTCAAGCACCTAAACCTGCGCCGCATTCACCCGACTCCCCGCCGGGGCCGGCGTCTACAGCGTCAGCGGGCCCACCGCGGCCAGCCGCCCTGCCGTCAGCAGGCGGTCTCCAAAGCCGTGGGTTTCCACGTGGGTCCGCAGGGCGGTGTCGGGGGTGTTGTTCTCTTCGGAAAGGTGACTCAGCACGACCCACTCAAACCGCCTCGGGTCCACGGCCAGCAGCAGCTCAGCCGCTTCGATATTCGACAGATGCCCGCCGCTTCCGCTGATCCGCTGCTGCAGATACCACGGGTACGGACCGTTCGCCAGCATGTGCGGGTCGTAGTTGCTCTCGAGGAACACCGCGTCCAGATCGGCAAGGCAGTCGCCGAGGCCCTCAAATACACAGCCGAGATCGGTAAGAATGCCCAGCCGCTTGCCTTCGGCTTCGATGATGAACGCAACCCCGTCGTTACCGTCGTGGGTGGTCGGAAGGGTCTCGATGTGCACGTCGCCGACGTCGACCGACGCCCCGGCCCGGAAGGTCTCATATCCGGCGATCTTCCCCAGGGACGTCTTCCGCGAGAGCGAGCGAACCGTGCCCTCCGAAGCGTGGACCTGCGCCTTCAGGCCGCGATGCAGCACACCGGCGTTGCGACAATGGTCGGAATGGTCGTGGCTGATGAAGATCGCGTCGACCCCGGTGATCGTCTTGCGAACCGCGCCAAGGCGCTGGCGAACCCGCTTGAGGCTGATTCCCGCATCGAAGATCAGCCGTTTTCCGGCAGCCTCTATGTAGTAACAGTTGCCCTTGCTTCCGGATTGCAGTGCGATGGCGATCATGCCCGTGTGGATCTCCGACAGAAAAACCGGCTCAAACAACCGCCGTCGGGCGGGAAAAACCGATTGTAGCGAACCTGAGGCCGGTCTCGAACGAAATAATCATTCTGCCCAATGCCGAAACCGGCACAAGAATTGATTGTGGGCGGTGAGGAAACTTCCCTATGATAGGCGTTGAGACCGACAGATTTGCAAAGACCTGCACACGAGGAAGTTGCCCCAGCGTGCCCTCAGCCCCATCAGACAACAAGCAGATCACCGACGGGATGCTTCTTCAGCGTTATCTCGAGGGAGACACCTCCGCTTTCACCGATCTCGTCAGGCGGTATGAGAGGGAACTGTTCAACTTCCTGGCGCGGTTCACCGGGGATCGGTCCCTGGCCGACGACGTCTTTCAGGAAACCTTCCTCCAACTGCATCTGTCGGGGGCTTCCTTCGATACCTCCAGGCGTTTCAAACCGTGGCTTTTCACAATCGCCGCCAACAAGGCCCGCGACGCCCTCCGCAGCCGGTCGCGAAAACGGGCGGCCCCGCTGGATGCGCCCATGCCCGGCAGCGAGGACGGACGCACCAGCTACGTCGACCTGATGCCCGCAGACATTCCCGCGCCCGATCAGGAAATTCTGAACCTCGAAACCCGACAGGCCGTACAACGTATGGTTCAGGACATGCCGGAGAACCTGCGGGTTGTCCTGCTGCTGAGCTACTTCCACGAGTTCCCGTACAAGGACATCGCGGACATGCTCGGCGTTCCACTGGGAACGGTCAAGAGCCGGCTGCATACGGCAGTGAATACCTTTGCCAGAAAATGGAAAGCATACGCGGAACGGAAACGTCATGAAGCCTCCCAAGAGTGACAAACCGGATCTGTTGAACAGCCTCCTCCAGGAGTGCTCGGGTGCCGAATCCGTCGAAGACCTCCAGGCCCGCCTGCAGGGCGACCCGCGACTCCGGAAGCAGAAACAGGACCTCCAGCACACCTTCAGTGCCCTGGAGCTTCTGCCCGAAGAGCATCCGCCCGAAGACCTTATGACACGAACCGTCTCGAGAGCCGGACAGGAAAAGCATCTGGAACAGCTGCTGGCCCGGCAGGAAGCCCGGCACGGCGCGGGCAGGTCCACCTTCTCCCTCAAGGAGGTCATCGCAGCCGCTGCGGTGATCATCCTCCTTGCCTCCCTGTTCGTGCCCTCGATGTTCAAGGCAGGCTACGTTGCCGACCGCCAACAGTGCGCCTCCAACGCCGGACGCATCGGAAACGCGCTGCTTGCCTACGCCTCCGAACACGGCGGGTACCTCCCGCAGGCCGGGTACGGGCCGGGCAACTGGCTGACCAAGGCAGACGACCACGTCGTCAGCAACTCCGAGGCGCTGTACAAACTCGTCGACGTCTCGCACCAGTACGCCTCGCCGGATATCTTCCAGTGCCCCGCGACCGGCAACCGGAGCTTCGTCGCCACCGCGGGCATGGCCGACTTCCCCGCCGGCGATACCATCAGCTACTCCTACCATCACAGCATGCACGAGGCACCGCTGAACCGGGAAGATCCGGAGCTGGTCGCCGCGGCAGATCAGATGGCCATCCTCGCCGACCGGACGCCGGTTTTCGAGAGCGGCCGGTTCCTGCAAAGCCGCGTCCGGGCCAACAGCAGCAGCAATCACGACCACCGCGGGCAGAACGTCCTCTATCTGGACGGGAGCGTCCGCTGGGCGGAACAGCCGTTCGTCGGCGTGGACAATGACAACATTTTCCTCGTTCGCGGCGTGTACAGCTACCAGGGCAATGAAGTGCCCGCATCCAAGACCGACACGTTCCTCCTGCCGGCGTGGTCACCGAATTGATTCCGGCTCGGGCGTTGGGCCCGAGCGTTGATGCCTCCCTTGCCTGTTGAGGCCGTCAGCGGCGTCCTGCATCCTCCCGGGACGCCGCTTTTTATGCGCATTTGGTTGGACGGGGCTACGCCGTCCCGCCAGCGGGGAACAAGGGCAATCATCTTTCGCGTGGTGGGTCTCCCGACCCACCACGTTCCGCGACGGCCATTGCGGAAATGTCGGTTCCGTTGGCGGGTCGGGAGACCCGCCAACCGGGACAGGAGAACATCCCCTGGGGGCGGTGAGCCTGCGACGGCAGTCGCGCGGGTGATGTGACCAACGAACCGCGGGGCCGCCGGGCTCTACCCTCTGCTTTCTCCTGCTCTGAGGCAACCGGCTCGCAGGAGGGACCTTTACCCGAAGCTCGGGCTTGGGTAAAATCGATCCCATGGACGCTAAACTCATGTACAATTTGGCTCTGTCGGCGGTGCTTGTCGCCGTCGGCCTTGGCGGTGCAGGCCGGGCCTTCGGCCAGAGCACCCAGCCGGCAACCGCCCCCGCGCGGACCCAACCGACGACCTCCGAGGCAAAGATCATCTTCCGTTCGCCGACCCAGCCGCCGTTTGACCCGCTGGACGAGACGGAACTGTCCGACGCTGCCGTGGAGATGTCCGAAAGCGACCGCCAGAAGCTGCTGAGCATCCGCGACGGGCATCCGCCCGGCGAGCACGAAGCGATCAAGATGCTTCTCCGCAAGACCAACGAGATGGACCCGCTGACCGCCGAGCAGCTCAAGCAGCTCGACAGCCCCAGCTACATCAACATGCTGCGGTTCCCCAACCGCTACCGCGGGCAGATGGTCCGACTGAAGGTGGTTCCGTACGTGGTCCATGTGCTCAAGCCCGGCCGGGACGGGTACCCCTGGAACCTGAACGCTCCGGAAAAGCCCCTGTACCGCGTCGACGCGCTGGTCTACGCCGAAGATGCCGACGGCAACCCCGACATCGAGAAGATGAAGGACATGCCGATCCTGCTGTTCAGCCCGGACGACCCGCGCGACGTGCTGGGCCCGGCCGAGTACGACGAAGCCGCCAACGAATACCTCTACGGTAAGAAACAGAGCCCGGAGATCGTCAACGTCGCCGCCATCTTCTACAAGGTATCCGGTTCGGGAACCCGCGCCGAAGACTACGTGTTCTTCCCGATCGTGGTGGCAAACCAGCTGGAGCCGATCGGAGCGGCCGACCCGGGCCGGGAGGGAATGAGCAAAACCTGGATCGTCGTGCTGGTGCTTTTCGGGATCGGAGCGATGCTGTTCCTCTTCCGCCGGATCAGCAAGGGCAGTCGCCAGAGCCGCGCCCAGGAGGAATTCGCCTGGAAGCAGCGGCTGGAAGAGGCCCGGGCGGAGGTCCGGCGCATCAAGGCACGCGAGGCGGGGCTCACCCCGGAAGAGCTGGAAGAACTGGAGAGCAAGCTGGACGGGAACGTCGATGAATCGCTGCGTCAGGCCGCCGAGGAATTCAGAAGGAAGAAGTCCGCACATGACGAAGACAGTTCGTATTGACCTCGGCGAGAGAAGCTACGACGTGCAGATCGGTTCGGGGCTGCTGGAGCAGCTCGGCTCCGAGGCGGCGAAGGTCCGGGGCGTGTCCGGTGCGGTAATCGTCTCGGATTCCAACGTCGCTCCGCTGTATGCCGACCAAGCCCGCGCCTCGCTGGAGAAGCAGAACATCCCCACCTCGCTGATCCACATCCCCGCCGGCGAGCAGCACAAGACGCTGGAAACCGTGGGCAGGGTGTTCGACGCCCTCTTCGCAGCCGACCCGCCGGTGGACCGGCAGACGCTGATCGTCCCGCTGGGCGGGGGCGTCACCGGGGACCTGGGCGGATTCGTCGCCGCGACCGCCCTCCGCGGGATGCGATTCCTGCAGTGTCCGACCACCATCCTTGCCGACGTGGACGCGTCGGTCGGCGGGAAGACCGGCGTGGACCACCCGGCGGGCAAGAACCTCATCGGCGCGTTTCATCAGCCCGTCGGCGTGCTGATCGATACCGACACGCTCCGCTCGCTCCCGCTGGAGCAGATCCGCAACGGGCTGGCTGAGTGCGTCAAGCACGGCGTGATCCGCGACGCGAGCCTGCTGGACTACATCGAGGCCCACTGCGACGAGATCATCGCCTGCGAAACCGACACGCTGGTGGAACTGCTGGCCCGCAACGTGCAGATCAAGGCCGACGTGGTCGCCCGCGACGAGACCGAGTCCGGCGTGCGGGCCCACCTGAACTTCGGACACACGATCGGCCACGCGATCGAGGCCTACGGACAGCTCGGCGAGATCCTCCACGGGCAAGCCGTGTCGCTCGGGATGATCGCCAACAACGAGATCGCCGTCCGTCGCGGGCTCATCGACCGGACCGACGCCGACCGCGTGGAAGCCCTGCTCCGCAAGCTGGGCCTGCCGGTGCGCAAAAGCTTTCTGGACACGCGGCGAATCTGGACTATCATGCAGCACGACAAGAAGAACCGCGGCGGGAAGGTGCGGATGATCCTCCCGACGAAGCTGGGCGAGGTCGAGATTTTCGACGACACCGACGAGCGGGAAGTCGCCGCTGCCGTCAACGCACTGGCTGAGTGATTCCGGAGGACCCGATGAATTCAATGTACCTGATGCCCGCTGCCCTGATCCTGCTGGGCATCTGGAATCTGTTTATCAACACCCGACGCTCCATTCAGCGCCCGACGTGGATGCGGATCATGTTCCTGGTCCTGGGTGCGGGGATGGTCGTCGCCGGTATCGTCCTGTTGATCGTCGCGCTGATGCAACAGGAATGACCGGCCGGACACAAACGGGAACGCGGCGCAACCACAAACTCTGAAGACTATTGCGGGAACCAACTACCGTTGGTCGGGTCGGGAGACCCACCAACCGGAGGGAGCGACTGTCGGGTCCGAATCGCCAACCTTGAAGCCTTACGACTGAAGCCTGAGAACCTGCTGACACAACCTGGAGTCTCCATGCCGTCCACAACTACCGATCTGTCGGTCGATATCGCCGGAGTGAAGCTCGACAACCCGCTCATGACCGCCAGCGGCACGTGCGGGTACGCGATGGAATACCAGGAGTTCGTCGACCTGCGACAGCTCGGCGCCTTCGTGACCAAATCCATCAGCGCCGCTCCGCGGATCGGCAACGAGTACCAGCGCGTCGTGGAGACCCGCGCGGGCATGCTCAACGCCATCGGCCTGGCCAATGTCGGCCTGGACGTCTTCCTGGAAGAGAAGGTCCCCCAGCTACAGGAATTGGGCCTGCCGGTGTTCGTGAACGTGGCCGGCACGACCATCGACGATTACGTGAAGGTCGCCGAGGCGCTGGAAAACGTCGAGATCGTCCGCGGTGTGGAGCTGAACATCTCCTGCCCGAACGTCAAGGAAGGCGGGATCCAGTTCGGCACCCACCCCGAGCAGGCAGCGAAGATCACCGCCGCCCTGCGCGACGCCTGCGACAAGAACATCCTCATCGTCAAGCTCAGCCCCAACGTCACGGACATCGCCGAGATGGCCGCCGCTGCGGTCGAAGCGGGCGCCGACGCGTTGAGCCTCATCAACACCTTCACCGCCATGGCCATCGACGTCGAAACGCGTCGGCCGATCCTGGCCAACAACACCGGCGGGCTCTCCGGGCCGGCCATCCGACCGGTCGCGGTGCGGATGGTCCACCAGGTCTACACGCAGGTGGCAAAGCCGGCCGGGATCCCGCTGATCGGGATGGGCGGCATCCAGTATGCCCGCGACGCCCTGGAATTCCTCATCGCCGGTGCGACCGGGCTGGCCGTGGGCACCGCCCTGTTCGTCGACCCCGCCTGCCTGCTGGACATCCGCGACGGGATCGCCGAATACCTCCGCCGACACGGCCATTCAAGCGTCAACGACATCATCGGCACGCTGCAACTGAACGACTGACCCCGAGCACCGGACGGTTTCTGCCCCCGAGTGCAACAGGTCGGCGTTCGCAAGTCGGCCTGCGGCATCACCTACGCTAATTGTAAGATAAGCTCCCCGCCAAGCCTTTGCTTTCCGTACGCTCCGAGCGTACAGTAACCTGAAGTCCCGGATTGGGCGTTTGGCCTGGTTGACTTCCCCACAGGGATGAGAAGATGTGGAGGGTAGTGTCTGACCCGGCCGCCCCGGTCGGGCAGGTGCCTGCGGGGGAAGTTCACTAATAGATGTAAACCCTTGTTTCAGAGCGAGTAAGGATTCACCATGAAAGTCTTCATGCTCGGCTGGGAGTTCCCCCCGCACATCAGTGGCGGACTCGGGACAGCCTGCTATGGAATGACCAAGGCCCTGGATGCGATGGGCGTGGACGTGTGTTTCGTCCTGCCGACTCCGGTGCCGGTAAGCGCCACCAGCCACGTGCAGTTCCGTTCCCCTGCCGACCTGCGCCGGCTCACCGGTCAGGCCCGCACCCCCGAGGGCGGATACGAAGACGTGGTGACCACGCGCTTCAGCGAGCACGTCGAGCTGCGCCGCGTCCCGGCTGTGCTCCAGCCGTATGCGTCGCCCGAGGAATTCGAGAAGACCGTCAAGAAGCTCATCGCCGAACAGCAATATCAGCGCTACCTCAAGGAAAGCAATAAAGAGCCCAGCGAGGTCGAGAACTGGGACATGGAAGAACCCCAGCCGCTTCCTTCCGGTTCGTTCGTTCGCGGAGCCGGTGCCAACTACGGCGGGGACCTGATGACGCAGGTCAACCGCTACGCGATGCTCGCCGGCGAGGTCGCTTCGCACGAGAAATTCGACGTCGTCCACGCCCATGACTGGATGACCTACCCCGCGGGCGTCGCCGTCTCGGCTCAGACCGGCAAGCCGCTGGTCGTGCACGTCCACAGCACCGAATTCGACCGCAGCGGCTCCGACGTCAACCAGCAGATCTATAACATCGAGCGGGCCGGGATGCATGCAGCCGACAAGGTCGTCTGCGTCAGCCACCTGACCGCCAACCTGGTGATCGGCAGGTACGGCGTGCCCGCTCACAAGGTCGAGGTCGTCTACAACGCCGTCGATATCCCCACCGATGGAGATCAGCAGTTCCTCAGCCCGATCCGCCAGGACGAGAAGCTCGTGCTCTTCCTCGGACGCGTGACCATGCAGAAAGGCCCGGAATACTTCCTCCGCGCCGCCCGCAAGGTCGCCGACAAGCTGGACAAGGTCCGCTTCGTGGTGGCAGGAAGCGGCGACATGATTGCCCAGTGCATCCGCGAGGTGGCCGACCTGAAGCTCGGCAAGCACGTGACGTTTACGGGCTTCCTCCGCGGACGCGATGTCGACCGGGTGTTCCAGATGGCCGACCTGTACGTCATGCCCAGCGTCTCCGAACCGTTCGGGATCGCCCCGCTGGAAGCGCTGAGCCACAACGTGCCGGTGCTGATCAGCAAGCAGTCCGGCGTCTCGGAAGTGCTCACACACGCCCTGAAGGTCGACTTCTGGGACATCGACGAGATGGCCAACAAGATCCTCGCCGTCCTGCGTCACCCGCCACTGCAGCGAACCCTCCGCCAGCACGGGGCCATCGAACTGGGCAAACTCTCCTGGCCGGACAGCGCGGCCAAGCTCCGTAAGATCTATGGGGAAGTGATTGGGTGAGATGGTTGATTGGTTAATTGGTTAATTGGTTAATTGGTTAATTTGGTTAACTGGTTAATTGGTTAATTGGTTGATTGGTTAATTGTTAATTGGTTAATTGGTTAATTGGCTAATTGGTTGATTGGTTGATTGGTTGATTGGTTCGTTCCTTTTTCGTTCGATCACCCGCTGGACGCGTTGGGCGGCTTGGGCGATCTGTTCATCTTTGGGTGCCAGTTCGGTCGCCCGCCGGTACGCATCGAGAGCCTCCGGGAGCACGCCGGTGGCTTCGCAGATGACGCCGAGGTCGTACCAAAGGTCCGGCTGGTTCGGCTCTTCCTCCGTCGCCTGCTGCAGATGCTTCCGCGCCAGGACCAGGTCATTGGCCTCGGCGGCATCCGCTGCCTTCCGCGCGTGGGCGTTCCACGAACCCCGCAACGTCAGCGTTTTCTGGATCACCGGCGGATCGAGCATCTCCACGGCAGTCTGCACGCTGAGCACCACCAGTTCCCGCAGGATCGTATCTCGCGACGGGACCAGGTCCGGATCCCCCGGCCGGTCGAGCCCCAGCTCACCGCGGGCTCGGGGGTCCTCCACGGAGTCGTAGCTTTTGTTCGTTTCGATCGTGGCGAGCTTCTTCCCGTCGGCGTCGGTGATCACGAAATTCACCCGCAGATGCGCGGTCCGTCGTAGCGTGGTCAGTTGCTCGGTGACCATTTCCCCCGTTTCGGGCTTCAGTTTGCGGACGGTCCGGGTGCCCTGCTGCCGGTCGGTGCGGATCTCGGCCGTGCCGCCCATCTCGCTGGGCGCTTCGGCCTTGCCCAGCAGACCGGCGGAATCCAGCTGTGCCGCGAGCGAATTGGCCAGGAACTCGCCGTATTCGCCGTCGCCGTTTTTCACTTCGAACGAGCCGACCGACACCGGCACGGCCACCATCGGCAAATCCGACGGCAGTTCGTGACGGACTTCCACTTTCGTCTGCCCACACCCGGCGGCCAACCACATAAGGCACACGGCCGGAAGCAGCGTCGGCCTGACTCGCTCGCGTTGACAACGATCTTTCGTGTCCGGACTCATCCGGGGTCTCCTTCCTAATCCCGGTGAATCGTATTCGTCCCGCCCGGGCGGAGCAAGTCATTGAACCGCGTTGACTTCACAACGCTTCGAGTCTACGCTTCCTCTGGAAACAAGCGGAGGCCAGGGAACATGAGGCGGACAGTCATGATGATGTTGCTGGGCGCGGGCCTGCTTTCCGGCTGCGGTGTGCAGGAGACCATGCTGGGCAGCAGGCGCGGATACCTTTTCTCGGGGTTCGATCGCCTGACCGTACCGGGCCGGACCGTGGAGGTACAGACCCGCCTGCAGCAAGGGGACCTTCTGGACGACCAGCCCGGGTTTGTGGTGCGGTACTATTTGGACGGGCAGTTGCTCAAGGTCGCCCGCACCAACGAGGAGGGTCGCTCGATCATCCACTTCACGCCTGAATCCGAAGGCGATCACGTGCTGACGGCGGAGCTGTCGCCCAACGGGTTCCGCACCGCCCCGCCGGACCCGGTGCAGATTCTCGTCCGCGCGGTCCCTGCCGAGACGCCGCTGGTGGTGGTCGACATCGACAAGACGCTCGTGGAGGCCGGGTTCATCACGGTTCTGATCGGCGATCCGCGCCCCCTGCAGGACTCGCCCCGGGTGATGGACCGCCTGGCAGGAGAATACAGCATCGTCTATCTGACGCACCGCCCGGACTACTTAAGCCCCAAGAGCAAAGCCTTCCTCCGCGAACACGGATACCCCGAAGCGCCGCTGCTGCTCTCGGAGACCGCGGGCATGCCGGCAGGGAGCAGGGAATTCAAGACCAAGCGGCTGGGCGAGTTGGCCGATCAGTTCGGGAACATGAAAATCGGCATCGGGGACATGGTTTCCGACGCCCAGGCGTACATCGACAACGATCTGCAGGCGTACCTGATCGTCCGCCCTGCCCGGGCCATCGCAGTTCCGGCCCTGCGAGCCCTTGCCGACAGCATCCAGCAACTCCCGGAGACGGTGCAGGTGGTCCGGGGCTGGGATGAAGTGGAAAAAGGGATCTTCGACGGTACACGCTATCCCAAGCAGCGGGTGATCCGTTGGCTGCGTCGGGAGGCGACCACCCGCGCCGCGACCCAGCCGGACGTGCCGACGCAACCGGCCGCCGCTCCTTCGCGCCGCAGCAAGGAGACCGACCAATGATCCCGCACAAGCGCATCCTCGCCGCCCTGCTCATCTCCGCGGTCGCCCTGGGCCTGTCCGGCTGCATCCCGAGCCAGAAGCTCTCCGAAGGGGAGATGTCCCGGCGATGGTACCTCAGCGAAAACCCGTGGGACCAGGCCGAGCCGCAACAGCTGTGGGTGAGCGATTACCCGCTCCCGCCGCGATGGGTCATCCGCAATGAGTCCAGCGTCATCTGGTCCACCGTGCAGACCGTTCGCGAAATCGACGCCCTGAAGGAGGGCAAGGTCCGCGACCGGGCCGTCCTTGCCGTCAGCCCCACCCACGCCGAGGTCTCCGCCGACGCTATCGCCGATGCCCGGCAGGCCGTCGAGCAATTCCGTCGACTGGCCGACCCGCAGACCACGCCGGCGCGGAAGGAATGGGCTCGGGAAGTCGCCGGGGCAACCGTGGCTGCACACCAGGCCATACGCCGTCTTCAGCCACAGACGGAACAGCCGCAGTCCGACAGTGATCCGCTGGGATGGACGGCCGGGCCGATGCTGGAGTTGCTTGCCGGCTACTTCAACCAGAACATCGGAGGGCAACTGCTCGGCGATATCGCCGAAGAGGATGTCGGTAACATCGAGAAGGTCATGGTCAAGCTCATCACGCGGGTGAGCTTCTCCATTGCCGGGAAACAGGCTCCGGAAGATTTCTACCAGAAGGTCTCCGAGATCTGCAGCCGGGAGCTGCCGGAGGCGAAGAAGGAAGCCCGGCTTCAGGAAGCGTACGCCGAGGCGTTTGCCTCCGCCGCCCCTGCCGGTCCCAGCGGTCGACTCGGCTCGATCATCCATACCGCTCTCTCTGCTGCCCCTACCGCCCTGCGGGTTCTGGAAAACCTCTTGCGCCAGTGGGAAAAGATGGACGCACTCACGCTGGAGGTCCGCTCGCTGGGTGAGGACCGCTCCGTGGTCGCTCTGGGCCTGCGCGTGAAACCGGGGAAGGAAGTCACCCTTCCGGAACTGTTCATCATGCAGCCGGAAGTGGCGATCCGCGGACACAGCCGGATCGTGGTTCCACCGCAGATCGAGGAGACGGGGGAAACGGTGGTACTGTTCGAACCGGTCAGTGACGACGGCGGGATTGTGGTGCGGTTTCAGGGCATCGGGTACGCGCTGGTGCGCCTGTTTGCGATCCCGATCCGCACCGCGACGCTCCGCGAGATCCGCGTGGCGACCGCGTCCGGTCAGTACGGACAGGAGATGACGACCGTCTATCTGGCGATGGAGGCCGAGGGCGTCGACGACCCCCGGCGATTGATCGTTTACCGCGACGTGGAGCGCATGGAATACGTCCGCCGGGCGTTCCAATTGCAGCGGATCGTGGAATCCACGCGGCTGGAATTTACGTATCTGACCCCCGACCGCCGCTACAGCTACACCCGCTTCCGCCTGTTCCCGCAGGAGGA
>JBKHHU010000268.1:0-3843 GCA_046539045.1 Phycisphaerae bacterium
GGGTTGATCGTACTCGTCATCGTGGGAAACGTCATCCGCAAGGCAACCCGGCCGCGCTGAACCAATTCGCACCGACAAAGAGGATGGAGCAATGGGAATCTTTACCAATCGATGTGCCAATGAGAACTGCCGCAACCGTGTCTTGAAGGGCTCGAAGTTCTGCCCCAGTTGTGGAACCGCCGGCCCCAAGGCCATGTTCCGCTGCGGCGACTGTGGCGCCGAGGTGGCTTCGACGTCCGCCTTCTGCTGGCAATGCGGGGCCGACCTCGCCGAGCGCAGCAAACCGGTCGTTCTGGAGAGCACCTGGATGCGCCGCGGCGATGAGTTTGCCGTTCTTGTCGAAAACGAGGACGTCAAGGGATGGCTGTCCAAGCCCTTGGAGATCGCGCACGGTACCCGGGCCCTGCTGTTCCAGGCCGGCAAGCACAAGGGCGAGCTGCCCGAGGGCCGATACGACATGGGCGGGTTCCTCAAGCGGCTGAACCACTTCATGATCGACCAGGCCGCCACCGTAATGCTGGTCGACGGGGGCGATACGAGCATTGACGTCACCAACGAGGGGCTCTGGACTGCCGACGATCAGGAGGTATCCTGCGTCAACCGTATCGTTCTTCACATCGCCGATCCGGATGCCCTGTACGTGAACCTCATGAAGGGGCGGCCCAGGCTGTTCCTGAGGCAGATCGAAGGCGAACTCGCCGATGAGCTGCAGATGGTCCTCTCAGGCATCGTCGGGCAGTATACCGTCGACGATCTGTTCAAACGCAACGACCTCCGTGACGAGATCGAAACCGCTCTGCGCAGCACGCTGCAACGCACTCTCGACCGGTTCGGCCTGTCGCTGGAGCAGGTGCGCTTCATCACCTTCGCCGGGGAGAGCTACGAACGCCTCCGCCGCGAGCGGGGCGAGGTGAGTGAGGCAGACGCTCGTACGGACATCGCCGAGGATCGCACCCGCGTGAATCAGCGTCTCCGCGAGCTGGCCAATCGCGAAGAGATGGACAAGCTACAGAGCGAATCCGACGTTGCCGACTTCGGCAGACAGCTCCTGCACGATGCCGAAGTCAAGAATCTCCTGCGCGACGATGAACTCGACCGCATGGCCCGGGGTTTTGTCCGCGACCGCGACAAGGACAAGCTCCTCGACCGGCTGGAACTGGCCGCCATCGAGAACGATGACGAACGCCAGCAGGCCTGGAAGGACCTTCTCGCTCGCGAGCAGCGAGGCGACGAAGCCCAACGCCATGAACTGGACCGACGTCTCGCCGAAGCCACCAACGACGTCGAGATCTCCAAGACCCGCCAGGAAATCCGCAAACTGGAGCACGCCGAGGATATCCGGCAGAGTGAACTCGACCACCTCCAGGAGATGCAGGAAGCCCGCGACGGGATCGATCTGCTCAAGCAGGTCAAGGAAGTCAAGGCTGCCGAGGCCGACCGCGACGTCGAACGCGAGAAGGCCCAGCTCGAAGCCCGCAGCAAGGCGACGGCCGAGGCGCTGCTGAGCATCCTCGATGGCGACGCCGCCGACAACGTCATGGAACTCGAAAAGCTCCGCCGCCAGAAAGACCTCACGCCCGAGCAGTTGCTCGCGATGGCCGGAGAGATCGATCCTGCCGCGGCCGACGCGCTTGCCAAGAAATACCAGAGCGAAGGGCAGATCTCCTCCCAGCGTGCCGAACTGCTCGAAAAGCAGCTTGCCGAGCAGAAGGAGATGTCCGGCGAATACGCCGATCGCATGGAGCGGCTGATGCAGACCTCTCTGCAGCAGATGGGCAACGTCGCCGGCACTCGCGCCCGACCGACCGACCCGAAGCAGACCGTGGTCGCTTCGGGTGGAACCGGACGCCCCGTCGTCATCAACGACAACGCCCCCAGTGGCGCAACCTGCAAGCACTGCAACGCACCGCTCGAAGGCGAAGGCAAGTTCTGCAGCGAGTGCGGCAAGGAGCAATGACGCCCGCGAACCCGAGCAACGAAGGCTGACCCATGAAGCCCTGCCCATTCTGTGCCGAACCCATCCAGGACGCCGCCATCAAGTGCAAGCACTGCGGCTCGATGCTGAGCGATACGGCGGCCGATGCGCTGACCGACTTCGCCCCCACCGACACGCTTGATGGTGGGCAGACGATCCTCGCCGAGCAGCTCATCGAGGGGCGCGTTTTGGCGGGTCGATATCAGGTCGTCCGTCTGCTGGGCTCGGGGGGCATGGGCGAGGTCTGGCTGGCCGAGGACCGTGAGCTGGACGACATGCCGGTGGCGATCAAGGTTCTCCCGCCGCTGCTGGCGCGCAACCCGCGCAGCGTGGCGGCCCTCAAGCGGGAAGCGGCGCTGTCGCTCAAGCTCACCCACCCGAATATCTGCCGGCTTCACGGCTTCCAGAGCGACGGTGAACTGAAGTTCCTGGTCATGGAGTACATTGACGGCCGCACGCTCGAAGAACTCCTGGACCAGCAGGATACACGAACGCTGCGGTTGGAGCAGCTTCTGCCCATTGCCCAGCAGATCGCCGAGGCCCTGGACTACGCCCACAGCCTCAGTCCGCCGGTACTGCACCGGGACATCAAGCCGGGCAATATCATGGTCACCTCAGGCGGGACGGCCAAGCTGCTGGACTTCGGCATCGCCCGGGAGTTGAAAGACTCCATGACTCGTGTGACTGGCCAGCAGACCACCGGCACGCTGCTGTACATGGCCCCCGAGCAGTTTGCCGGCAAGGATCCGACGCCGGCTTCGGATGTGTATGCGTTGGCGGCGACGCTGTACGAGTGCCTCCGATCCCGCCCACCGTTCCACCAGGGCGCCATCGGGCATCAACTCCTGCACATGGAGCCCGAGCCCATTGGCTCCCAGCCGGAGCACGTGAACAAAGCTCTGCTGGCGGGGCTGGCGAAAGATCCCGCAGAGCGACCAGCCTCGGGCAAGGCGCTGGTGGCCGATGCGTCGTCGCCTCCGCCTCCTCCTCGAGAGAGCAGGCCCCAACCCCCCAAAACGCGTCCTGCTGCCGCTTCGCCCAGCCGTCGGGCAGAGTCCTCGTCTGTTCGCGCAACGCCCAAGGCCTCGTCCCATTCGGCCGGTGTGGGCATCTCGGAATCCGGGGGCGCATCGCTATCCGCAGGGTCATCCTTCGGTGCGGGCAAGTGGCTTGCCGTGGCGTTGGTGCTGGCCGGCTTGCTTGGGCTCTATGCCTTCCTGAACGACAGCGGATCGGCGGACAGCGATTCGCCCGACAGCGTGGTCTCCTCGGTGTACGAGGAGGAAGATGCCGCAGACAGTTCACATGCCCAGAGGGCCCGTGAGGAGGCGCAAGAGGCGTACCGCAAGGCATTGGGGCGGGTAGACCAATCATTGCTGGCGGAGCATGGCCAAGGGACGTGGCAACGTGTTCGCTCGCATGCTGCCACCGGCAAGAACAGCCCGGATCCGCAGGAAGCGGTCCGAGCGTATCGGCAGGCGGCGTCATTGCTTCCCGAGGCGGTCCGTGAGGCGAACGGGGCCCGTGAGCAGTCGCGTCGGGACCAGCAGGATCGGTTGTTTTCGGATCATCTGTCGGCAGCGCGTCGGGCTCTGGATCGCAAGGATCTGTCCAGCGCAGAATCGGCGCTTTCGAAGGCCTTGGCGATCAAGCCCGGCGATTCGTCGGCAAGGGCTTTGGCTCGGCGCCTGGAGCAGTTGCGGGCGTCTTCCCGCTCGCTGACGGTCTACACGGACTGGCCGTTCACCTCGACGGAGGCGAAGCGTCGCCAGTCGGCGACGGCCAAGGCGTTGGGGCTCAAGAGCACCACGAAGACGCTGAGGCTTCCCGGGGGGGAGACCTTGGAGTTGGTGTTGATCCCTGCCGGG
>JBKHHU010000070.1:0-14729 GCA_046539045.1 Phycisphaerae bacterium
TCGTTGACGTTGATCGACGGGACCAGCAACTGGCCCTTCTCCTGCATGTGGTACAGGCGATGCACGCCGGTGGTCGTTTCCTCGCTGACGCCGATCCAGTCCTCCACGACCCTGCCGAAGAAGCCCGGTTCCTCTTCAAGAATGATCTTGATCCGTTTGTCCAGTGCGACAAGGTCTGCCGGCTTGTTGTCGCCTTCGAGGATGCTCGGATCCTTCTGGGCCTGGTATCCGCGATGAACCATCATCGTCGCGTCGCCCCCGTCGTCGACGATCAGGTGCGGGCCTTTCCCGTCCGGCCAGGTGAGGGCCTTCTTGGTGTACTCCCAGTATTCGTCGAGCGTTTCGCCCTTGTAGGCAAAGACGGGCACGCCTGCTTCGACGATGGCTGCGGCGGCGTGATCCTGGGTGCTGAAGATATTGCAGCTGGCCCAGCGGACGTCGGCGCCGAGGGCCACCAGCGTTTCGATCAGCACGCCGGTCTGGATGGTCATGTGCAGGCTGCCCATGATGCGGGCACCGGCCAACGGTTTGTCGGCGGCATATTTCTCGCGCGTGGCCATGAGCCCGGGCATTTCGTGCTCGGCGACCTGAAGTTCCTTCCGGCCGAACTCCGCCAGCGACATGTCCTTGACGACGTAATCCGTTCCTTCCTGGAGCGGACGTTTATTGGATGCGATCTCTGTCATGATGTTCTTTCATCTTCGAAGGATACGTTAGGTTTGTAGCGAGCGAGGTATTGTAATCACGGCCGATGCGAAAGTACAGGCTTTGGGCTCTGCGGTCAGGTATGCAGGGCCTCTTCCTCGTGCTCGCGGGTGAACTGGTTGGTGTACAGTTCATAGTAGCGTCCTTTCGCGGCGAGGAGGTCCCGATGCGAGCCGTCCTCGACGATCTTGCCGTCTTCGACGAACAGGATCCGATCGGCATGGCGGATCGTGCTGAGACGGTGGGCGATGACGAAGCTGATCCGGTCGCGCAGGATTCGATCGACACCGGCCTGGATAAGCCGTTCGGTTTCCGTATCGACGCTGCTGGTCGCTTCGTCCATCACGAACACTTTCGGGTCGGCCAGCACCGCGCGGGCCAGCGAGATCAGCTGCTTCTGCCCGGCAGAGAGTTTGACACCGTCGGCACCGACTTCGGTTTCGTATCCGTCGATCAGCTCGCGAACGAACCCGTCGGCGTTAACCACCTCCGCGGCCCACTCCACTTCCGAATCGGTCGCCTCCAGGCGCCCGTAGCGGATGTTTTCGCGCACGGTCCCGCTGAACAGGTGCGGTTGCTGGAGCACGATGCCCAGGTTGCTCTGCAACCAGTGCAGGCTCCGCTTGCGGTAGTCCACACCGTTGATTTTCACCGCACCGGAGGTCGGCTCGTAGAACCGCGCGACCAGCGAGACGATGGTGCTCTTGCCACCACCGGTCGGTCCGACCAGCGCGATCGTCTGCCCGGCATGGACGGTCAGGCTGAAGTCGTCCAGCACCTTCTCGCCCTCGACGTACTGGAATGTCACGTGGTCGAACTCGATGGTGCGGATGTTCTCTTCGCCGCCGTCGAAGGCCACGTCGGCAGGGAGCTGCTTGCCCGCATTGGCGCGAACCGCGGCAGCGACTTCGGGAGAGTCTTCGATTTCCGGCTCGGCCTCCAGCAGACCGGTCACACGTTCGGCGGCGGCTTGGGCGCTTTGCAGATCCGCCAGCACGCGGGCCATCTCCTGGATGGGCATGAAGAACTGCCCCGCATAGGCGATGAACAGGTACAGGTCGCCCAGCAGCATCGCCCCACCGAGCACCCGCTGGCCGCCCTGCCACAAGGCCACCGCCGTGGCCACGCCACCGAGGGTCATCACCAGCGGGAGGTACACTGCCGACAGCAGCGCCGCCCGGACGCTGGAGCGGTACATGTCGCCGGTCAGGTCGCCGAACTCGTCGAGGTTCTCCTCCTCGCGAACGAGCGTCTTGGTCGTCCGCACACCGGAGATGCCCTCGTTGTAGGCCGCCGTGATCGAGGAGTTGGTCTTCCGCACCTTCCGCGATGTGCTGAGGATCCGCCGCTGGAAGAACAGGCTCGCCCACGCAAGCAACGGGACCACCGCCAGCACCACCAGCGCCAGCCACCAGTCCACCCAGATCATGATGCCCGCGATCAGCACCAGCATGAACACGCCCCAGACGATGTCCAGCACCCCCCAACTCAAAAGCCGCGCAAGGCGGTCGCAATCGCTGGTCAGACGCGTCACCAGCCACCCGACCGAACGATGGTCGTAGTAGCTGAACGACAGCTCCTGGAGCCGCCGGAAACCGGCTTCGCGTATGTCGTGACTGACGCCGGTCGAGATCTTCCCGCCGGCCCAGATGAACGTGAAGATGCAGCTGCAGAAGCCCACTACCAGCGCCAGGTAGCCGGCGCCGTATACCCACACGTTCACGTCCGTTCCGCGTCGGTCGATGTCGTTGATCAACGCGCGCGTGATCAGCGTGAACGACACATCGAAGATTGCAGTGAACACCGCCAGCACAGCCATCAGGTAGATGTACTTCCGGTTCTGCGGACTGGTTCTGAATATCTTCAGCCAGACGCGCAGGTCGATCTTTCCTGAGAATTCTTCTTCTATCAGTGCGGTTTTAGCCATGGTTCTTTCCCGGCTGGGCCGAAGCAGTCGCGGCCTGGTCTTTCTCAAAGTCGTCTTCCAGCTGGTTCTGGATGGTCCACAAGCGTCTGTACGGGCCGGGCTGGTCCAGCAGCGACCGGTGCGTGCCTGCCTGTACGATCTTCCCGTGATCGAGCACGAGGATCCGGTCGGCCCGCTGGAGCGTGGTCAGCCGGTGGGCGATGACGATGGTGGTCTTCCGCCCCCGGCGCTTCTTCAGCGCGTCGAGGATCATCTGCTCGGTGCGGGTATCGACGGCAGACAGCGCATCGTCCAGGACGAGAATGGGCGGATCGCCCAGCAGTGCCCGGGCGATGGCCACGCGCTGCCGCTGCCCACCGGACAGCGTCACGCCCCGCTCGCCGACCAGCGTCTGATACCCGTGATCGAACCGCTCGATCGAGTCGTGGATGCACGCTGCCCGGGCGGCCTGCTGGATCTGCTCGTCGTCGGCAGCCGACCCGCCCAGGCGGATGTTCTCGCCGATCGTCCGCGAGTACAGGAACGGCTCCTGCATCACCACGCCAAACTGCGAGCGGACGGTCTTGCGCGGCATGTCGCGCAGCTCCGTTCCGTCGATGCAGATCTCGCCGGTTTGATAGTCGTAGAGCCTCAGGATCAGGCTCACCAGCGTGGTCTTGCCCGAACCGGAGGGGCCGAGAATCGCCAGCGTCTGGCCCGGCTCGACGGTGAAACTGATGTTGTCCAGCACGTTGTGCTCGCCGTCGTGGCTGAAGCTCAGGAACCGCACGTCGATCCGGCCTTCCGTTCGGGTGGGTCCTGCCGGCTGGGTGATCTCGTCCTCGGCGTCTTCCTCGGGCTGGTCGAGCACCTCCTTCACGCGCCCGAGGGAGACGATCGCCTTTCCGAAATCCGCCAGCACGCGGCCCATGTACCGCACCGGCCAAAGGAACCTGTGCACGAACCCGAGGAACGCGAATAACTCGCCGACGCTCAGCCGCCCGTGCTGCACCTGGTACGCGCCGAACACCAGCACCACACCGATCTGCGTGAGGCACATGAAGTCCGACACGCTCCAGAACCAGCTCAGCACGCGAACCAGCCGGTACCAGTGCCCGCGGTACTCCTCGTTGGTCCTGGCGAAGCGGGCGGTTTCGTGCTCCTGCCGGGCGAACGCCCGCACCACGCGGATACCGGTCAGGTTCTCCTGCAGCCGCGCGGTCATTCTGCCCTCGGACTCGTCGCACTGCTGGAAGACGTTCTTGACCTTCAGAAAGAAGAGGATCGAGTAGATCACGATCGGCCCCATCAGCGCCAACGCGGCCACCGTCATCGGCACGTTGACGTACAGCATGATCGGGATGCCCACCACCAGCGTGATCAGCGCCCTGCCGACCTCGGTGACCTGCATCGCCAGGAACATGCGGATGGTCTCCACGTCACTGCTGCACCGCTGGACCAGGTCGCCGGTGTCGGTGGTGTCGTGATAGCCGACGGACACGTTCTGCAGGTGCCCGTACAGGCGGTTCCGCAGGCGTTTGGCGATGGATTCCGACGCCGTCGCCGACCAGTGGCCCTTCAGGTACGTGAAGAACCCCGCCAGCAGGAAGAAGCTGAACATCGCCAGTCCGGCGGCCCAGAGATTCTGGGCAAGCTCGCTCCTGCCGCCGAATTGGGCGACGATCTCCTTGAGGAACTGCGGCGCCTGCAGCGGCTTGTCGCCGATAACGTAATCGATGGTCCGCCCGCCGATCAGCGGTGGGAGGTAGCCCATGAACGTCGCGACCACCAGCGCGCCGATTGCCATCAGGTACCGGAGCCGATACCCCCGCATCAGCTCCCAAAGTGTCTTGATTCTGTCCAACATCGTTCAGCCCCATCATTCTAGCAGCCGGGCCCGGCCGGAAAATCCGTGATCGCGTCGGCGGACGTCGAGGAACGGTTCCCCGGGACACTTCATAAAAAAACCCGCCGGCGGTCGTCCGCGAGCGGGCTTGGATCGTTCGGTATGTTCGAAAGAACTACGTCATATCCGCCCGCGCAAACATCTCCCGCCCGATGGCGGAGGCGACTTTGATCTGCAGGCGGAATGTGTGCATCAGGCGTCCTTTCGTTTCCGCAGCAACGGCTGCGTCTGCTTGGTTTATACCCGCATTCCGAGCATGGACAAGAGACAATTCCGGAAATTTCGGGAATGGGTTGCAGGCCAAAGCTGTGCCAGGCGTGCGCACAGCACCCGCGTAGCGGGCCGACCGGCGCGCTACGCGGGGGATCGACAGTCTTTCTGCATGCCCGGGATCAGGTGTCAGCGACGGCGGCGTTTCAGCAGCAATGCTCCACCGGATACCAGCAACACGAGGCTCACCGGCTCGGGGACCACGGGCACGATCTCGCCAGCGGCGACCGGCAGCGGCACCTTGTAACCGGGGGTCCCGTCGACTTCGCCCGGCGTGCCTTCTCCCACACCATCGCAGCAGATGCTCAGCCCATGCAGAACAATGATCCGCTTGTCCAGCGGCAGCAGATCCGCCAGCTCGTCATCGCTGAGGAGGTAGGTCTCTTCGAAGCTGATGGCCTCGATAGCTGGAGTGGGGAAGGCGTTCGCATCGCCCTGCGGTGAGGTCAGTGGAAGCAACACCGGACCATACGTCTCAGCCCCTTCGGCGACCTCAATATAGCCGTCCCCATCGTCATCCTCGGCCAGGTTCGGCACCGTCGAGTTCAAGGCCGTGCCGCCCGGGTCCGAAAGACCATGAATGTGCTGGGCGTGCAACTGGTCCGGCTCGACCCCGATTGCCAGGATCTCAACATCCAACTGGTTCCCGGTCAGGTTCAGCAATGCCGTACCGGTTACCCCTGAGTTGTTCAACGTGGTGAAGTCGACCGAGTACCAGTCCGCCTGGGCGGCCCCGGCCAGCAGAAACAATACAGTCAATGCAATAACGGTATTTCTCATTTTATGTGCTCCTTTTGACAGTTGTGGAGGAGCGCCGACAGGCCAGCCAGACCCGGAACGTCGGGGCAACGGGAACAGAGAAATCCCAGACGGGAAAAGAATGAATGCTTGCCTGACGCGCCGCGTGCGACGCACCGTTTCCAATCAGTAAATGGTATGATCATCGCCCCGTCCGCCCAAGAGCAGGCGATGGTTTTCCTGCTTTCGTTTAAGAGGGGAAGCTGCCTGCGAAGCATAACTCGCGCATGCAGAAAAGCATACCGCGGCGTCCGCGGACCTCCCCCGGGATGCAGTCCGCAGATTTTCTTTACGCGGGCGCTGAGGCGAGCCGCTCCGCCGGCTCTCCGAGGCGTTTTTTTCCTCTTCGGCTGCAGCGTTTGCTAGAAGCATGTCGATGCACAGGATAGGATAACGGTAGGAATCCCTTTGCGCTGACCCATGGAACTATTGCCTCACTACATTTCGATCTACCTGAGACGGGTATCTACGTACAGTCCGCTGGTGGTGGCGGTCGAGTGGCTGCTGATCGGCCTGGTGGTCTGGTTTGCCATGCGCTTCCTCCGCGGCACGCGCGGGGCACGGCTGATAAAGGGTGTCGCGCTGCTGCTGGTGGCGGTGTACGTGGTCATCGCCCTCCTGCCGAAGAACTTCGGTTGGGAGCGGATCGAGTTTCTCTACGGCAAATTCCTGCTGTTCGCCTTTGTAGCCGCGGTGGTGGCATTCCAGCCGGAATTGCGCCGGGCGCTGATCCAGATCGGGCAGGCTCGGCTCATCCGCGGAGCGACCGGGCGCGTCGAAGAGATGATCGATCAGTTCGGCCACAGCTGCGAGTATCTGTCCCGCAACAAGATCGGCGCCCTGGTGGCCGTCGAGCGGAGCGTCGGCCTGGGGGCGATCATGGAGTCCGGCACGACCATCGACGCGATGTTCAGCAGCAGCCTGCTCAACACGATCTTCTATCCGGGCAGCGCCCTGCACGACATGGGGGTGATCATCCAGAACGACCGTATCGCCGCAGCGGGGTGTCAGTTCCCGCTGGCTGAGAGTGACGAAGTGGACCCTTCGCTCGGCAGTCGACACCGGGCGGCTCTGGGGCTGGCCAAGGATTGCGACGCGATCATTATCGTCGTCAGTGAAGAAACCGGAAGGGTGTCCATGGCCTACGAGAGCCAACTCTACCTCGGGTTGGAAATCGAGGCGGTGACCTCCACGTTGCAGTCGATGCTCCTTCCGAGGAAGAACGTCGGGATCAGGGGCTTCTGGCGAAGGGGAAGCCGATGAGCAAGCTCTTTCCCGACAGCGTACAGGAGCGGCATCCGTTCTGGCGCGGCATGAAGGACTTCTTCTGGGTGGCCCTGCTGACGCTCCTGATCTGGGTTTACGCGGACATGGAATTCACCGATACCATGGAATTCCGTGCCACGCTCGTGCTCAGCGCCGGCAATGATGAATCGATCATTCTGCAGTCGGACCGGGAAATTCCGTTGACCTTCAAGCTGCAGGGCAACCGCAGCAGTCTGGAACAGTTCAAGTTCCGCCTGCAACGCGAACTCGGCAGTCGTCTCGCATACGACGTATCCCGCTACAGCCCGAACGAAGACAGCATCCCCCTGCCGGTGGCGCCGATGGTCGAACAGTCCGCCGCCGTGGTGCGCGAGGGGCTCACCGTTGTCAGCGCTTCACCGACCACCACCACCATTCGGCTGGATCGGCGAATTCTCGTGCAGGACGTGCCGGTCCAGCCGGACTTCGTCGAGGGGGAGCTGGCCGAGGATCACGTGCCCACGATCAAACCTGCGCGGGTCGATCTTCGCGTCGCGCAAACGGAATGGAAGCAGTTCATGCGGGGCCGGTCGGAGAACGATCCGCCGGAACTGCGGACCCAGCCGATCGACCTGTCCGCGGTGGAAACCGGAACCGTGCTCCAGCGGCAGGTACCGGTCCAGCAGAGTATCGAGGGTGTAGAGATCGAGCCGATTCCGGGCGCCGTAACCGTTGAGTTCAAGGCGTCCAAGGGGCTTGCCCAGGATGAGAGAACGGTCACCGTCTATTGGCAGGTTCCTCCCGCCTGGGCCGAGGACGAGACGATGCAGCAGTACAATTTCGTCCGGAAGGATCCGCTGGAGTGGCGGCGGCAGATCACCGTCAAGGGACCCAAGCAGGATCTTGAACAACTCCAGCCGGGCGATATCGACGCATTCATCGTGCTGACCGATGACGACCTCAAGCCGATCAAGAGCTGGTTGACGCGGGAAGTGCAGATCGTCTTCCCACGCGGGCTCAAGATTCAACTTGTCAGTGAGGCACCGTCGGTGAACTTCAAACTCGAGCGGATCGGGACGGAGGGGGAATAGCTTCTTCGCTGAACCCTTGGTTCGTCGCGAATCCGCGCCGCGAGCCGGCTCTTTCTACGACCGTCCCCGTGGAAGGTCTTGGCCTCGGTCTGCTTTCCGCATACCGGGCAAGCGGCAGTGCCGCTGGAGGCTTGCTCGGCCGGACATTTCGTGTCTGTAGCTTCCTGTGACCCATCGCCCAGCGGGCACTGGCCCTTACCACACTGACAGCCGCCGAGCAACAGCGTTACCATCACGACCAGCCCACCCAGCAGAAACGGCAATTTCATATCAATTCCTATCGGACACACGAACCCGCCGACGGATCTCGCCGGCGCGACAACAGTGTACCGGCCGGCGGACGCCCACCAAACCCTGCTCAGCCGGTTTACGGGTTCGACGATCAACCACCGAGCACGAATACCCAGTCGCGGTCATCCGGAACGGGCAGGATCCACCCGCCGTCAGGATGCTCCTGGAGCGTGAGCGCCTTCCAGACCCCGGTCCGCAGGTCGAAACGTCGGGCAGTTTCCAAAGCACTCACACCAGGAGTGCCCAGCACCATCGGTTCCTTGGCGGCCATGATGTACGCAACATGACACCCGCCGGGCTCGGCCAGACAATACGCATGGGCAGCTTCGCCCCGCAGCAGTTCATCCCGCGGCTCCATTCGCCACCAGGGAACGGCCTGGAACAGTTCCCGCACGCGGATCACCTGCTCGTCCCACCGCCAGTTCTCGTCGTCGGCCTCGCAACCGAAAGGCGTCGGGTGCCGCAGGCCTCCGAAGTAGGTAGACCCCCAGCCGGTGACGAAGTACCCACCGGCCATGGCAATCTCCCACGTGATCGCCCGCATACCTTTGGGCCCGTCCATCCCGTCATGAAACTTCCGCATCCAGTAACCGTATTCTGCATTAAACACGGGCTTGCCATGCACGCGGGCATTGATGATCTCTCCATGGCGCTCGCGGTAGACCTGTTGACAGTCGCCGAGGTCGCACCATGGCTCGCGGGCGAAGTATGGGTGCACCGTGCCTCTACCGCCCCCGTGAACGCAAAGAACCCGGCGATGCGGGTCCCACCGACGGAACTCCGCGCCGATCTGCGCCACCGACGCTCGCGTGTCGCCGTCTATGTGAACACCTCGCCCGGGTTTCCACTCGCCGGCAACGCAGAACATCGTGTTGCCCGCACCATATCGGGCGGCGATGTAGCGCGCGTAGCGGAGGCGGGCGGACTGGTCCGGGAACATGTCCCAGGAAACCAGCTTGGCCTCCGGGTCACGCTTCTGCCAACTGATGTAGCAGAAGGCGGTGATTCCCAGCGGCCGGAGGTGCCCCAGACGCACGTCAACTTCCTGCCAGAACGCCGGATTCAGCTTCTGCTCTCTCCCGACAGGGTCGTATTCGCCGGCGCGGCTCCATGCATCCCCGCCTTCATTCCGCCCCCACGCCATCAGCTTGATGTTCAGCAGATTGAAGCCCTGTTGTGCACGCGTGTCGGCATAGGCCATTACCGCCTGTCGGTCGCACCCGTCTTCGGGGCGGGACGTTGTGTACGCCCACTGCGTGTCGCCGAAGACGTAGAACGGATCGCCATTCTGGTACCGTAGCCAGTTCGGGCGCTCGGGCCAGGGAGCCGGTGCGCCCCGCAGATCGCCTTCGATGCATTCGAAGCTTCCGGTTTTCCCGTCGAGGCCGGCATCGCTACTGCGGGTCCGCCATTCCCATCGGCCGGGCGTGTCCGGAGAGAATCGGAACCGCCAAACATTCTCGCCATCCCAGAACAGCGAACCGGGACGAATCTCCCCGCCGGGCGAAGTAAATTCCACCCGCGCTTCGCACTGGCGATACGGATTGTCGTAGCTGCCGGTGTGGTGAAACTGTTTTTCGTGGATATCGAACTGTCGGACCGCAGTGTCGGCCATATTTTGCCTCCGTTCGTAGCATCACAAGCTCCTGTTATTGTTCGGACGATACGCGAGGATGCAAGTGCCTTTGCAAGGCGGGTTAAGCGCATAGGAAACGCGGCAGGCGTTTTCGGGTCGCCTGCCGCGTCAACTATCGCTCGGCTTGTCAGGTTCCGGGACCAGCCGTCCCGTGATATTGTCATTCCGTCGTCGGCACCTCGTCGGCGTCGGCGGGCGGTTCGATCACCTGAATATCCAACTCTTCCAGCTGCTTCGGATCGACCGCCGACGGAGCGTTGGTCAGCGGGCATCCGCCGCGGGCCGTCTTCGGGAAGGCGATCACGTCGCGGAGGCTCTTTCCGCCCGTCATCAGCATGACGAACCGGTCCAGTCCCAGCGCGATCCCACCGTGGGGCGGGGCGCCGAACCGCAGTGCATCCAGCAGGAAGCTGAACTTCACCTTGGCTTCCTGTTCGCTGATGCCCAGCAACTGGAAGACCTTCTGCTGGACTTCAGGGGAGTGGATACGAATCGACCCACCGCCCAGCTCCAGACCGTTGCAGACGATATCATAGGCGTTGGAGCGAACCTTGCCCGGGTCGGTCTCCAGCAGCTCCATATCCTCGTTCTTCGGGCTGGTGAACGGGTGGTGCAGCGAATCCCAACGGTCCTCGTCCTCGTTCCATTCCACCAGCGGGAAGTCGACCACCCAGCACCACTTGAAGTCCTCGGGATCATACAGCTCCAAATCGGCAGCGAGTTTGCTTCGCAGCGCCGCCAGCACGCGGTGCACGACGGTGGCCTTGTCGGCCATGAAGAAAATGATGTCGCCGTCGGACGCTCCGGAACGCTCGGTCAGCTCCGCCTGAACCTCTTCGGACAGGAACTTGCTGACGCCACCGGCGAACTGGCCGTCCTCGATTTTGCATCAGGCCAGGCCCTTGGCACCGTACTCGGATGCGAAGGCGGTATACTGATCGATCTCCTTGCGGGTGAATTTGGCCCCGCCCTTGGGCACGATGACCTTGACGATCCCGCCGGATTCGACCGCGCCGGTGAAGACCTTGAAGTCGGTTTTGGCTACGATATCCGACACGTCGGTCAGCAGCATCTCGAACCGAAGGTCCGGCCGATCGATTCCGTACTTGTCCACCGCTTCAGCGTAGGTCATCACCGGTACGTCTTCGGGGAACGGCTTGCCGGCCAGCTCGCAGACGGCGGCGATGACCTCGTTGGTCGCGTCGATGACTTCCTGCTGCGTGGCGAAGCTCATCTCGACGTCCAGCTGGGTGAATTCCGGCTGGCGGTCGGCACGGAGATCTTCATCTCGGAAGCAGCGGACGATCTGGTAATACTTGTCCAAGCCGCCGACCATGAGGATCTGCTTGAACAGCTGCGGGCTCTGCGGCAGCGCGTAGAAGTCGCCCTGCTGGATCCGCGAGGGAACCAGGAAGTCGCGGGCGCCTTCCGGTGTGCTCTTGGTCAGGAACGGGGTTTCGACCTCGATGAAGCCCTGCTCGTCGAGCTTGTCCCGCATGACCTTGCAGATCTTGTGCCGCATCATCAGCGTGCGGGTCAGTTCCGGTCGGCGGATGTCGATATAGCGGTATTTCAGTCGCGTCTCTTCCGAGACGTCCGTGTATTCGTCGGGGCTGAACGGGACGACATCGGACTTGTTCAGCAACGTCAACTTCGTGCCGAGTACCTCGACCTGTCCGGTGGGCAGCTTGGGGTTGATGCGGTCCTCACCGCGGTGCCGGACCGTGCCGGCCACGCTGATCACCCATTCGTTGCGCAGGGAGCGGGCGAGGTTGTAGCGGGCGACCTGTTCGGCGTCATTGTCATTATCGGGCAGGTCGAACACGACCTGCGTCACGCCCTCCCGATCGCGGAGGTCGATGAATACGACCCCACCGTGGTCACGGTAACTTCTAACCCAGCCACACAGGCGAACTTCCTTGCCGATATCCTCGGCCCGGAGCCCGCCGCATGTGTGCGTCCGATTCAGCACTTCGTCGCTAAACGTTTCCATGGGGCTCCTCGTATGTCAGTGGCCGCTTGGAGTTTCGCCCCGGCGCGTGCTACAGGCCTGGAGCGAAAATGTACGTGCGTCCCCACCGCGGAGACGCAGAAGAAAGAATGTATCGGATTTTTTGATTTCTTCAACAGGAAAGGCACTCGACGACCGACCGCCAACGCCCTTCTGGGCAACCACTCCCGACCACCCTGCCACAACCGCCCAGCATCTCCAGCCCGCAAACCGGTCTCCCGGGCCCGCAGCAACGTGCCATGGAACGTACAGTCCATTGGACATGCGGCCGGGGCACGGGTACATTGTGCCGACCGACAACGACACAGCTTCACCGAAAGGCCTAAAAGCGCATGCAGACCATCGATCTGAGCGGCACGTGGTCCGTCAAACAACGAGGCTCCACTGAAGAAACCCCCGCCACCGTCCCCGGCTGCGTACACACCGATCTTCTCGACGCGGGCAAAATCCCCGATCCGTTCTATCGCGACAACGAGAACGACCTGCAGTGGATCGGGTTTGCGGACTGGATGTATTCGCGGACGTTCGACGTTGCTCCCGAGACACTGGAGCACGAACATGTTCTGCTCCGCTGCGAAGGGCTGGATACGTTTGCCGAGATCCGGCTGAATGGTAAGAAGCTGGCCCGGACCGACAACATGTTCCGCACGTACGAGTTCGATGTCCCCGACCGGCTTCGGGCAGGCGAGAACGATATCGTGGTCACGTTCCGCAGCACGCTTCCCTACATGGAGAAGAAACATCGCGAACGACGCATGCACGCCTGGAATGCTGCCGGCGGGCAAGCCTACCACGGCGCCGCCTACGTGCGGAAAATGCCGTGCAACTACGGCTGGGACTGGGGGCCGATGCTGGTCACCTCGGGCATTTGGCGTCCGATATCGATCGTGGCCTTTGACACCGCGCGGATCGACGACGTGCATGTCAGGCAGGACCATTCGCGGCGCGGAAGTGTCGGCCTGAATATCGACCTCCAGACCGAGAAGACCGGCAGGAGTAAACTCACAGCCGCCATCAGCGTCACGCTCAACGGAAAGGTCGTGGCGGAGGAAACGGTCGGGGTGACCGGCAAAACCTGTCAGGCATTACTCGAGGTAACCGACCCGCAGCTCTGGTGGCCGAATGGCATGGGCGACCAGCCGCTGTACGACGTTGCGGTGGTGCTGAAAGACGCCGACGGAATTGCGCTGGACAGGTGGACCCGGCGCGTCGGTCTGCGGGAGTTCCGACTGGTCCGGGAGAAGGACCAGTGGGGCGAGAGCTTCAAGTTCTCCTGCAACGGACGTGATTTCTTTGCCAAGGGCTCCAACTGGATCCCTGCCAGCCCCTGGCCGACCGCGGTGACCCGGGAGACGTACGACCGCCTGCTGGAATCGGCTGCGAATACGCACCAGAACATGATCCGCGTCTGGGGCGGGGGCATTTACGAAGACGACTACTTCTATGATCGATGCGACGAACTGGGCCTGTGCGTCTGGCAGGACTTCATGTTCGCCTGCTCCACATACCCTGCCTACGATGAGGATTTCCTGACGAATGTAGCCATCGAAGCCGAACAGAACATCAAACGGATCCGCTCTCACGCGAGCCTGACTCTCTGGTGCGGCAATAACGAACTTGAGCAGGGCCTCGTGGGCAACGAATGGTCGGACCGGCAGATGAGTTGGGACGACTACAAAACGCTCTTCGACAAGCTCCTGCCAAAGCTGGTCCGGAAGTTCGACCCGCAGACCGATTACTGGCCGAGCAGCGGACACAGCCCCGGACGAAAACGCGGCGACAGCCACGACCCGAGCGTGGGAGATGCCCACCTGTGGGGCATCTGGCACGGCGGGAAACCGTTCGAATGGTTCCACGGCTGTGAGCATCGGTTCAACAGCGAGTTCGGGTTCCAGAGCTTCCCCGAGCCGAAGACCGTCTACGGGTACACCGCACCGGAAGACCGCAACATCACCCATCCGATCATGGAGCACCATCAACGGTCCAAGCAAGTCGGAAACAAACGGATCGGGCAGGTGATGCTCGACTGGTTCCGCATGCCGAAGGACTTCGAGAGCCTGCTGTGGCTGTCGCAGATCCAGCAGGGCCTGGCGATCCGGTACGGCGTGGAACACTTTCGGCGGCTCTCGCCGCGTTGCATGGGCACCCTGTACTGGCAGCTCAACGACAACTGGCCGGTGGCGAGCTGGTCGTCGATCGACTACCACGGCCGGTGGAAAGCGGTGCACTACATGGTGAGTCGCTACTTCGCACCCGTCGCCTTGACCGCCGTGGCCGACACCGAGAACGACAAGCTGGAGCTCTGGACCGTTTCGGACCTCGAGAAGTCGACCCGTGCAGACCTCAACTGGCAGCTGGTGACACCGGCAGGTGCGATTGTGGACGAGGGTTCGCGAACCGTGCGTGTACCCGCCGGCCGGGGCAAACAGATTGCCGGTATCGACGCGAAGAAGGCCATCGCCGAGCACTCCCGCGACAGTCTGATGCTGTTCGCACGACTGACTACCGAAAGCGGGCCGGCTAGCGAAACCTTCCTGCCGCTGGCCCGGCCGAAGCGGTACTACCTTGAGGATCCCGGCTTCCGCATCTCGAGCAAGTCCGTCGCCGCCGGATTCGAGGTAACGCTGAGAGCGGAAAAGCCCGCCCTCTGGATCTGGCTGGAACTGGAGGATGCCGACGCCGACTTCAGCGACAACTTCTTCCATACCAGGGGCGGAGTGGAGATCAATATCCACGCCCAGCCGTGGCAGAAGATGACCGCGAAGGAATTCGCCGGGCAACTCAAGGTTCGCAGCCTGATCGACACCTATTAACGCGCGAGCACTCGTGCAGGATTCTGGTTCAGGAAGAGATGACCGCGAAGGCAGTCG
>JBKHHU010000071.1:0-14670 GCA_046539045.1 Phycisphaerae bacterium
GGACGCAGACGCATTGCCCGCGGTGGGCCTCACGGATTGCCAGGCGCGCAATTTCATCATGGTCTTCCAGCATGCCATCATGCAGGGATATCTTGCACACAGGTGGCGGGTCGGATTCGGGAACGCAAGCCACGATCGGACGGTGATCCAACTGTGCGATCGTGACGGCCGGGTACGCATCCGGCAGTTCCTGCGGCAAAGGTTCTGAGATGGTGTACGCTTCGATGAGGCTGGCCTTTGCTTGCCGCGGTAACGTTGCCGACAGAAGAATGACGGGGATTCGAAGCATGCCGGCCCAGCGAAGCAAGCGATGCAGAATGGTCGCCATGTAGGCGTCGTAGGCATGGATTTCGTCAATGATGAGGGTCGAGGCGGCCAGTCCCAGGAAACGAAGCACTCCGAACCGTACATGCATCGCAGCCAACATCGCCTGATCGACCGTCCCGACTGCAAATGGTGCGAGTAGTGCTCGTCGGCTGGGACGGAACCAGATGTGTTTTTCGGGTATTTCGTTATTTGCTTCGTGGGCTTTTGCATCCTCTGGAGTTTGATCATCGATCATCCATGACATACCGTGAACCAATCGCACAGCAGTAGGTTCTGCCTGCGCAAAGTCTCTTCGCCAATTCGCCACACGATCATACATCTGATTGCTGGTGGCCACCGTCGGCAGGGCAAGGTAGAAGCCTTTGAGCCCGAGGTCATGCTGCCAGCAGACGGCTCGATGGATGGCTGCTTCGGTCTTCCCTTGGCCCGTCGGAGCCTCGATTATCCAAAGCCCGGGTTCCGGGTGCCGCTTGCACAGTTCCCCAACAGTTGCCTGGACCGACCTGGGAGTACCCAGATCGGGCCAGACGGTCTCGAAAGAAACAGAGGAACACGGAAGTGTCCGATCCAGCCCCAAATCTGTCAGTACAGCCATCGGATCGATGGCCCCTGTTCTGGGGTTTCGGAACCTCTCCGTAGACGCCAGCCAGTCGGAGAGGATCAGGAGTCCAGAGAGAAGCAGCCCAACAGCCGAAGAGTCCTCGAATTGGGCGGGACACCACGCCGGGGGGTCAAATTCCGTCCATAGTCGGGTCAACAGTCTGTGGCGCACTGCTCTCCATATGCCATCGTCGGGCCACTGGCGGTTGGCTGCCAAACGTCGGCCATGGTGAGAGCCGATGGCGGAAGATACGTCCCGAGCCGCTCTGCGTCCCCAGCCATGGTGGGCGTGAAGGAATATACGAAGATCAACCTGTGATACGAATTCGTGTTGAGCCTTCTCGGTCCCACATTCAACCCACGGCAGAGCCGCTTTGGCCAGTCTCGCATTGGCGTCCGGCAACCTCAACTGGAACCAAGGAGTCGCCTTCCCGACGTCATGGGCGGCCAGAAGAAAGCCCACCCATGCAAGAACGGCAGATTCCCCTTCCGTTGCCATTGCCGCCGCCAGCTGGTTCGCCACCCGGCGGTAGCACGGCGATCTGAGAAGGGCTTGGCCCATGCGACCGACTTCGGAGCAGTGGGTAGCCAACAGAACTTGGGGAGATGATTTGGCAAGAAGACAGTCCAGTTGGCGCCCATTCCCCTGATTGTCTACCCCGCTCAGTGGTTCCATCGCATTCATCCGTTTCCGGGACCAAAGACTCCCACGCCTTGGAGAGTACCGTTATTACCATGCGCCCGCAATACCTCCAAGCGGCCAGAATCACTGGTTGGGTCATTCCGCTCGGATTTTCGTGGGGAACAACGACCCGTATTGCGGGCTTGGCCGGTATGTCTTCGTCAGAACCCTATCTGAAGGGGGTGACAGATATGGTCAGTGCCAAAGGACTTTCCGTCCGTGCTCCCCAGGCGAGGGTGCCAGACCGGCATCTTACCAACACCCCGGATTGCTTAATTGCCCCCCAAAAACCGCTATAAACAGGTGCTGAGGGGAATTAGCTATTGGCTGTTGCCGGCGTAAGTTCGTCGACAGCCTGGCTTCCCCTGGAACTCTTTCTTTCTCCCCCTCCTCTTTCCCGAAAGGACTCCCAACCATGCCCAGTATCGTGCCTGTTGCTGCGCTGACGCCGAAGGATTGTCGGCTGCTTGGCAGTAATGTCGTGGCGGCCTGCCAGAGGGAGCGGGACGGACCGGGGCGGCCCACCGTTCCGCAGTCCGTACCTCGCAAGGCTGGTGCTTCTCGCACTGCTCGACGCCTTCGGCGACCTGTTCCGGCGGCCTAGCCGGGGCGCTTGTACTTTACGTTTTTGTCACACGATTCCGCTGCAGCCGGTCCGGCACTGTGTCGGACACGTTGCATTCCCACCACCCCATTCGAAAGGACCCTCCCTATGCGCATTCTGTTCCTGAACAACAGTGGTGCCGGCTTTGCTGATTTCGTGGACGTTGCCGAGGGCACGACGATCGAGCAGTTGCTGGCCGAGAAACTGCCCGCTCTCAAACCCGAAGACCTGTTGATCCGCGTGAATCGCCAGCCGGTGCAGCGTGGCTATGTGCTGCAACCGGAGGATCGCATCAGCGCGACCCCCGTGAAGATCGAAGGCGCCGCCTGAGTGCGGCCTGTCGTGGGCCTGCCTGTCGGGGCGAACCCGGCGGGCAGGCTCGCAGAAAGGATCAACAACCATGACCAGTATAGACAGCGCCCGCCGTGAGATTCGGCGACGCGTGCGCGTTGCGCAGGCGTTGCGGGATCGCCTGCGGCAGTGTGCGGCGGAGGCTGACGAAGAGCGGCGGAAGTCGCTGTCACTGCTCGTGCAGCGCGTCGAACACATGCGGAGAGATCTGAGCCGGTGGGACACGGCGGCCCATCGCAGCTGGGGGGAGGCAACGAGGCGAATGGAAGGCCGGGCGGAGCGTATGCTCCCCGAGATCGGTTACCTGCTGGACGCAGCTCGGCAGGGCTTCTCGCAGCGGCAGGTCCGCGTGCCGGACCTGCGAACGGTACTGGCAGAACTGGCCCAGCTGGAGGCCGAGTTCGGAGGCGTCGAAGTCGGCGGTGGTGAACCGGCGATTGCGGTGATCACCGAGCCGATCGTACTCGAAGGCATTGCCCTCGGCGCGTTCCGCTTGACGCTGGACGTTGGCTCGTTGCGGCTGGACCGGCCGGACCTGTCGGTCCGGGCGGAGGCATTGGAACCGAACCCCGCCGCGATCAACGATGCGTACACCCACCCGCACATCTGCGACCAGCGGATCTGCTTGGGCGAAGCGACGCTGCCGGTGCGGCAGGCTTTGGCGACGGGCCGATTGGCCGACCTGTTCTGCATCCTGCGGAGCACGCTGACGACCTACAACCCCTCGTCGCCGTATGTCGCGATCGAGGACTGGCACGGCTGCCCGTGCGCCGAGTGCGGGTACGTGACGGCCGAGGAGGATCGGATCTCGTGCACGAGCTGCGAAGACGCGTTCTGCAGCGAGTGCGTCAGTTGGTGTGCCGCCTGCGACGAGGCGACGTGCCTGTCATGCCTGCAGCGATGCGAGCCCTGCGAAGACCTCGTCTGCCGCGGGTGTCTGACCACCTGCCCCGTCTGCGGGAAGTCGGTATGCAGCACCTGCCTGCGCGAGTGCGAGGAGTGCGGCCGTTCGTTGTGCCGCGACTGCGAAGACGAAGACGCCTGCCCCCACCACCCAGACCGAAAGGACCCCGATCATGAAGAAACCCCCAACGAATGGACCCCGTCTCTCGCCGCAACGACGGCGGGACGAGGAGCCTGCGCAGCCGACGTTGCGTTTCAGCCCGCGCGCGTGGGCGAAGTTGCTGTACCTGCGGGACCGCAGCGAGTGTGAAGTCGGTGGCTTTGGCATTGCCGCCACGGAGGATCCGTTGTTGATCACCGACATCGCGATCGTGAAGCAGACCGTGTCGCCGGTGAGTGTGAAGTTAGATGACAATGGCGTGGCCGATCATCTGGACCGCTTCGTGGACGCTGGCCTGTCTCCGGCGCAGTGCCTGCGAGTGTGGATTCATACGCATCCGGGCCGTTGCCCGGAGCCGAGCCATACCGATGAAGGGTGTTTCGCCCGGGTGTTCGGATCGTCGGACTGGGCGGTGATGTTCGTCGTGAGCCGAACCGGTGAGGTGTATGCACGCCTGCGTTTCAACGTCGGCCCCGGCGGCGAGGCAGAGTTGCCCGTCGAAGTGAACTTCCGCCAGCCGTTCGCGGGCAGCGACCAGGAGGCGTGGGCAGCCGAGTACGACGCGAACGTGACACAGCGGCCGCTGCGTCTGCCGGCCTCCCTGCGTTCGACAGTGCATGTCGACGAGGACCCGCCGTGGGACGACGACTGGCCGGAGCTGGAGACCGGCTGCGATGACGAGGCCGACCTCTGGTGGTGGGAGACGGACGAGGAGGTGGCCGATGCCGAATGAGCGATTCAGTCGTCAGGCCGACGTTGTACCGGCAGATCGATTGGCAGTCTGTTGCGTGACCGTCGTCGGCGTCGGGGCGGTGGGCCGGCAGTGTGCGATGCAGTTGGCGAGCATGGGCGTGCGTCATCTGCAGCTGGTGGACTTCGATCGTGTCGAGGAGCATAACGTCGTCACGCAGGGCTATCGGGAAGCGGACATCGGCCTGGCGAAGGTGAACGCAACGGCCGAAGCCTGTCGTGCGATCGATGCGAGCATCGAGATCGAAGCCATCGACAGTCGCTTCCGGCGGAACATGGACGTCGGCGACGTCCTCTTCGCAGCCGTCGATTCGATCGAAGTGCGGCGACTTCTCTGGGAGGCCGTGCGGGACCGCGTCGCCTTCTACGCCGACGCCCGCGCGACGGCGGAGACCATCCGTGTCCTGACCGCCTGCGATCGCGAAAGCCGGGCTCATTATCCGACGACGCTCTTTGCGAGGGCCGAAGCCCACGCCGGCAGTTGCACCTCGAAGATGACGATCTTCACCGCCGCGATTGCCGCCGGGCTGCTGGCAAGCCAGTTCAGCCGGTGGCTGCGCGGCTTGCCGACCGATCGCGACGTAACGCTGAACCTATTGGCCAGTGAACTGGCCGTTCTCTGACGCCCGGCTCTCGCCGGTGCCGCTCTCCCAACTCCTCCTGCCCGAAAGGACCCATCCCCTATGCGCGATGCCGCCTCCCTGGCCTGGATTGTGTTCGTTCTTGCGCTGCTTGCGTTGGTCTTGCGCTTCGCGGGCTGCTGACCTCGTTCCCCCAACTCCGTGAAAGGATCCCATGCCATGTCCCACACCTGTTCCGTCGGCCGGCTAACCGGCCTGCTGTTGTGGCTGCTGCTGGCGGCGGCCGTGGTGGCTGTCGTAGTGGCCCGTCTGCCCCGGTGGCTCGCGCCGCCGGGGCGCCAGATGGATACGAAGACGACACTGTCGCTGCTGAAGTCCGAGGCGATGACCTTCCTTGTGACGCGTCGCGTGACCACACAGATCGTCGTCGAGCACTCCGAAGGCGATTGGCTCAGCGATTGGCGCGGCGTGTACTGGGCGGAAGTCACATTCCACTACGGCATCGATCTCGAGGAGCTGGACGAGAATGACGTTCGTCGTGACGGCGAGGTGATCGTCGTACACTTACCGGAGCCGCGGGTGTTGGACTTCGCAATCGTACCTGCCAGCATCGGCTGGATGTCGAAGGCGACGGCCGTCGCCAAGATCGACGACCTGCTCCACAACGGCCATCGCCGTCTGCTGGAGCAGAAGCTCCGCGAGCAGGCCCTTGCCTTTGCCCGGCGACACGACCAGATGCCCACCCGCCAGCAGATCGCCGACCGCTTGAACAGTGCGTCCGCATGGCTACACGCCGCTGCCGGCGTAGAGATCCACTTCAAGTAACCAACCTGCCGGGGTGGCCCTCAAGACAGATTCGGCGCGCCAAGTCAGCGCCAGACGACCGCCAGCACCCCGGCGGACCTTCACCAGACCCCCTACTACATAGAAAGGCCCCCCATGAAGCTCTTCCACAGACTCCGCCAGAGCAGCGTCTCCTCCACGAGTGGACCGACGCACGCAGTGCGACACCACACGCGCAGTCGACCAACCGGCGGCAGAATCAACGTCCGCGACTACCGACGACGCAATCCGCGGCGATGACCGCGAGGAAGGAACCCTCCATGAACATCGATCTGTCCCAGGCGGTGGAACGTCTGGGTGAACTTCGCGCTCGCCGGCAGGCCATTGAGGTCGAGGAGAGCCGACTCGCCCAGAGCGTTCGCACACAGATGTCGGAGCACGGCCTGGAGCGTGTGGCGAGTAAGAGATTCGAGGCCCGTCTCATCCGCCAGCAGCGACTGACGGTCGCCCCGGCGGCCTTGCGGAAGCTCGTCTCGGCTGCGGACTTCCTGAAGTGCGTGAACGTCACCGTGACTTCGGCACGAAGGCACGTTGCCGAGAAGAAGCTCCAGCAGATCAGCGAGACCACCGAAGCCGTGCAACTCCGCATTGCCGAGCGAGCGTCTTCGCCAAACCGCTCCGGCCGGAACACGACGCACCACGCCAACCACTGACACGACAAACCCAATTCAACAGATACCCAGGCCGGCCGGGATCCACGCATCCCGGTCGGCGCTCTGTTGCGCACACCGTGCGAAAGGACCCCCATCATGCCGAACCCAACAACTACCGTAGACGACCGTGCCGTCATCCGCATCGCACGGCTGCTCGATCAGGCCGGCGAGTACAACCGCCGCGCGAAGCTCGGCCCCCGACAACACAGTCGCGGGCTGTACAAACGCAAGGACGCCATCTTGCAGCAGGTCCTCATTGAGGCGGCTGGCCAGTTCGTCATCGACTCCATACTCCGCGAGGAGCCGCTCATCCTTGGCGTCAGCCATCGCCATACCGCACGACGCTTCCACCTCCGGCCGGACCGACTCTCCCCCGAAACTCGCGCCATCATCAAGGCACTACCGAGGACCGGGACAGCCGCAGACGAAGAGGACAGCTGCGCAGGGGGCGCGTCATGACGGATGGAAAGAAGGCGCCTCCCACGGAGCCGGACTCCATACAATCGGACCCATCTCCGCGAGAGGAACTCATTCGCCTGGTCGGGGAGTTGCTTGCCTGGCAGTGGCTGCAGAATCGCAATTCAGACCGGTCAGATCGCAAGGGCATCGACCCGCCTTGACTTGGCAGCCGATCCCGTGTAGCCTGTAGATATCGACGTAGATATGTAAGGAGCCGGCAATGACGGATGGCAGCAAGGAACTCGACATCGACCAGATCGCGGAACGGACGGGCATCTCCGCCCGAGGCCTTAGGTACGTGGTTGACTATGACCTGCTGAACGCGGTGGTACCGTGGTTCCGGGCGCTGCACGCGAAGCGACGTGGCATCGCCCGAACGTTCCCGCCGTACTTCGCATTCCTGCTGTGCCTGGCCGCTTCCCTGCGAACGGCGAACCTGTCGCGGGAGCAACTGCAGACGGCACTACAGTTGCTTGCCGAGTGGCTCAAGCTGGTGACGAAAGGCCAGGACTATGCCCAGCGCCTCTACCCGCTCTTTGATGCAGCGGACAAGTTGGTGCTCGAAATCGGCGATGGTGAGTTCCTTCACGCTGGGCGCAAGTCACGAACGAGGTCGGGTCTTCTGCCGGCCGGCGAACTGCCGTGGACACATCTTTCAGCCAAGCAGTCCGCAGCGGACGGCTACGTTCCCCTCGTTGTTAGCCGGATCGATGTGGCCGAGATTCGCCGACGTCTTCTGCCGTGAGTCAGGTTGCTGTTTTTTGTGGTAACATATCCATATGGGCATGTCGGAACAGATGAGTGAGTGTAACAACAACCTGGCTTCCCCAACGGTTTCCAAAACGGAGCCCGTCAATAGCTACATGAGCCCCGAAGAGTTCGCGGCTCATTCGGGCCTGTCGCAGGCGACGGTCCGACGTCGGATCCGTGACGGCTCGTTGCCGCATGTGCAGCCGGGTGGGAAAGGCTGCCGGATCCTGATTCCTGTCAATGCGCTGGAGCGCATGCTCGATCAAACCCGCCTCGTGGATCCTGACGGTCAGATCCCGGGAACAGAAACAATCAAGCAGACGCAACCGTCACCAGAGGCCACGACCCGGCTATCGGGAGCGAAACCCAACTGGCGGGGAGCGTGGAGACATGGATATGCCAAAGAAGCGAAGCAATGACCAAATCCAGGCGGCCTACTTCACATGGAAGTTCTACACACGAGACGGCGTATTCTACGCCGACGGACGTTCGAACCCGGTCAGTGCCGGCCGGCACTCGCTGGGTACGAGAGATAGGAAGGAAGCGCTGGAGTTGTTGCGGCAACTCGACGCTGTGATCGCCGTCCGCAAGGGACTGGCGGATAAGAGCATTCTCTCCGATGACTCGCTGGCCATGCCGCTGTTGTCAATCGAGGATGGCGTCCGTCAATACCTCGACTACGTGGCCCGACCGGCCGTCGCCGGCGGAGTCAGCAAGAAGACGAGGCAACGATATGCCTGTGTGTTCGACAAGTTCACACAGTTCGCACACGGCCGGGGAATCCGCTACTGGCAGGATGTGAATCAGCGCACGCTGGAGGCATACGGGCGATGGTTGGAGGAGGAAGAGTACTCCTACCGGACGCAGTATCTTGAATTGACGACACTCAAGCAGGCCGTCAATTGGATGGCAGACCCGCAGCAGAACTTGTTGCCGGATTCGGCAGCAGTCCACATGCGACTGGCCAAGCCGTCTGACGAGTCGGACACCTATTGCTATGCCGAGGAGGAGGTGGCGGCCATGCTGGGCCATTGCTTTGCCACTGATGGACTGGGGTGCATGGGCGAGTTGATCGCCACGCTCGCCTATACCGGCATGCGGATTGGCGAGGCCGCCCAACTTCGCTGGGAGCATGTCGATGCGGAAACCGGTACGATCCGGATCGTCGACGAAAGCCGCGGCGGTACGCGCAGACGAAAGTCCGCCGCTTCGACAAAGAATCACAGCAGCCGCGTCGTGCCCATCCATCCGCATCTGCAGGATATCCTGCAGAGGATGTCACGCCATCCTGACGGACGCGTCTTCCACGGCCCGCGCGGCGGCGCACTTAAGCCCGACACGGCCCGCAACATTCTGAGGCGTAGTGTGCTGGCCCCGCTGGCCGACAAGTTCCCGGCGCACGGCAAAGGTCACAGCTTCATCGATGGGCGGTTGCACAGCTTTCGACACTTCGCCTGCAGCAAGTGGGCACGCGAAGGGATTGGCGAACTGGTCGTGCGACAGTGGCTCGGCCACAAGTCCAGCGAGATCGTCCGCCGGTACTTCCACCTCAACGACCCACAAGCTCGAGCCCAGATGCAGAAAATCAGGACGGTGCATGAAGTCGCAGACAAGACGACCTCACCGGTGGAGACAGCAACCCCCGGTAACGACAGATGAAAACGGTCGGTATCGCAGCGACTGCGTAGTCGCTGGCTGGATCGGCCAAACTAACGAGAAGACGCCCACAGGCGGGCGCGAACGACGCCGGAAAACCCGGCAGAACAGAGCCGTGAGAACCGAAGAATCCACACCCCTCGCTGCCGTACCGCATTGCCGAAACCAAACCGGCGAGCCGATCGCAACCTGCTCGTCGCGATGGCTGATTGACACAGTTTTGGCACAGTCGACTGTGTCAATGAAAGCACCCCTCGGAAGGCCCTGTAAACATTGGCCCAACGAGGGGTGCTCGTCAAGGAACGGAGAGGGTGGGATTCGAACCCACGGAACCACGAAGGTTCACTGGTTTTCGAAACCAGCCCGATCGGCCACTCCGGCACCTCTCCGGGTTGTCCTGCGGGGTACAAGACGGCGGGTCCCCGCAAAGCGGGGATTCTAGAGATTCTGCGGTAACGATGCAAGACCGCTCTGCATTTCGGAGTTTTGCCCGTCTTGCTCCGGCCTCCTTGCCGAAGTACACTCAGAGAAATTCCCCGACTTTTGCGAGATAATCCGCCGGGAACTGCGTTTAAGCAATGGTTGGGCGAGCGGCCGATAGGCTCACGTTCGCCCTCAATCGAGGTAGTCGTATGGCGAAGTTGCAGATCTTCGAAGCTACGGTCGAGCACTTTCTGGGCCCGATCCTCTCTTTCATGCGCGACGAAACCGTCGCCGAAGTCATGGTCAACGGTCCCGACGAGATCTACGTCGAACGCCAGGGACAACTGGTAAAGACCTATGCCCGCTTCGAGGACGAAGAGACGCTGCTGTCTGCCGTCAATAACGTGCTGCAGTACACCGGCAAGCGTCTGGACCCGGAGAACCCGCTGATCGACTCCCGCCTGCCCGACGGCAGCCGCGTGCACGTGGTGCTGGCACCGCCGTCGCGTCACGGCGTGTGCATGACCATCCGCAAGTTCGCCCGCCAGATGTTCGATGCCGACCATCTCGAGGAACTCGGCACCTGGACCCCCGAGGTCCGCGAATTCCTCAACATCTGCGTGATGGCCGAGAAGAATGTCCTGGTCTCGGGCGGCACCTCCAGCGGTAAGACCTGCCTTCTGAACGTCTTGAGCGGCTTCGTGCCGAATCACCAGCGGATCGTGGTCATCGAGGACTCTGCCGAGTTGGAACTGCAGCAGGACCACGTGATCGGGCTGGAAGCCCGCCACGCCGACCGGTGGGGACGCGGGGAGGTCACCATCCGCGATCTTTTCCGCTCGTCGCTGCGGCTGCGGCCTGACCGCATCATCATCGGCGAGGTCCGCGGCGGCGAGGCGCTGGACATGATCCAGGCGATGACGTCCGGGCATGCCGGGAGCATGTCCACGCTGCACGCGAACATGCCGATGGATGCCCTCAACCGCCTGGAAACACTGGCGATGATGAGCAAGGTGGAGTTGCCGCTGTACGCGATGCGGGCGCAAATTGCTTCTGCAATTGACGTTGTGGTTCAGGTAACGCGATTCAACGACGGCCGACGCGGGCTGACGCAGGTTTCGGAAGTGCTTCCGCTCGGTGATGACGGGAAGTATCGCATGCAGGATGTATACCTGTACACGCTGGAGGATGACGAGGCCGGTCACCGCGGGCAGGGCAAGCTGACCTGGACGGGCAAAAAGTCGCTGACGGCCCGCGAGCCGAAGGTGCGCATACTTCGTGACATGTGGAACTTAACGAAACCGGTCTTTGAAACCGATTCTTAAGACAGAGAAGAAATTCGGGGTATCCCCGAACAAGAGCTGTGCGGTACAATTAATAACAGTATGACGGACCTTAAACAGGCAATTCGTGCGTTGCACGCCGACCAGCGCGGCCAAAGCATCATCGAGTGGACGCTGCTGCTGGTTGCCTTTGGGATTCCGATCATTTTCGTATTCGGTGTGCTTCTGTCCGCGTTGGCGGAGCACTACAGAATGGTGAGTTTTCTTGTGACCTTGCCGTTTCCCTGAGGGTCAGCAGGAGACGGGCGTGAGGGACCAACTACCCCTGACCCGAGGACATGTTCAGATGAAGGCACTCTGGAGTAGAATGAAGGCGCTGCACAATGATGAAGGCGGCGCAGACATGGTCGAGTACATCCTGGTGATTGCCGCCATCGCACTTCCGCTGCTGGCGGTGGTGATCTGGTTCTGGAAGGACATCTCCCGCGAAGCTTCCGAGTGGTGGGAGAAGGCCAAGGGCCAGGAAGGCACCAACCCCGACGAGTATTAACCGACCTTGGCAGGCAGCATGGACGGGCTTTGGCTTCGATGACGCGCATGCAAAGGGACCTCCATGCCGCTTGACTGGACTTACGCGTGGGCGATCTGCGTGACGGGCGTTGTCCTGGTGACAGCGTCCGTCACCGATGTCCGCCGCGGAATGATTTACAACTGGTTGACCTACCCCGCCTGCCTGGTGGGGCTCGTCGGGCATACGATGGTCGGCGGGCTTACCGGGGAGGCGAATACCTCCATCGGGCTGGTCGGTTCGCTGCTGGGATTGCTGGTCGGGTTCGGGCCCATGCTCATCGCCTGGCTCGCCGGCGGCATCAACGGCGGGGACGCCAAGCTCATGGGGGCCGTCGGAGCGCTGACGGGTTGGCCGTTCACGCTCTCGGCGATGTTCTACGGGTTCGCCGCCGCGGCGCTTCTCTCGGTGGCGGTGATGATCCGCCGGCGGATCTTCCTGGCGACGATGAAGCGGATACTCCGGTTCCTCTACCTGAGCGTCTCGCCCAATCGACCGGGCGATCCGTCCACGCCCGAGAGTCCGAAGATTCCCTTCGGGTTGGCGCTGTGCATCGGGTCGGCGGCGGCTTGTGTGGAGTTCTTCCTGCTGGGCAAGGATGCGTTTGCCTGGCCCTTCGGCGGGTAAGCCTATGGCTGCATCGGACGTACAATCAACCGGGCGGGAGCGATCGGCTTTGCCGGGCGTCGCCTGGATTCTCGCAGCCGCGCTGCTGGTGATCGCCGTTTTCCTGGTTCTTCTCAGCGGTGGATGGGTTGCGCTGCGGCACGGGCAGGACGCCTGGGTCTCGGCCGCGTTGGGTTCGAAGCTTTTCGTGACCTGCGGGGCGATTCTCCTGGGTTGCCTGGCGGGCATCGCGCTGCTGGGGGCGAGCGTGTGGCAGGCCGGGCGAACCCAGCGCAAACGCCCCCGCGACGGTCAGAGCGGGGCGGCGATCCTGGAATTCACGATCATCATCCCGATCATCGGATCGCTGGCGATGGTCATGGTGCAGGCCGCCTTCCTGATGGGCGGCAACCTGTGCGTTCACTACGCGGCCTACTGTGCGGCCCGGGCGGCGGTAGTGCAGGTTCCCCGCGACTACAGCGACATCGGCGAGGACCCCAACGTGCTGGGGCATCCGGACGGGTCGAAGAAGTTCATGCGCATCAAGGATGCCGCCATCTGGGCGGTCATGCCCGTCTCCGCCGGCGGAGAGGACATTCCCGACGGGTACGACGCCGGGCTGACCGGCGAACTGGAGGCGATGTTCACCCGCTACGGCAAGGACGCCCCGGGCTGGCTGGACGACCGCATCAAGCGGAAGTTCGACTATGCCACCGGGCACACCTTCGTGGAGGTCGACCCTCCGGCCAACGGCGAGCGGTACGAGGTGCACGAGGACATCCGCGTGAAGGTGGAGCACACGCTGTACATGTCCGTCCCGTACGCCAATTGGTTGTTCGCCAAACTGGACGACGACGGGGTGGAGTTGGACTTCGGCGAGGGCGAGTACGGCATGATTATCCGCGCGACCTGCTTCATGCCCAACGAAGGGCAGCAGGATTACGTGGACGTCGAGGTATTCGATACGCGAGAATAGACACACGAGGCGAGAGCCCGGCTTTCCGGGCGCCCGTCGGGCAGCGAGCCCGGCGGGCGGAGCAGTAACCCACAGACGCGGGAACGGTGTAGATGGCGAATCAAGACAGTACAAACTCCGGCGTGGGTCTCCCCGCGGGAACGAAGATCGGCAAGTACGAGGTGGTGGAACGCCTGGCGATGGGCGGACAGGCCGTGATCTACAGATGTCACGACCCGTTCCTCGACCGGGAGGTGGCGATCAAGCAGATCTCCACCCACCTCGCCGAGGACGAGAAGTTTCTCGAGCGCTTCCGCAAGGAAGCCCAGATCCTCGCGCGCCTCGGTAGCGAACAGCCCGCCATCGTCACCATCCACGAGATGATCGAGGACGAGAAGGGCCTGTTCATCGTCATGGAATTCGTCAAGGGCCCGACGCTCGAACAGGTCCTACAGGATACCGACGGGCCCACGCAGACCAAGGCCGTCCTGCAGTTGCTGTGGCGACTGGCTGCCGCCCTGTACGACGTTCACGCCGCCGGGGTCGTTCACCGCGATCTCAAGCCGTCCAACATCATCGTCGCCGAAGGGCTGCACCCCAAAATCGCCGACTTCGGCGTCGCCGCCTCCAGCACCGGACAGGAATCGATGGTGCTGGGCACCACCAAGTACATGGCACCGGAACTCTACGGCGACGGACCCGTGGACGGCCGCGCCGACATGTACTCGCTGGGCTTCATCATGTACGAGCTTCTCATCGGGCGGCCGAAGTTCGAGGAGGTCTTCGCCGACGTCATCCGCGACCGGCACAGCGAGGCACTGCGCTGGATGAAATGGCACGGGAACAAGGATCTCAAGGCCCCGGCCCCCCAAGAGTTGAACCCCTCGGTGCCCCGCGAGCTTTCGCACATCGTCATGAAGATGATCGCCAAGGACCCGCACGAACGCTACGAGAACATGGAGGCGCTGGGCAGGGCGATCAAGCTGGGCTTCAGCTCCAAGAGCAAGGGTGCCGCCGCGGCCGGTCGGCAGCGCCGCAGGGGCGGGGTGAAAACCGCGTCGGCGTCTCCGGCGGCAAGCGGAGCCGGCATGGAGTTGGACGACTCGGGCATTCTGCCGGCCGACGAGCCGACCCCCGAACTCAGCGCTCGGCGGCAGCGCAGGCCCGACCAGGAGCCTGAACTCGAAGAACCCGCCACCGCACCGGTTCCCAAGTCATCGCTGTCGCGTAAGACGAAGCTGATCCTGGCGGCCGTGGTCGTGCTGGGCATCGTGGGCATCGGGATCGTTGTCGGCGTACGCCGCAGCCAGGAGGAGATGACCTACCGGCAGCGGCTGGAGCAGGCTTTCTCCAAGGCGATGGACAACTACCAGGAGACCAACTACGAGGCCGCCGCCAAGGGCTTCCAGGAGGTCGTCCACAAGTTCCCCGACACCACCGAGGCGAACAAGGCGTCGGTGCTGGTGCATCTGGCGAGGGGCTACATGGCCGTCGAACAGGGCAAGAAGGAACTCGC
>JBKHHU010000072.1:0-14620 GCA_046539045.1 Phycisphaerae bacterium
TCGCCTCGATCAACTGCTCGGGCTTCGGGTTGTTAAGGTGCAGGGCTGTCTCCGGGCCGGCGGGGACGGCCGGTTCTTCGGTAGCGGGGGCCGGCTCTGCCGGCGCGGAGACGGTCTCAGACGCTGGTTCGGGGGCCGGCGCGTGGGTTTCGGGTTCGGCGGGAACCGGCTGGTCGACCGGGGCCTCGTCGTCGCGCTCGTCGTCAGCGGCCGGGAAGCCCGCGTCTGTCTCAGCCGCGTCGGCAGCGTGCGGATCGACGCCCGCCAGTTGCAGGCGTTCCTCGTCGGTAATCTGCGGTTCGGTTACGAAGCAGCCCCGATCGTGGTCGTCCTCGCGGTCTTCCGGCCGGGCTGTTTCCTCGCCGGTTTCGTCCGGGGTGTCTTCTTCGGCCAGGCCGGCAGCGCGGGTCTTGTCCGCGGGAGTGTAGGTATGGGCACCCCGCTGGAACTGGCGGAATTTCTCTTCGCCTTCTCTGTCGGCATCGTCCGCATCGGTTCGGTCGGCGGGGCCGTATTCGGGCGCGCTGAGCAGGTCATCCAGTTCGGGTATCCCGGTGCCGAGCGCCTCCGCCAGGGACGGTTTGGTCCAGTCCGCGGCGGACTGTCCGTGCGGCCGGTCGATTCTGGGCGATTCATCCTCCATCTCATCCTCGCTTTGATCCTGGGGGTCCGGATCTTCTGCGGGCCACGGCGGCGTCGGTTTGGGAAGGGTTTCCGCGTCGGCGTTGGGCGTTTGGACAGAACGTCCCTCGCTGATGGCCGAGACGCCTGCGGACCTGTCGTCCACTTTCGCGGCGACGGCTTCCAGCAGGGCCACGGTGGACCGGCCGGATGAGCTATCGCCTTCCTGGTTGGCGCGGGCCCGTTGCGGCTCGCGGGCGACCACTTTGGCGAACAGGTCGCCCAAGTCGATCCCGCGGTCCTGGAGGAACCGCACCAGTCCTCCTTCGCTGATCCGCAACACGCCACCGGGCAGCCGCTTGGCGGCGAGCCAACCCTTCTGGATCCATTGCTCGACCGCAGCGGGGGTCGCCCCCAGCAGGTCGGCAACCTGGTAGGTGGTAAACAGTCTGTCGGGCATCCCTGCCACAATGTCCTCGCTTCCTGCCGAGCCGGCGGGCGGTGTCCGTTCCGGCCGCCACGGCTGGCACTTGTACGGCAGACATTGTGACATTTTCAGGCGATCAGGTCAAATTTCATCCGGCCCGGAAAGCCCTCGCGGGACGGGTTTTCGCCATTGGGGTACCGGGCGCGTGGTGCTCGGGCCGGTGGCCGGCGGTTTCCGCCGGAGCAGATAGACCTTCGCCCGCGGATACTGCTTCCAGAGCTGCGGCGTGCCGTAGGCCGTTTTGATCTGCGGGATTTCCGCCATCGTCTCGTCCAGGCGTTCCCAGGGCCCGACCACCAGCAGAATCCGCTCGGGCGGGAGGTCGGTCGGCGCGGAGACCTGGTTCAGGAGTTCGTAATATTCGAGCGTCGGCTGGTGCAGGTCCGAGGCGAACAACGCGGCCCCCGGCACGTCGGCTGCGTCGCGCAGGATCTCCTCGGCGTTCGTCAGCGTTCGCGGCTGGGTGGCGATGAGTCGGTCCGATTGCTCCACCGCGGCCATGGACAGCCCCGCCACGACGGCAATGACGAGGCTCACGGCGACGACGATTTCGCGTCGAGGCAGGGCGGCCCAACCGGCAGCACCGGCGGAGAACAGCAGCGGCACGAGGAAGTACCACATGCCCGGGAAGCTCCAGGCCCCGTGGATCAGCATGGCGACAGCCAGCAGGAAGAGCCCCAGCAGACCGATCAGCGGCAGAACCCGCTTGCGGACCACGCCCCAGCCGGTGGCGAGGGTAAGCCCGGGGACCACCACCAGCAGCCACATCCACTTGCCGAAGACCGCCCAATGCCGGGTGATGATCCACCAGATCCCGCCGATATCGACGGGCACGGCGTCGATGCGTCGCGCCTGGAACGGCCGGACGCGGAGAAACTCCGAGAACCCGGTGTGCATCACGACCGGCGCGTAGAGCAGCAGCGTCAACAGGAATGTTCCAAGGAGCGTGAGCCCCAGGCGTTTCATCGCCCGCCGACGGATCGGCGTCCCGGCCGGCCCGATCCACGCCTGCAGGGCAATTACGCCAGCCAGCAGGACGATCGGGTAAAGCATCGCCGGGCTGGTGAGCATTCCGAGCCCGCCGAAGATCGCCCACGCCATCCACGCGCGGTGGGCGGCGACGTTGCGCACGATGTACACCGTGGCGATCGCCAGCAGCACAGTCCACAAAAGCAGCAGCGAATGACCGGTGGCCGTGACGGAAAGCTCGATCATCAGCCCGGAAGCCGCAACCAGCGCCCCGGCGGCCAGGGCGGCCCAGCGGCGTCCGCTGATCAGTCGCGTCAATTCGCCGACGGCAGGGATCAGCAGCATGCCCGCCATCAGCGCCGGCATGCGGATCCAGTAGGGCGAGAAGCCCCACCGCGTGGCGACCGTGCGGACCAGCAACGTGTGCAGGATCATGTTGTCGGCGGAGCGGAAATTCAGCCACTCGGCCAGGCTTCCCGGGGCGACGTAGTCCAGGAAAACCTTCGCCTCCATCGGGCGTATGGGGTGATCCAGAAACTCCGCTCGCACCCAGCCGCCGATGACCGTCAGCACGAGCGTGCCGATCAGCAGCATCGCGCCGGGGGAAGCGGCCTCCAGCGGAGGCGCCGGCTGCAGGAGCGGGCTGTCGGCCGATCCGTTTCCGTTCGAACGTTTCGTCTGTTTGCTCATGCGGTCTCCCGGGGATCGACGGTGATGCTCGTGTCGGGCAGCGTCTTGCTGTCCAGCGGGCCGGCGGAAATCGGCATCTCCCACCGCTCGAACTCGCTCCCGTCCGGGAGGACGTATTCGTCGGTAACTTCGGCGAAGCGTTTCATGCTTGACTCCCATCCTCTGGTGCACGGTTTTCACCATAGCATACGCGACCGCCGGCGAGTGTCCACAGATTCCCTCGCCTGGGCCAACCGTGGACACACCCGCCGGTCGGCGCTATAATCGCGGCCGTTCGCAAGCTACAGACCCACAGGAGCAGGACATGAAACTGGAACTGAAATACGGCTGCAATCCGCACCAGAAGCAGGCGGAGTTGCGGATCGACGGGAACGGGCCGCTGACGGTGGTCAACGGCAAGCCCGGGTACATCAACATTCTCGACGCGTTCGGCGCGTGGCAGTTGGCCAAGGAGCTCAAGGAAGCCACCGGCAAGCCCGGGGCAGCGAGTTTCAAGCACGTCAGCCCGGCAGGGGCCGCCATCGCCCGACCGGTCAGCGATTCGCTCCGCGCCAGCCAGATGCTCGGCGACGAGGACTTCTCGCCGGTCGCCCAGGCGTATGTCCGCGCCCGCGGCGGGGACCGCATGAGCAGCTTCGGGGACGCCGCTGCCGTCAGCGACGTGGTGGACGTCTCGCTGGCCAACGTGCTCAAGCGGGAGGTCTCGGACCTGATCATCGCCCCCGGATACGAGCCGGAAGCCCTGGAAATCCTCAAGAGCAAACGCGGCGGGAAGTATCTCATTCTGCAGATGGACGAAAACTACGCCCCCACGCCGGTCGAGACCCGCGACGCCTACGGGTTCACCCTGCAGCAGGAGCGGGACGTGGCCAAGGTCACCAAAGACCTGTTCGCCAACCCGGTCTCGAAGAACAAGAACCTGCCCGAGGACATCGTCGAGACGCTCGTGGTCGCGACCATCGCGCTGAAGTACACGCAGTCCAACTCGGTCTGTCTCGCCTACGACGGACAGGTCATCGGCGTCGGGGCAGGGCAGCAGTCCCGCGTGCACTGCACCCGCCTTGCCTGCAGCAAAGCCGAGAAGTGGTTCGCCCAGCAGCACCCCAAGGCGCTGAACCTCCCGTTCAAGGACGGGCTCAAGCGCGTCGACAAGACCAACATCGTCGATCAGTACCTGCTGTGGGATGAACTGTCCGACCCGGAAGTCGAGGCGATGCTGGCCGGGCTGACCGAGAACCCCGAGCCGCTGAGTCGCGATGAGCGGTTCGCGTTCATCGGCGAGCACGACGGGATCTGCATCAGCTCCGACGCGTTCTTCCCGTTCCGGGACAACATCGACCGGGCCGGGCGAACCAACGTCCAGTACGTCGCCCAGCCGGGCGGGTCGATGCGGGATGACGTGGTCACCGAAGCCGTCGATCAGTACAACATGGTCATGTGCCACACCGGCCTGCGGGTGTTTTTGCATTAACGGCAGGCCTCAGGTTTCAGTCCTCAGGCTTCAGGGAACGCGATTGGTTGGCGCGTCTCCGACCGTACGTGTTTAGCCTGAGGTGTTGCTTTCCAGCCTGAATTACCCGTTTAGCCTGATGCGAGGGAAGTCCGGTGGTGATGTTCCGGACGCCCCCTGCCGGGTGCCCCCTGCATCTCCTGCATCACGGCTAAACAGATACGGGTCTCCCGACCCTCCACGACGCGCGGCGCTGATTGCGGAGCGGTTCAGCCACGTTGGCGGGTCGGGCTTGCCTGCCGGAGGCAGGAGACGCGCCAACCGATCCGTTTCGGATTCCTGTTCTCTCTTCCGCCTGCGGACTTACTACAATGACTTGGTATGGACATTGACTGTTGGAGGAACTGTGAAGCTGCAGGCAGCGATCATTCTATCAAGCTGTGTTGCCATCCTCGCCGGGTGTGGTGAGCAGATCACCAACGGTGTGGTGGTCGATACCGGAAAATCGGGTTTGAGTTTCCTGTCCAAGCGGCAGCTGGTGGTGCGGAACGAGAAGGGCAGGGAGGTCAACCTGCGGACCGCCGGCGGACCGGTGTACGTGCTGGCCTTCGTCCGGGCCGGCGCGGATGTCTGCGATATCCACCCGACGGTGCGCCGGCTGGCCGAGGACCTTTATGTTCATTCCGTGCCGGTGGTGCAGGTGAATTTCGGCGCGGCGGGCTTGCCGGAATCCCCGGCCGACCTGCAACAGTGCGGCGATCCGGGGAAGAACATCATCCGTCTGTTTGATCCGGACAGCGTGGCTCTCGGTCGGTACGGCCGGCCCGAGGACGGCACGGTGCTGCTGATCGACCAGGGGTTCGTGCATCGCCGCAAGACGCTCCGGAACACCGAGTGGCTGGTCCACGAGGCACGCGAGCTGATCGAGCAGTGGGAAACCGAGCAGACCCAGGACGCCTCCCACTTCGGGATGATCTATCACCCGCCGGGCGGCTTTCGACCTGTTGGCCGGGCGGCTGGGCGCATCCGCCCGTGACGCATTGGCCTTACCGACCCGGCCGGCTCTGATACGAAGGCTACCGGCGCCTATCCCGCTTCCGGGTGCTGGTCGTAACCGGATCAAGCAGGACCGCATTGCCGAACAGCGCGTTTTTCCGTGCCTCGGTGGTAACGTAGACCTCCTTGCCCACGGCGATGACGACGGGGTCTTTCACTCCGGCGGCGCGGAGGATCTGCCGCAGCATATCCGCGGCCCCGATTTCGCTTGAGCTGATGCTGACTTCGCGGGCTGGTCCGACCCCGGCCTGGCGGAACGCGGGCCAGTCTACGACGAGATCGGAGGCAAACTGTTCGAACGTGTCCAGAACCTCGCCCAACGTGCCTTTCAGGTGCACGTCGGGGAAGGATCTTGTCTCCAACGCGTGCTGTCGTTCCGCGTTGATCGGCACGCGGATTCGCCGGTAGTTCAGCGGCTGTTTTCGCAGCAGTCTCTGCGCTTCGGTTTCGGCGGTCAGCACCAGTTCGTGGCCGTTGTGGATCAGGAACGTAGCTTTTCCATCGCCGAGCGACCCAGCCACCCGGGCATTGACGGCAGCGAAAGGAGCGTTGTTCATCTTGAGCGTGAGCGGGGTCTCCTGGTCGATCCCATGGCCGGCCAGCTGTCGCCAATGCACCGAAATGGTTACCCCTTGGACATCCCGCAGGAAACCCACAACGTCCGCCAGCGGTATCTCTTCCAGATTCAGCATCGGCAGGTCGTCGGCCAGACGGCGTTTCAGACGCCGACCAAGCCATTTGACGACGATCTCTCGCGTGATGTCGAGCTCCTTGAGGAACTCCTGGCCGGATACGACCGGTTTGTCGAACTTACGGAAAGCCGCTTCCACTGCGGCGGTGTCCCCAACGGCAGTGTCGTCAAGAGGTAACGGGCTTCCCACGACCAGCATATTCCAGTTGGGGGCCAGCTCCTGCGCAACGGGTTGAGTGCGAGGTCGGGGCATCCCGGGGGTGAACGTCTGGATCATATAACTGCCCATTTCCTGCTGCAGAGCGCTGACAATCGCCTCGGACTGCTCGGAAGCAGCCGCGGATTTCAGCTCCGGAAGATGCAGCAGTCCGACGACGACGATCCGGTTGGCGCCGTAGCGTCCGAAGTTGACTTCCGGTTGGGTATCGGGCTGCAGGGTTTCCAGCTCGGCCGGCTCGCCGATGGGTTTTTCGTCCCGGAGGAGCGTTACCGACGCCTTGCCCGATTCAAGCATGGGCTTGATGTTCCGCCACGTGCTGCTGTCGGGGCGGGTGGTCCAGACGAACCGGAAGACCACGCCGGTCATGGCTTCGCGGCGGTTCTCTTCCCGGTAGGTGGTGTCGATGGCGATGGTGACCGGCTCGTGGTCGGGCGCGTCGATGCGGATGGCCTCGGCCTTGGGCTGGGTCGCGAGCCAGTTGACGAGGATGGTGCGTTTCTCGCCGCTGGAGACAACGCGGGCTTCGACGATCCGCGGCACGTGCAGCGACTCGGGCGTGGCGGACTCCAGGGCCGCGATGACCTCCGGCGATTCGATCCAGCCTTTCTCGACCGCGTTGCGGGAGTTGGCCAAGCGTCCGGCGACTTCAGAATCTTTCCCGGCAGCGGCAGCGATTAACCACCATCCGACGATCAGCCCGAGTCCCAAAGCCCCGATGGCGACAAACACTCGCGTCGATTGACCCATAGAGAGTTCTCCCGATGAATTGTCCGCAGGTTCGCTTACGTGCAGAAGTCGCGGAGGTAGTCGACGGCTTCGCGGATGTCCGCGATCTGCTGCTCGCCGCTGATCTCCCGCTCAATCGTCAGCGCGCCTTTGAATCGCATCCCCTTCAGACGCTCGATAATGGCCGGGAAGTCGACCTTCCCGGTGCCGATCGCACACTGTTCGCCCAGTTGGTCCGGGTCGGTCGGGTAGTACCCGTCTTTGACGTGCACGCCCCGCACCAAGCGGCCGAACATCTCCAAGGCGTCCAATGGGTTAGCCTTACCGTACAGCAGCAGGTTGGCTGTGTCCAGATTGATGCCGACCCGATCCGAATCCAGCCGCTTGATTGCTCGCAGGAGCGTGGTGGGGGTTTCCTGTCCGGTCTCGAACCAGAATTCCATGCCGTGACGTTCGCAGGCATCGACCACGCGCTTCAGCGCATCGATGGTGCCGATGAAGTTCGGGTCGTTGGGGTCTTCCGGGAGGAAGCCGACGTGGGTGCAGATGGCTGGGACGCCCAGGCTCGCGGCGAACTCTGCCCCGGCGATCAGCTCGGCAGTGCGTCTCTCGCGGTATGCCGGTGGGACCAGACCGACGGTGCCCGGTCCGTCGACGAAATTCCAGACCCGCGGGCCGGACCAGCCGGTCCAGAAGCAGCTGATGTCCACCCCGTCGGAGTCTGCGGCAGACCGCAACGCCTCTGCCGTGGCAGGGTTCCACGTGTCCGGCTGCCAGGAACCGACCTGGCAGGAGGTCAGGCCCAGCGCGCTGACGCGATGGATGGTTTCCGGAACGTCCGGCTGGATGTAACTGAACACGCCGATCTGGATCTTCGACATCGTCCTCTCCCCACTGCGGAACACGGTAGCCCTTCAACCTGCTTCTCGACGACAGGTGCTTACATGATGGCCGGGGGAACGTGTCGACGCAAGCCTCGCCTGGATTTTCGATAGACCGCCGGCCGGGGAGTGAGACCGGCGGCAGTAGCAAACGTATGCCGGTATTCGCATTCGGCGACGGGGGTTTGCGGTGGCCGGACCACTTGCATGTTTCCCGCCTGCTTACCAGAGTCGCCGCCAAGCAAGTCCGCCCCGGCAGGGGCGGGAAGATCGTAGCCCCGGGTGACCGCAGGGAACCCGGGGACATGAAAGGCCTGAAATGATGAAGAGCCCCGGCAGGGGCGAAAGATGAAGGTGCTTTTAGCCACAAAACAGCGTGAACGGGGCGAACTTGGGCTTCCGGAATGCGTTTGAGCCTTTTGAATTTCGTGCTTCGAATTTGTTTCGGATTTCGAAATCCGGATTTCGAATTTACGGATAGTGGCCACGAACAGCACGAACGACGCGAACTTGTGTTGGGAAATTGAAAATCGCGACGCGACTCACACACAAGTCCCGTAGGGACGCTTGCCAGTAGCCACGCGGCGCTAGCCCGTGGAACAACAAAGAAATTGCCCGCTCCGGATAGAGATTCCCGTAGGGACAATTGCGGGCAGGCCGGTCGTCGCCTTGTCAGGAACGCATTCGCCGACGCTGAACCACAAAATCAAGTTTGTCACTCATTCCCGGCGTCCAGTTGGTCGATTTTCGCGGCGAGGATGAAGTCGTTGGGGCTCAGCCCGTCGATCTTGTGGGTGTGCAGGTCGATGCTGACCTTGCCGTAGGTGAAGAAGATTTCCGGGTGATGGTTCTCCTTCTCGGCGATGGCTCCGACTTCGTTGACGAACCGCTGGGCTCCGGCGAAGTCGTCGAATTTCCAGTCGCGGTGCAGATGGTGCTCATCGACGAGTTCCCATTCGTCGGAGATCTCGCCGTCGAATTTCTTCAGGTCATCGCCCTGGAGCGGGTCCGTCTCGCCCCGGCACGGGACGCAGCTCTTCAGCGCCAGAACCGAGCCTTTTTGCGTCTTACGTTTCGTGTCTTTGGCGGCCATAGGGGCTCCTTTCGGCCGGATAGTTTTCCTCTTTTCGCAGTTTTCCGCAGCCTGTGACAGGTCCGGCGGGCCGAAATTGCGACAAAAACGCCCGCGCCTCTGCGCTATTCTACGCACGGCCGGGGCGATAGCGGGAAATTGATCCGATCAGCATACCGACCACGTCGATGGTCGCGGCGGGTACAATTGGGAAGTGCGGCAGGGGACCGTCAGTATTCCCGGCGTTTGCGTGCGGACGGTATGTCAAGTATATTGCGGTACTTAGCCACAGTCCGGCGGGCGATATCGATCCCGTGTTTCTGGAGTTCCTTCGCGAGTTTCTCGTCGTTGAGCGGCTTGGACTTGTCTTCGTTGTCGACCACCTCGCGGAGTTTGGCTTTGACCGCGTCCCAGGCCATGTCGTCGCCGTCGGCGGTTTTTGTCCCACCGGAAAAGAACATCCGCAGCGGGAAGATGCCCTTGGGCGTCTGCACATATTTGCCGGATACTGCACGACTTACGGTGGCTACGTGGACTTCCACTTTCTCCGCCACATCGGCCATGGGCAACGGTTTGAGCGCTTCGGTGCCGTGTTCGAGAAACTCCCGCTGGACCTTAAACACTTCCTTCACAACGCGATACACCGTATCCCGCCGCTGCTCGATGGCCCCGATGAGCCAGTCGGCCGAACGAATATTCCGCCGCAGGTACTTGCGGGCTTTGGGGTCTGTGGATCTCAGCTTGGCGAGCTTCTTGTAAGTGTCGGATATATAGAGGTTTGGCGTGTTGCCGTCGGCCATTCGGACCACGATCTGATCGTCTTCGTCCAACTCGACGATGACATCGGGGGAGACGATCGGCACGGATCGCTCGCCGATCAGCAGGCCCGGGCGAGGGTTCAGGCGGGAGAGGTTGTCGATTCCCTGCTTGATTTCCTCCATGCTCTTGCCGGTCCGCTTGGCGATGCGGGGCAGGCGGTTCATCTCGATGTCGCGAAGGTAGCGGAGCACAAGCTCCATCTCCAGGCCGACTTGCGCTCCGGAAGCGGCGGCGGCCTGGAGCTGAAGATGCAGGCATTCCTTCAGGTCGCGTGCGGCAATTCCGGTCGGGTCGAGCGTCTGGACGATGCCCAGCGTGTCCTCCAACTGCTGTTCGGTGGTCTCCAAGTCGCTTCCGGCGGCAAGTTCATCCAGCCGCGTCCTGAGGTAACCGTCGTCCTCCAGGTTGTTTATGATCAGTTCGCCCAGGCGGCGGGTTTCCTCGTCGACCTCGACAAACCGCCACTGATCCAACAGGTACTCGTTTAGGGTCTGCCCGCGATCGGCGGTGTTGGCCATCGCCTCCATCTTGGCGTTGGACGCCTCGACACCGCCCGAAGAGGAAGGCCCGGTCGGGATGGCAGTCTCGTAGAGGTTCTCCTGGCCGAATTCGTCCTCGTAGTCGCTCAGGCGGCTGAAGTCCTCACTGTTGCCGTGATCGTCGTCGACGACAAGGTCGCGCTCGCCGCGAAGCTCCGGTTCTTCTTCCTGTACCGGTTCGACAACTTCTTGCTCATCAGGAGTTTCCGACATTTCCAGGACGGGATTGGCTTCCATTTCCTGGTCGATGCGTTCCTGCAACGCCATCATCGGAAGCTGGAGGATCTCCATGGCCTGGATGATCCGAGGGGCCAGCTTCATCTGCTGGGAAAGCTGCAATTGTTGTGACGTATCCAGCCGCATGACTACATTCTATTCGATCCTGCCGGGCACGCAATACAGGAACGGTTTTGGTCCGAGAATTGCACTAATTGTCACAGCTTTTTGCATTGGGAACGGCGAGGGAGATGCCTTCGCTCTACACAGCAACGGCCGGGGCCACAGATTACACGGATTTTCTTGGGCTCACGCCGGACGGGGAAGTCTGCGCCGAATCAGCCGATTAACCGATCAACCGATTAACCAATTAACCAGTCTGCCAGTCAGCCTGCAGACAATCGGCCAATCACCCAGTCGCCGAGTCACCTAATGACACGGCTATTTCTTCCAGTAGCGTTTGACGGCTTTGTCGAGAGCGAGTTCAACGAACGCATCGGACCGGACGATGGTCGCCTTATCGAACAGGCCGCGAATGTACTCATCGACGAGCTTGTTGTACTGCTCCATCCGCAGTTCGTCGTAGAGTTCCTTCTGGGCTTCTTCGAATCCGACGACCTTCCCGGGCACCACTTCCAGCGCTTTGACGATATAGAACCCGTCGTCGGTCTCGATGATGTCGCTGCGTTGGCCTTCGCTCAGCCGGAATGCAGCCGCTTCGACCTTCTCCAGCTTGAAGTTGCCCTTCTGCATGAGCGGCCAGGTGCCGCCCCGCCTGGCCAGGGGGCCCTTGCTCAGGTCCTTGACGACCTTCTCGAAATCCTTCCCGTCTTTCAGCTCCGCCAGGGCCTGCTCAATCAGCTTTCTGGCCTTTTTTCGGGCCTCGGCCTGTTCGGCTTTGTCAGGGCGGCGGGACTCGGTAAAGGTCTTCACCGGGGCAGCGATGATCTGCATCTTCACCTTCTTGCCGATGGTGTATTCCTCATCCCGCCGGTCGAGGTACGCTTCCTCCAGCATCGGACGGTTGATGGTCACTGCCGGCAGGAACTTCTGACGCAGATATATCTGGTTGATCATCGCCCGGCGCTGCTGGTCCATCACTTCTTCCAGGCTGATGCCCTCGGCTTTGAGCTCCTGCTGCAGGCGCGTGAGCGACCCGCCCGCTTCGGCAACCAGCTGCCGCTTGAACTCCTTCATCTCCTGGTCGATCGCGGCAAGCTCTTCTTCGCTGAGGCGACGTTCGGCTTCGTCCAGCACCAGCATCTGCGTGATCTGCCGCCGCGCCTCCTCCACGATCAACTGGGCTGCCTTCCGCCGGAAGCTCTGCTCCGAAACGCCGTTGGGAATCGCCTTCAGCTCAGGCCCCGCAAGGCGCAGCAGTTCTTCTACGCTGCAGTAGCGGCTGTTGACCTGCAGGTCCGAGGCGCTGATCACCGTGCCGTTGTCCTCTGCCGGGACCGTCACAGCCGGAGCGGTGGCCGGTGCGGATTCCGGCTCGGCGGTGTCCGCGGGGGCTTCCGGCGCCGTGGCCGGTTCCTCGTCGGCTTGGACGACCTTTCTGGGCGGGTCGATGGGCCTTTCGCTGGTGGGCTTGGTCACCGGCACGGTCGGCTCCTGTTCGTCGTTACCGAACAGGCCGTCAAACCATCCGCAACCGGAGAGCGAAAGCGTCAGAATCAGCATCAGGAGCAGTGCAGTCTTTTGCATGGTTTCACCTCGTCGTCATTTCGGAGCGGCTCGTTTCAGCCAGCGCCTGACGAAGGCGCGTCAGGAGAATCGTCGTCAGCGTAGGCATCTCCATGTACCGCGTTGGCGGCCGGTAGTATACCGTTTTTCGATCCGGAACCGTTACCCGTCCTTTGATGTTTTCAAAGATCTTCTCCGCGGCAGCGAAGTCATGCACGCTGAAGATCAGGTCCGGATCCTTGCGGATGAGGCTGTGCACGCCCATCTGCCCGAGCAGCACGCGAATTTCCGCCACGTCCAGCAGCATGTCTACCTGCGACGGTGACTTGCCGTACGCGTCGTCCAGATCCTGCTTGAGCTGCTTGAGATCATCCCGGCGGGCACATTTGACCAGGCGGCGATACACCTCCATCCGCTGCCGCTCGGAGGGGATGTAGCTTCGCGGGATGTAGGCGTCGATCCCGATTTCCACGTGGGCGTCGCGCCGGCGGTCGGGCGGTTTGCCCTGCATCTTGCGAACGGCCTTCTCCAGCAGCTGACAGTATAATTCATAGCCGACAACCGCGATGTGGCCGCTCTGTTCGCGCCCGAGGATGTTGCCCGCACCGCGGATTTCCAGGTCCCGCATGGCGATCTGAAAGCCTGCTCCCAGATCGGAAAACTCCTCGATCGCCTTGAGCCTTTTGGCAGCCACCCGACTGACCGGTCGGCGTTCCGGCAGGAGCAGGTAACAGTACGCGCGGTGCTTGTATCGCCCGACACGTCCGCGAAGCTGGTGCAGTTGGGCGAGCCCGAACCGGTCGGCTTCGTGGATGATCATCGTATTGGCCGAGGGGATGTCCAGGCCGCTCTCGATGATCGTGGTGCAGACCAGCACGTCGATCCGCCCGTCGATGAACTGGAGCATGACCTCCTCGAGCTTGCCTTCCTTCATCTGCCCGTGAGCATAGGCGACGCGGCAGTCCGGCACGAGGTCCTGCACCTTGGCAGCCACCGAGCGGATGTTCATCACCTTGTTGTGGACGAAGAACACCTGCCCGTCGCGACTGAGCTCGCGATTGACGGCCATGCGTATCAGCTCGTCGTCATACTGGACGACCTCGGTATGGATCGCCCGGCGGTCCATCGGCGGGGTCGTCAGGGAGCTGATGTCCTTGAGCCCGAGCAGGGACATGTGCAGCGTGCGCGGAATCGGCGTGGCGGTCAGCGTCAGCACCTCCACCGTCGCGCGGAGGCTCTTGAGGTGTTCCTTGTTCTCCACGCCGAACCGCTGTTCCTCGTCGATGACGACCAGGCCGAGATCGGCGAACTTGACGTCTTTGCTGAGGATGCGGTGCGTGCCGATGAGGATGTCGACCTGCTTGGCCTTGAGGCGTTTGAGGATGTCCTTCTGCTGCTTGCCGGTGCGGAAGCGGGAGAGCATTTCCACGTGGATTGGGAAGTCGGCAAACCGCTCGCGGAACGTGCGGTAGTGCTGGTCGGCCAGGACGGTTGTCGGTACGAGCACCGCGGCCTGCCTGCCCGCCTCGGCCACGCGGAAGGCCGCCCGCATCGCCAGTTCGGTCTTCCCGTACCCGACGTCGCCGCACAGCAGGCGGTCCATCGGTCGCTCGGCGGCCATGTCCTGCTCCATGGCCTTCAGGGCGGTCAGCTGGTCCTCGGTTTCCTGATAGATGAACTCGTCGGCGAACTGCCGCTGCCATTCGGTGCGGATCGGGAAGCTGGTGCCCTTCGTGGCCGCCCGCATCGCCTGGATGCGCAGCATGTCGGCAGCGAGATCCTTGACCGCTTCAGACACGCGGTCTTTCTGCTTGCTCCAGACCTTCCCGCCCATGCGGGAGAGCGTGGGCTTGTGCCCCCGGGTGCCGATGTACTTCTGCACGAGGTTGATCCGGCTGGCCGGCACGTGCAGCACGGCGTTCTGGGCGAACCGCAGGCGGAGGTATTCTTCGGTCCGCCCGTTCTGCTCCATGGACCGCAGGCCCTCGAACCGGGCGATTCCATGCCCGACGTGGACGACGTAGTCGCCTTCCTGCAGTTCCAGCATCGATTCGATCGGCCGGCCCGCCCGCACGCGGCGCATCCGGCGGACCTTCCCGTACCGACGGAAGATCTCGTGATGCCCGACGACCACCAGCTTTTCCTCCGGCCAGTGAAAGCCTTCATTCACGTGGCCGATGGCGGTCTCGAGGCGTTCGTTCAGGTTCGGATGCTCCTGACCGAGAAGCTGGCGGAAACGTTCCTCCTCGGCGGGGTTTTCGCAGTAGACCCACACGCGATTGTGACCGGCCAGCTGCTCCAGTTCGTCCAGAGCCTCGGCGGTATTGATCTCCATCCGCTGCAGCGAGCGGACGGCGAGGTTGACGTCGGGACGGTCCTCTTTCGGGGCGAAGGTGTGCAGTTCGAGCGTGGCGAATTTCGTCAGCTCGATCAGCAGGTCATCCGGGTCGATGAGGCTGCGGACGGCTGCCACACCGGCCGGGTCGCCGTCTCCGCG
>JBKHHU010000269.1:0-3773 GCA_046539045.1 Phycisphaerae bacterium
CTACATCTTCGTATGGAACGTCCTGCTGATCACTTCCTCCTGCTGGGTACGGTTGAGCTTGTGGAAGTTGACGGCGTACCCGCTGACACGGATGGTCAGGTGCGGGTATTTTTCCGGGTGGTCCATCGCGTCGATCAGGTGATCGCGGTTGAACACGTTGACGTTCAGGTGGTGTCCGCTCTGGCTGAAGTATCCGTCGAGGATACCGACGAGGTTCTCGCGCTGCTCATCGGTGGCTTTGCCGATCGTATCCGGCGTGATCGTGAAGGTGCAGCTGATCCCGTCGCGGCAGGCGTCGTAGGGGATCTTCGCCACGCTGTTGAGGCTGGCCAGGGCGCCCATGTGGTCCCGCTGGTGCATGGGGTTGGCACCGGGGGCGAACGGCTCGCCCTTCTTCCGCCCGTCCGGCGTGCTGCCGGTCTTCTTGCCGTACACCACGTTGGACGTGATCGTCAGCAAACTCAGCGTGTGCTCGCTGTTCCGGTAGGCCGGGTGACGTTTGAGGCTCTCGTGGAAGTCTGCCGCCAGCGCGGTGGCGATCTCGTCCACGCGGTCGTCGTCATTCCCGAACGTCGGGAACTCGCCTTCCACGTCGTACTCGGTGATCAGCCCGCGGTCGTCGCGAAGGGCACGGACCTTCCCGTACTTGATCGCGCTGAGAGAGTCCGCCGTCACGCTGAGCCCGGCAATACCGAACGCCATCGACCGCTCGATGCGCGTGTCGTGCAGGGCCATCTCCAGCTTCTCGTAGGCGTACTTGTCGTGCATGTAGTGAATCACGTTCATCGTGTTCACGTACAGCCCGCACAACCAGTCGCGGTAGAAGTCAAACCGCCGCTTGACCTCATCGTAGTCCAGCACGTCGCCCTGGTACGGCTCCATCTCCGGACCGATCTGCCGGCCGGCGATCTCGTCCTTCCCGCCGTTCAGCGCCATCAGCAGCACCTTCGGCAGGTTGCAGCGGGCACCGAAATACTGCATCTGCTTGCCGATCTTCATCGCCGAGACGCAGCAGGCGATCCCGTAGTCGTCGCCGAAACGCGGCCGCATGAGGTCGTCATTCTCATACTGGATGGAATCGGTCTCGATGGAGACCTTCGCGCAGTAGCCCTTGAAGGTCTCGGGCAGTTGCTCACTCCAGAGCACCGTCAGGTTCGGTTCGGGGCTGGGCCCGAGATTGTACAGCGTGTGGAGGAATCGGTACGTGCTCCGGGTCACGAGCGGCCGCCCGTCGGTTCCGACTCCGCCGAGGGCCTCGGTGATCCACAGCGGATCGCCGGCGAACAGTTCGTTGTAGTCCGGGGTTCGCAACTGCCGGGCCATGCGGAGCTTGAGCACGAACTGGTCGACCAGTTCCTGCGCGGCCGATTCATCCAGCCTGCCTTCCTCGATGTCCCGCTGGACGTAAATGTCCAGGAACGTGCTGACGCGCCCGAGGCTCATCGCCGCGCCGTTCTGCTCTTTGATCGCTCCGAGGTAGGCGAAATAGACCCACTGGATCGCCTCCCGGGCATTGGTGGCCGGGCCGGAAATGTCGAATCCGTATATCCGGGCCATCTCCTTGAGCTTCTTGAGGAAGTCGATCTGCCGCCAGACCTCCTCGGACAACCGGATGTTGTCGTCGGACATGAAGTTGTTGTCCAGCTCCAGCTTGTCGGCCTCTTTGGCCTCGATGAGCCGATCGACACCATAGAGGGCCACGCGGCGGTAGTCGCCGATGATCCGCCCCCTGCCGTAAGCATCCGGCAGGCCGGTGATTAGGCCGCTGCGCCGAACCTCTCGCATCTGGTCGGAGTACACGCGGAACACGCCGTCATTGTGGGTGGTACGATACCGGAAGCTGTCTTCCACCTCCCGGCCAAGCCGGTAGCCGTAGGCCTCGCACGCCTGCCTGGCCATGCGGATCCCGCCGAACGGGTTCACGCCCCGCTGCAGGGGTTTGTTGGTTTGCAGACCGACAATGATCTCGTTGTCCTTGTCGAGGTAGCCCGGATCGTAGGTCAGCAGGCTGGATACGGTCGTGGTGTCGATGTCGACGACCCCGCCCCAGAGACGCTCGAGTTCCTGCAGACGCTCGAGCTTCTTGTGGAGCAGATCCGTGCGCTCGGCAATGGGGGCGAGGAAGGATTCATCGCCTTCGTACGGCTGGTAGTTGGTCTGGATGAAATCGCGGACGTTGATCGCGTCCTGCCATGCGCCGGGGTTGAAACTCCTCCAGGCGCCCGTCGTTTGGGATGCGTTTTCCTGAGCCATCTCACGCTCCTCGGCCGAAGCCGAATGAAATACTTCCCGGGCAGAACGAAAAAAACCGACCGCCCGGACTCCAGATGAAGGTCGCCCAGGCGGTCGGCTCTTTTCTCCCTCTTCGATCCCTCGTGGTCAATTCCACGATTTCCGCCAGTCTCGAAGAGGATCCATATTGTCTTGTCCGTGTGCTTCTCTCGGAACACCTTCACTATAGCTTCCCGCGACGGCGATTTCTACCTCATGGGCGAATCTTTGCGGAAATCTCGCCGAGCGGGATCGCCCGGCCGGCGCGCCAGCCGGTCGCGTGGTGGGCCTTTTGCCTTCGGCAGGCAAACCCGACCCACCACGCACGGCGGGACCGCGGTCAATCAGAAGCGGCTGAGGTCGCTGTCCCCCTCGTCGAGGGGGATCACCTCTTCGGCTTCGTCGCGAGAGTTTTTCGGCCTGCCCTGCTGATTGGCGTGCGGCTGGGGCCGCTGTGCCTTGACGGCCTGCCGGCGGGCCGAGGCCCCGTGCTGGAGCTGGTATCCGACTCTTCCGGCAGCTTCCTTCTGGCCGTAGACCAGCGTCCGCAGTTCGCCGACGACCGCGAACATCTCTTCGGCCTGGGCGTTCATTTCTTCGGCGGCACTGGCGGATTCCTCGGCGTTGGCGGCATTGGACTGGGTAACGGTATCCATCTGCCCGACCGCATTGTTGATCTGCCCGATACCCTCGGCCTGCTCGCTACTGGCGGAGGCGATTTCGCCGACCAGTTCGTCGACTTTCCGGACGCCATCGGTGATGCCCTTGAGCGCCTCGGAGACCTCATCGCTGATCTTCACGCCATCATCGGTCTTGCGGATGGAGCCTTCGATCAACTGGGCGGTGTTCTTGGCAGCGTCTGCCGACCGCTGGGCGAGGTTGCGGACTTCCTCGGCGACAACGGCAAATCCCTTGCCTGCCTCGCCTGCCCGGGCTGCTTCGACAGCAGCGTTCAGGGCCAGGAGGTTCGTCTGGAACGCGATATCGTCGATGGTCTTGACGATCTTACCGGTCTCGTCGGCGGAGGCTTTGATATCCTTGATCGCGCGGGACATGCGTTCCATGGAGGTCATGCCGTCCCCGGCGGCGCCGGCAGCCGAAGACGCGAGGTTCTTCGCTTCGGTGGCGTTTCCGGCATTCTGTTTGGTCATCGAGGCCATTTCCTCGACGCTGGCGGTGGTCTCTTCTATCGCGGCGGCCTGTTCGCTGGCACCCTCAGCCAGAGCCTGGCTGGACCCGGAGACCTGTGTAGAAGCGCTGGCGACCTGCTGAGCACCTTCGGTCAAACCGGCGATGATGCGGCTGATCGGCCCGCTGATCGACCGGGTGATGAAGATCGCCATGCCGATGCCGACGACCAGTGCGATGCACAGACCGGCGATCATCGTCGTCGAAGCCATGCTCAGCGCGTCGGAAGCACCGTCGGCGATGGCAAGCGTCTCACTACCGGATGCGTCGGTGAGCTCCGTGGCAGCCAGTTGTACCTTCGTTCCGACCTCGTC
>JBKHHU010000073.1:0-14612 GCA_046539045.1 Phycisphaerae bacterium
GAATCGGATCCGCGGTCGTGGTTGAGAATCAGGTTGCGCAGGATCGGGTAGGCCGATTCAGGCAGGTAGCCGTTCTGCTGGCAGCCAAAACAGCCGAGAAGCGCCCGCGACAAGTCCAGATCGGAGTGGATGACCGCCGCCCTGTCTTTGATGTTCAGCGCTTGCAGAGGAGTGAAATTCTCCGGCAGCCTTGGGTGCGTTTGCCGGGCCATCCGTGTGAGACGCGGCGCTTTGAGGGGGTAATCTGGGTGTTGCAGCGGCAGCCCGTTTAACTTCAGCGCGGTCTGAGTCGTGTTTTTCGGCAGTTGTCTGCTGACCTGGTCCAGAACCTCCCTGCCTTTCATGTCGACCCACCCATTGTTTTCCCCCAGAAGCGTGTTGCCCTTGGCGACCCACAGGGCGAGGCTCCGCCACTGCTTGCCACGGAGCTTCGTATCCTTGGGCAGGACGATCCACGCGAAGCTCGCGTTGGTCTTCGCGATCTTATCGATTTCGACGGTTTCGATCTTCAGCTTCCTGCCGGTCTCCGCTTCGAACCGACGTGCCAGGGCCTGGGTTGCCAGTGGCTCGGGGTTCCAGTTCCCCTTAAAGCGAATCCGCGCAATGGTGATTGGCTTCTTGTCGCTCAGCTTCGGTTCGGCAGGCCAGCGACCGAGGCGCAGTCTATGGAGGAAGCGATAGTCCGTAAGGAGCATCAGATTTGCGGGAAGTCGCCAACTGCGGCGACTGGTGACAATCTTGCCTTCCCGGAGCGGCGTGACCAGATCGGTCGGCGTGAGAAACATCATCGGTCGGGTGCCGTTGGTACCGATCCACGCGTGCTGCAGGGGCCTCACGTCCAGTGCAAAGCCATACGCGGCGTGTTTGGCGGGCACCTTGGTCATGGCCCATTGCGGTAAAATTCGCATCCAAAGGGCTTTAACTGAATCTACAAACTTTTCCGGGGATCCGGTCGGGCTGGCCAGCACACATCCGCCGCGGAGGATGAACGTCTTGAGTCGCGATCGCTGCTGGGCCGAGAGCTTTACCGGGCCGCTGCCAGTGAGGATCGCCACCGGGGCATCCGGCCAGCGGTCCACTGGCTGGTCCATGTCAGCCAGTGCGACCCGGTAATCAGGCGGCATACAGAATAGAGGGGTAACGGCGCTGTTGAGCAGGGCGATCGCATGGCGACGGGGCGAGTCGTCTTGCTTGTATTGGAGCTGCATGAACATCGGTGGGCGCAATCGATCGAGCGTCAGAAGGGCCAGGGCAGTCGCCCGAGGACCGCCCCACGAGCCATCCCGTTTTTGTGAGGCGGCCAGTTGGGCGATAGCGGTCTCGATCCAGCGGCTGGCCGTTATGTCGCCTTTGCCCGTGACGCGTACCATCTCAGAGACCATCAGCATCTGTTCCGGCGTGAGCTTCGACGGCTGAAGGTTCTTCTCGATCCAGCCAAGCCCGGCGGCGATCGCCTTGTTGACATCGGGAGACGGCTTTCTTGAAAAAACGTGACACTGACCCGCTGCCGTGAGATACGTGCCGATAATCGTCGGAACCAACTGGGACTGGCGCTGGCCCCATCCACCATCCTCATTCTGCTCGCCAATGATTTTGAGCCGGGAGAGCCAATAGTCCTTTGGGATCTCGATACGGGCTTCCGCCAAACCCTCAAAACCCAGAACTTCCCAGAACGCCGCCGAGGTCGCTGCAGGCCTTCGGGAAGCAGCCGCGAGCATCTGCTTGCCCATCGCCTGCATACATTTGCTGTACTTGCCCTGCCGCCCGCCGTAGAGTTTCATCCGATTCAGTGCCAGTACGAGTCGGGCCCGGTCGGCCTGTGTCTCCGGCGATGCGTCCTTCAGGTATGAAGCGGACTTTCCCAGGCGAGTTTGGCTGGTGCACATGGTGTCGCAAGCCAGCACGAGTGCGGTGATGTCTTCATCCCCGGTATCCCAACGCCCATTTTTCTGCTGCTGCGCCCAGAGATACTCGGCCGCAAGTACCTGGGCGTGCCTGTGACGCTTTGCGAGGCTCTGTTGCGTATCCGCTGAGACGGCCGTCGTCGCGAGTGCGATCAGTATGTTGGCGAGCAGTGTCAGAGAGAAGCGAGGCATGGCAGTCTCCTTTGTATCGGTGATCGTTCCCCGGTGCTTTTAGTATACCCAACTCCGCGGCTCATTTGCACTTCAGAATGTCAAGCGTGCACAGCCGCGCAAAGAGAGAGCCCCGGGAAAGCTGCTCCCGGGCTCGATCGGATTCATACATAAAGTCGTTCGGCTCCAGGAGCGTCAGCTTCCCGCTTTCCTCCCCGGCGACGACGATGTACTCGGCCCCGCCCTGGGTATACTTCGCCGGCACCTGGTTGACGCCGACGACGTCCGCGAGGGTCCACAGCAGGTCGCCGGTTTTCGGGTCGACCGCGGTAAGATCGCCCTCGCCGTGGGTCATGACCAGCACGTCGCCGATGACGACCGGGCTCATGTCATGCGACCAGCTTCCCAGGAGGCCGTAACTGACCTTCGCGTCACCCTTCTTCTGTGGAAGAGGATCACCTCCAGATCGGACTGCCCGTCCACCAGTTGGGGGATGGTGAACCGGAGGACGTCGGATGTTTCCTGTTCGGCAGGTTGTGCGGCGGCAAACGCGGGACAGAGAAGAATCGCCAAGACAGCAATCGTGCGATAGCCGTCGGGCCGTATAACAAAAAACGGGCGGCAGCCGTAGGAGCCGCCCGCCTATTATGGCGTGCCATCAGGCAGGCTACCCGCCGTTGTTGGCGTGGTGTTTGATGCCGGCCTTGTATTTGAGGTAGGCGTCGAGGAAGTCCTGGATATCGCCGTCGAGGATCTTGTCGGTGTGCGGGTTCTTCAGTTCGGTGCGTTCATCGCGGACCAGTTGGTACGGGTACAGGACATAGGAGCGGATCTGGTTGCCGAAGGCGATCTCGCCCTTGTCTCCGTACATCTTGGCCAGTTCGGCGTCGCGTTTGGCTTCCTCGTGCTGGTAGAGCTTGGCCTGCAGCATTTTGCGGGCTTCTGCCCGGTTCTTGTGCTGGGAGCGGTCGTTCTGACACTGCACGACGATTCCGGTGGGCTGGTGGGTCAGTCGGATGGCGCTGGAAGTCTTGTTGACGTGCTGCCCGCCGGCGCCGCTGGCCCGGTAGGTATCCTCACGCACCTCCTTGTCCCAGTCGACGTCGATCTCGATGTCGCCCATTTCGGGCAGGACGTCCACGGAGGCGAAGCTCGTGTGCCGGCGGTTCTGGGCGTCGAACGGGCTGACGCGGACGAGGCGATGCACGCCACGCTCGCAGGCGAGGTACCCGTAGGCATACGGGCCGGAGACACGCAGGGTGATCGAGCGGATGCCCGCTTCCTCACCGTCGGTGCGGTCGACCTCTTCGGCGGAGTATCCGTGTCGCTCGAAGTAGCGGAGGTACATCCGCATGAGCATGCTGGCCCAGTCGCAGCTTTCGGTCCCGCCGGCACCGGCATGGATGCTGAAGTAGCACCCGCCCGAATCGTGCGGTCCGGAGAGCAGCGTGCGGAGTTCGAGGCGCTCCAGTTCGCGATCGACTTTCTCTGCCTCTCCTGCCGCCTCGGCGAGATCCTCTTCGGAATCGCCCTCGACGGCCAGTTCGTGCAGGACTTCGAGATCTTCGATGCGGCTGGTCATCTCCTCGACGGGCGAGACAATGCCCTTGGTGCTCTTGAGCTGCCGGACGGTCTCCTGGGCTCTCTCCTGGTTGTCCCAGAAGCTCGGGGAGGCCATCTTCTCTTCCAGTTGCGCCAGCGTTTTCTTCTTGCCGGCTAAGTCAAAGAGAGTCCCGGATGGATTCAATCCGGGCCCTGAGAGTTTCGATGGATTCTTTTACGTTGGATGCTTCGATCATATGGTTTTCAGGTAGTAGGTAGTAGGTAGTAGGTAGCAGGCCCAGCCGATACCGGAGCGGGTTAAGGCTCTGGGCACAGCAATAAACATTGTTCTCCGCGCCTCTGCGTCTCTGCGGCGAACGCAAAGATGCTCTTTATTCTATCGTCATTCGGCCGCAGGATATTCCGTGCAGAGCAGCCACTTGGGTTCTTCGTCTTCCTCGATGCCCGGGAAACGGCCGAGAGGTTCGAGGAAGCGATTGTCATTCTCATCGTCATTGACGCGGCTGACTTCTCCGACCAGCACGGTGCCTTTTCCCTGCTCGCCGTAGAAGTTGTGGTACATGTACGGTGGGAGCGTGACCGACTGGCCCGGGGCCAGGATGAGCTTTCCGCCGGCGGGGATGTCCTTCCGCACGCCGTCGACCGAGACGTTCACCTCGTTGACTTCATCCAGTTGCTCTGTGTCCGGGTCGGCGTTCCACAGCTCGATCACCAGATTGCCCCCGCCGCGGTTGATGATGTCTTCCATCTTCGACCAGTGGAAGTGTGTCGGCGTCAGCTGGCTCTCGCGGACGATCATCACCTTCTCGCAATAATCCTTCAGCATCGCATCGGGGGAATCGCTGAGCACGCCGTTGCGGATCGTGAACGCGGTCAGCCCGCACTCGGAGAATCTGTCGGTGCAGAAGTCTGTGACATCCCAGCCGAGCCCGCATTCGCGGATTTCGTCGGCCTCCTCTCCCACCTGTTCCCATTCCTGTGGGCTCCACGTGGCCCATTCGGGCAGGTGAAAGTTCTGCTGTCCGCAGAAGTCGTATGCCTGCTGGAGGTATTGGTTGATCTCGCTACGTTTCATGAACGGTTCCGTTGTCTGTGGGTTGGGGTTTTCGAGTCACCGGCGATTGTACGGTAAGGCCCCCGGTTGGGCAAGGAGACCACGCCAGGCGGTTGCGATTTTGCTCGTCCTAGCCGAGCGTAGGCTACTGATTGGCCCGTTCTTCGGCATTGGAGAGCAGCGATTTGCGGATGATGCCAAGCAGGTCGTCAGGCGAATACGGTTTCTGGATCAGAGCAGAATCGTCGGGCAGGGAGTTCTCGCCGGCAGCATCGTAGCTGTATCCGCTGCTGAAGATGACCGGAATGTCCAGTCCCTGTGCGCGGATCTCTCGATAGACGTCCCTGCCGCCGACGCGAGGCATGATCACGTCCAGAACGGCCAGGTCGATCTCGTCGGTGTGCTCAAGAAGCAGATCACAGGCATCCTTCCCGTCCTCTGCGACGAGCAGTTCGTACCCTGCCTTCTGCAGGATCTTGACCGACAGGTTTCGAACCAGTTCGTCGTCCTCCGCCAGAAGGATCGTGCCCGAGCCGCCATGTTGCTCGCGTCGTTTCCGTTCGGTGGGGGTCGGTACGTAGCTGTTTTCGTCGGTGGTGCTCCCTGCTGAGGGGAAATAGATCTGGAAATCGGCCCCGTTGCCCGGGTTGCTTTCCAGGTGGATCAATCCGTCGTGCCGTTTGGCGATTCCATACACGGTTGCCAAACCCAATCCGGTGCCCTGGCCGACTTCTTTGGTCGTGTAGAACGGTTCGAAGATGCGGTCCTTTTCCTCGGTGGCGATGCCTTTGCCATTATCGGCTACGCTGAGGACCACGTATTTCCCCGGTTCGGCCCATGGCTTGTTGCGGGCCGATTCCTTGTCAATGGTCGCGTTGCCTGTCCTGATGGTAAGCGTACCGCCTTCGGGCATGGCGTCGCGGGCGTTGACACAGAGATTCATAATCACCTGCTCGATCTGCCCGGGGTCGGCGTAAATTGCGTCAAGCGGTTGACCGCAGTGTACGCGCAGATCAATGTGTTCGCCGATGACCCGGCGGAGGATCTTCGTGAGGTTGTTGATGGTGACATTGATGTCCATCAGCTTCGGCTGGAGCGTTTCACGGCGGCTGAAGGTCAGCAATTGACGGGTCAGGTCGGCCGCCCGTTGCGAGGCCTTTCGTACCTCCTCCAGATACCCCCGAATATGGTCGTCGTCTTCCACATCGGTCAGGCAAAGCTCGGTATAGCCCTGTATAGCCTGCAGCAGGTTATTGAAATCGTGGGCGATTCCGCCAGCCAGTTGCCCGACGGCTTCCATTTTCTGTGCCTGTCGCAACTGGGTTTCCAACTGCTTCTGGTTGGTCACGTCGCGGAAAACGAGAACCGCTCCGACGGTTCTGCCTTCCGGGTCGCGGATGGGAGAGGCACTGTCGGCGATATCGGTGCGTTTACCGTCGCGGGAGACCAGCACGGATTCGGACGGGATTCCGGTAGGAGAGCCCGTTTCCACCGCGATGCGGGCAGGGCAGGCCACTTCCCGCCCGTCGGGGGTTTCGACCTGGAACACCTCCCTCAAGGGCAAGCCGATGGCTTCCTCGGACTGGTATCCGGTAAGCTTCTCCGCTACAGGGTTCATCCGGGTGATGGTGGTGTCCGCGTCGGTGGCAATTACCGCATCGCCAATGGAATCCAGCGTGATCCGCAGATCGCCCTCCCGCTGGCGCAGGGCATCCTCTGCCAGAATGCGCTCAGCCACCTCGCTCTGGAGCTTCTGTAAGGTTTCCTTAAGGCGTCCGCTCATCTGGTTATAGGCTTCGGCAAGCTCGCCCACTTCATCGCTGCTGTGGATGTCGACTTTCTCTCCGGGGCCCCGCTGCTCGGCGCGTCCCATCGCGGCGGTGAGTGATTGAATCGGCTTGTTGATCGTCCGCCAGATCATGAGGTTCAGCGTGATCATCATGATCGCCAGAGCCGAGAGCAGAAACGCGCCGAACAGGAGGTAAGCCGTCGTCCGTTCGCGCTGTTGCTCGGCAAGAGAATAGCTGACCCGGATATAGCCCAAAGTCTCGCCTGCTGCCCGTATCGGCTGGTCGAATCGCATTGCTTCCACGCCCCCCAACTCCATGCGGGTCACGCTGGTGTCCTCCAGCGGCTCGATGTTCGCTGCCGGGGCGGGAATCCCCTTCTTGGCTGCGCGCTGCAGGGCCTGACCGTCGCGGTCGTAGACAGCTACACTGAACACAGCCTGCAGATCAACCAATTCCTGCAGACGGATCTGCAGGGCCCTGCTGCGCCGTTCGTAAATCTCATTGGCCAGGTCCTGCCGTTCCCGCTGTACGAGGGCGGATACGAATTCCTCGGCGCCGGCGATAGAGTTGGCTGTCCGGATCTGCTGCAGCGGTATGATGATCAGCGCGAACACCACCGCCACCAGGAGAAATGTCATGAGGATAGCCAGGTTCACTTTGTGACTGAGCTGCAATTTCACTTGGTCATCTCCGCGGAAGAAGGTTGGCTGGCAATCTCCTTCCGCTCAAACAGCTTATGCAAGACGGTGTCGCCGTCCTCGAACTTCAGAATCACCACCGGCTTGATCGGATCGCCGAACTCGTTGAACGTGAAAGTTCCGGTGACGCCCTCGAACCCGGCCGTGCGGGACAATGCGTTGCGGATGTCCTCGGGTTCCGTCGACTCCGCCCTCCCTACCGCGTCGGCAAGGAGGTACACCGAATCATACGTCAGAGCGACAAGCCCTGTCCGTGCATTCCGGTATTTGCCGATGTACTTCTTTGAGAACTCTTTGGAGACCGGGGTCGGCAACTCGTAATGCCAGTGATCCGTGAAATAGGAACCTTCGATGGCGTCTCCGGCATAGTCGTACATCAGATTGTCCCACCCGTCGGCGCCGAGGAACGTTGTCTCCAGCCCCATTCGCCGGGCGGTGCGAATGATGAATCCCGCATCCCGCGGGTAGCCCGGGACAAACACCACATCCGGTTCCAGCCGGGCAACTTGTCGGAGCAGAGGTTTGAAATTGGTGGTCTCCTGAGCGTAGTCGCCTTCCCAGAGAATCTTGCCGGACTCGCTGAATTCCTCGCGGAAGTAGTCAGCCAGTCCCAGCGAGTACTGCGTGCTGGTATTGGTCAGGATCACGGCGGTGGAGGCCTTCAGGTCCTGGTTGGCGAATGCCGCCAAAGCGGCAGCTTGAGTCAAATCGATGAAACAGGCGCGGAAGATGTAGTCCCCGACTTGCGTGACGCCGGGGCTGGTGGCCGAGGGGCTGAGCATGGGGATTTGGGCTTTCTGGCAGACCCGGGCGGCGGCCAGAGAATGAGAACTCCACGCAGCCCCGATCACGGCTACGGCGCCATCCTTTATCGCCTGTCTGGCGGCTCGGCGGGAGCCCAGAACCGTTCCCCGATTGTCGTACTCCCGGAGTCTCAGTTGAATGCCTCGGGGACCGCCATACCTGTTGATCTCATCTGCAGCGAAACGCGCCGCCTGAAAGCCCATGATGTTCTCCAGACCGGCGTCGCCGGTCTTGGCCATGATCACGGCCACCTGAATCCATCGCGGCTGAATGACCGCGGCGATCCCGGCGGTACCGTTGGTAAACTTCTGCACCGTAATTGGTTTGTAGCAGTCGCCGTACCGGTCAAACTCGATCTTCCCGGTAAGGCCCGGGAAGTCCGCGGTGTCGGCGATCGCCTGCCGGATTTTCCCGTGGGTCAGCCGGTTCGCCCTTTCCATCGCCTCGAATGCCAGATACATCGCGTCCAGCGTCAATGCGGCGCTGCTGTTGGCGATCGGCCCGTACTGGTCCTCGATGACCTTGAGCAGGTAACTGCGGGGGTGATCCGACAGGCCGGGCATCCAATGAGTGGCGGAATACATGCTCTTGGGTGTATCCTCAATCAGGCTCAGCAGTTCAGGCGTCCAGCCATCCGCACCAAGAAACCGGGTCTCCAGGTTTTGCCTGCGAGCCTCTGCGAGAATGGCCGAGGAGCCTTCCACGTAGCCCGGGTTGAATACCAGGTCCGGCTTGGCCTTGGCCACATTCTGGATAAGCTCCTCCGCGTCCATCTGGTCGGTAAGATAGTCCTGCCGCAGTACAACTTTGCCCCCGAGATTCCTGAACTGCTCGGCAAACACGTCGGAGAGGAACGGACTGTAGGCGTTTCCCGAATTGGTGAGAATGGCGACAGTGTCTGCTTTCAGGTGGTTCCGCGCGAACCGGACCAGAGCCGCTCCCTGCAGTGAATCATTGAAACAGACCCGGAAGATGTACTCTCCTTTGCGCGTGACATACGGGTTGGTCCCGGAGATGACGAGCATCGGAATGCGGTTCTCCTGGAGAACTTCGGCCATGGCCAGTGCTGCTGAACTCCATCGCCCGCCGACGACCAGGTGCGCCTTTGCTGCGACGGCCTTGCGGGCAGCGGCTCGAGCACCGAGGGCGGTCCCCTTGTCGTCCAGGGGAATCATCCGCACCGGCGTGCCGTGGATGCCTCCGCGGCTGTTGATTTCCCGCACGGCGACGGTCGCAGCTTCAATGGTGTGGCTGCGGGTTCCGCGGGGGAGGGCACTGATCGGGGCGGCCACGGCGATGCGGATTTCGTCGTAATCAGCTGGTGGCTTGCTTGTCTGGGCTGGTGCTGTGCCGGTGATTGTGGTCTGGGCGGGCTGGTTGTGACCGGGCGTCTGAATGGACCGGCTCAACTCGATCGCCTGCCAGACCAGGATGGCTACGGCCGGAACGGCGATCAGCACGGGAATGAACCAGACCTTCTTCATGCTGCTTTTCTGAGTGTCGAGAACCGTGAACTGCAGAGCATTGCATTAAATTATAGTGTTGCCCATGGATTATTGCGCCTGTCCTGCAAGAAATGCCTGCCCCTTCTGCGTCCGGATCGACGGGAGCTTTGCCGGCCGGTTCAGACGAAGATCACCGATGCGTATCCCACGGTCGTATCGTCGGTTTCCCCGGGGTTCATCTCGTGGACCACGCGATAACTGTTGGTGTATTCGAGAACTTCACCTCGGCCGGCGCCGAGTTCACTACATGCGGCGATGGTGGCGGCCACGGCTCCGGCTCCGCAGGCGCTGGCGTTGACGGAAGCTTCTTCCAGTACGCCCTCGGCGTTCATCTGCTCGATCCGGCGCAGGATTGTCCGGTCGTTGTCGGCAGCGTATCGTTCCGTTTCCTGCCCGCGCTGGACCGGCGAGCCGAAGTGCCCGCCCACATGGGTCAGATCGGTACTTCCGATGATCACGGCCCGGGAGTCGTCCCGGGCATTGAGTACCTGCCCCACGGTCCGTCCCACCTCGATGGCGACGGCTCGCGGGGGGAGTGTGATCGGGAGGATCTTCGCATTCGGGGCGGCTACCTGAACCATCGGCACCTGGACTTCGATGGCGTGCTCGTATTTGTGCGCCTCAGGGTTGGACCGCAGTCGGTCGCCCGAAGCCATCACCGCCGAAGCCAGTTCCTCGTCTACTTCCACTTCACCCAACGGGGTCCGCCAGACACCGGTGTCAAAGACTTCACCCATCTCGGCCGACTGGGTGTGGTCGGCCCCGAAGAGGACCACGGTCCGGATCTGGTCGCTCAGCGTCGCCCGGAAGGTCTGCGCGGCAAGTCTGCCCGAGAACATCCATCCTGCGTGGGGCACGATCCCACCGACAGCGTCGGACGGAACGGACTCGGCCAGTTCCACCGAATCGTACAGCCGTTCCACGTGCAGACGACATGAGGAGGTGGATGATTCGTAGAAACTCCCTGCGCGGAATGGTTGCCGGACGTTCATTGGTGACCTCCGTCAAAAAGGTTAGTCTGTCTTGACAAGTCGTGGTATTATGCGTCTCTTCGCACGTTAGCATTATAGCGATCTGGAGTTTCGGCGATATGAGCAATGAAGAGCGCAAACCCTCGGACGATCGTGCAAACGCCTTGGAAGCATTGGCTTCCGGGGAAGACGCCGCATCCTCGGAAACCGGTTCCGGCTTCGGGCAGCACGAGTATACTGACGAAGACGCAATGACGGACTCCACCGGCTCCACACCGTTCGACCACATGCCCATCCCTGCCGAACCCACCGGAGGACGAGAAGCCCGCCAGGCCACCTACAACCGGAAGTCCCGAAAGGCCCACAACCAGCAGATGAAGAAGTTCATGGTCCCGGTCCTTCTGGTTACCGGTCTGATCCTCGAACTGATCGGCGGGTTGAGCCTGATCATCTTCCTTCAGGGAAAACAGAATGTCGATGCCGTCAGCGACAGCGCCTTTGCCGACTATGCCCCGATGTTCATGGCCGTCTCGTTCCCACTCGGGTTCATCCTGCTGGTCGGGGCGTTCCTGTTCATCGCCCAGCTCCGCAAGGCACCGGCTTCCTGAACGCTTGAGTCTCGCGACCCGGGGGCGGGATCGTTGAACCGGCGCCCTGCGACGGGTAAAACACTGTGATGGAAAAGGACAACAACTCATCGCAGATCAAACCCTGGGCCGCACTGAACTGGCCCAACCGCATCAGCCTGCTGCGAGTGCTGCTGATTGCCCCCTATATTGTTCTGCTGCTCAACCAGCAGGAACCGGGATGGGAATGGGCCCGGCACGCCGCGCTGGGCGTGTTTGTCATCATGGCAGTATCCGATGCCATCGACGGACTTCTGGCCCGCAAGCTCGACCAACGCACACGCCTCGGTGCCATCCTGGACCCGATCGCCGACAAGGCCCTGATCATGTGTTCGGTGGTTCTGTTGAGCATCCCGAGCACCGCCGTTCCGGGCAACAAGCTGGACAACTGGGTTGTGGTGGCCGTGGTCGGGAAGGATCTGTGGGTCATCCTCGGATTTGTGGTAATATATCTGGTTACCGACCGGTTCCGCGTCAAGCCGACCATCGCCGGGAAACTGTCCACAGCCGGACAGCTCGTGATGGTCGTCAGCTTCCTGGTGGCACCGGACCTGAATTTTGAAGGCTTCCCCCTCGGCTCGCACATCGCCCGCGCGATGGCGGTGCTCGTCGTCGCCCTGTGTGTGCTGGCGATCATCAGTTACACCCGACTGGGACTGACCTTCATTGCACAAGAAGAGAAACCGTTGGACAACAACGGTTCCGAGGATCACGCCGAACAATGAACCCGATCAAGGACATCCTCCAGGACCTTCGCGACGGCAAGATGATCGTCCTCGTGGACGATGAAACCCGCGAGAACGAAGGCGACCTGGTTTGCGCCGCCGAGAAGATCACGCCCGAAATCGTCAACTTCATGGCCACGTTCGGCCGCGGGCTCATTTGCGCGCCGATCACCAATGCCCGGGCTGACCAACTCGGCCTGCACATGCAGACCACCGACAACACCGCGCTGCACGGAACGGCCTTCACCGTTTCCGTTGATGCCGCCCGCGACGTAACCACCGGGATCAGCGCCGCCGATCGGGCCCGGGTCATCGAACTGCTGGCCGACCCGAACACCACGGCCTCCGACCTGGCCCGCCCGGGGCACGTGTTCCCGCTTCGCGCTGCCGACGGTGGGTCGCTGGTGCGGGCAGGGCAGACCGAGGGGGCGGTCGATTTGTGTCGACTGGCTGGGCTCAGGCCGGCTGGGGTGATCTGCGAGATCATGAACGAAGACGGCACCATGGCCCGGCGGGACGACCTTCAGGATTTCTGCCGGCGGCACGACCTGAAGATGTGCAGCGTAGCCGACATCATCCGCCACCGCCTTCGCAACGAGAAGCTCATCGAGCGGGCGGTGGAAATCCCGCTGCAGATCGAGGAAGGGCTCTTCAAGCTCATTGCCTACACCTCCGTGGTGGACCCCCAGCCGCACCTGGCGCTGTGCATGGGTGGAGTGGGCGAGCTCGACGAACAGGGCCAGCCGATCATCCACGATGATTCCGTGCTCGTCCGCGTCCACAGCGAGTGTCTGACCGGGGACGTCTTCGGCAGCCGTCGCTGCGATTGCGGCTCACAGATGCACACCGCGCTGCGACGTATCGCCAAGGCGGGCAAGGGGGCGCTGATCTACGTGCGGCAGGAGGGGCGCGGAATCGGCCTGATCAACAAGCTCAAAGCCTACGATCTGCAGATCAACCAGGGCATGGATACCGTCGAAGCCAACCTGCACCTCGGGTTCGAAGCCGACCGCCGCGACTACGGCATCGGCAACCAGATCCTCCGCGATCTGGGCCTGCGGAAGCTGAAGATCATGACCAACAACCCCCGCAAGATCTACGGCCTTGGCGGGTTCGGGCTGGAAATCACCGAGCGCGTGCCGATCCAGATCCCCGCCCACGAAGACAACCGAACCTACCTCAAAACGAAGAAGGAAAAACTCGGGCACATGCTCGAGGACCGGGACCTGTAACCGCGACAAGTCGCGGTTCGGGATTCGTGAATGCGTTGATTCGTCATTCGTTTGATCGCTGAGTACGTCAGTTCCCAGTTCAGGGGCTGCCCGCCATCAATGGCGATACGAAATACTGGGTTGACGAAGATGCCGGACTGGTAGTAACAGACGGCTCCGGGAAGGTGCTGGTGGACCAGCAGGGGGAGTGGATGGAGCCGGTCGACGTTCGGTAATCAGAGATCAGTCAGCAGGTGTCAGCCCGCTTTGGCCTGGCTGACCGTTTCGCTGTCGACGTTGCTGATGAGTTCCACGTTCAGAGCGTCGAGGACGCGGCTGGCCCGGTCCAGTGTAATTCCGTGGTATTCGTTGCGTTCGTCGCGGGAGATTTGCGATTCATGCACGTCAAGTCGGGCAGCGAGTTCACGCTGGCTGATGTTCTTGGCAATCCGAAGGGCGATCAGCAGATGCCCGAGCCCGCGGAGATTGGTGATCTCCTGAAATTCGCCGCGTTTGAGTCGTTCGTAGCTCTCGACCTCTTCCTTCAGCTGCAGATGGAACGACCGCATCGGATCCAACACCCGCTTGATCTCCTCGGCAGAGAGGTCCGCCTTCTCCAGAGCGGTTCTGCGTTGTGTCAGCCGGTCCTTTTCGTCGGCCAATCGCTGGACGGCTTCTCTGTATTCTTTCTCGTTGCGGATCATGTTTCGGCTCCGATCTTGATGATGCCTTTTGGCTTGCCGTCGGCACGGGCCTGCCGGAAGGCGGACGGGAATTCCAACTCGTTTCCGTGCCTGTCCCGGATCCCGCAACCGACGTCAAAACACGGGCAGTGCGGGTACAACTCCACGCGATACTGATGCCACATCGGAAGCTGGTTCTTCGCATATCCGCGGTAAGGCCGCCGGCTTGCTGGGTCCCAGCTCCACACCTTGTGGGGGTCCAGCAGGTTCAGCTCGCGCTGCAGGCGTCCGGACCCGAGTTCCTGCAGCGTGCAGACGAAATACCCATCGATGTCGTTCGGGTGGCTCTTGTCTTCAGCGAACGAGCCGTCAATGTAGATTTCTTCAATCCCGACCTGCCACAGTTGGCGGACCAGCACTGCCAGGTTGTCCACCAGCTTCGCCCGCCAGGCCGCGTCCCACTGTGCGCTATGGTCAAGAGGTCCGCCCACCAGTGCCGATTCTCTCAGTTGATCCAGCGTCAACTCATAGTCGCCCGGAGGAAGCAGGCCTTCGGCAGTGAACGGTGGCAGTGGTTTCATGGTTATCGACCCCTTTTCCACCAGAAGTTTAGCTTTACTTGACATATTTGTCAAGTCGTGCTTCCGGATGATTTTCCCCGGCCGGTGCCTTGCTTTCGCGCCGCGGAAGAGAAATTCGTGCCATTCGCGAAATTCGTGGATTATACTATCGGCCCGAGTTTGGACCGAAGCGAGAGGTGAATGATGGACGCGAAGCGATATATCGAGCAGAAGGCTGCGGCGGCCAGGGCGGCCGCGGGGGTGTTGGCGACGACGCGCGGCGAGCAGCGGGATGCTGCCCTGAAGGCCTGCGCCGTAGCGATTCGCAGTGCGAAGGCGGAGATCCA
>JBKHHU010000270.1:0-3747 GCA_046539045.1 Phycisphaerae bacterium
CTGTTGCGATCCTCCACGCCCGCGACCTGCTGGGCAACGACGCCCGGCATTTCATACTCGTGTACCTGCTAGCCAATCACGGCAGCGCGAAGCTGCGCAGCGTGGCCGCGTGGTCCGGTCAGTCGTACCGCAACATCTCCAAGGTGGCCCAGCGTTGGGAGTCCGCCGACGTACTCACGGTAGAACACGGGTTCGCACGCCTGAAGAACACGGCCGCGTGGGAATCGCTGCTCAATCTCCGCCCGCCGCAGATCGTGCTGCTCAACTGGCAGCGATTCTACGACGCCTGCATCACGCTGCTGCGGTCGCTCGAAAAGGCCAGCGCCAAGTCGCTGCCGGTCGACGGGCCGGTTATCGCCGGCCTGGTGCGCGAGGCCATCGAGGACGCCACGGCCAGTATCGAGTCCGAGCCATCGGCCGACTCCGCCACCGTTCAGGACCTCAAGCTTCTGCTGTCCAAGCTCTGAAGACTGCAAACAGCGTTGCTTCCTCTCCTCTGGTCGAGATTCAAAAACCCGAATAATCTCATAACCAGAGTCATAACCACCGGGTCACCCCGAATCGCGTAACTTTCGAGTGGGAATAAGATTGTGATTTCCAAGCCGTCGCGAAAGTTGAAGACGGGTTGCATCGAGGATCGGCTATTGGTCGACTCGCTGCAAACCGCAGCGACCCAGAGGTTCACGCAGAAGGCCGTCGAGAGAACTCGGCGGCCTTTTCGCTTTTTACGCCAGTTTCGCCAAGGGGTTACGATTCTGGCCCTCCGCCGCCGGTGTCTCTGTTTTGCCGAGGGAGATAACCGGCGAATTGGTCTCGCCGCCCGTTTTGGCCCTCTCGGCCGAAAGTCTCTGCTGCGAAGAGAGAACTTGTAGGCTCTGGTTATGAGGGAGGATGGACCGCAGAGAGGTCCTTCATTCAGCCTGTCTACGACGATGTATTAGTACCATGGATTCCGCAGTGGCCAATGACCACTGCAAGGTTCTCGTCGTCCCGATACCAGTGGATTGAGAGGCATGTATCGGGCTGGCCCGCTCCCAGAGTCACGTGGTCCTCGAAGAGTCGGCGTTCGCCCTCGTAGATGAACTTGTAGTCGTCGCCCCATTTGCCCTTGCTCGTGTCCGACACGCCATGCACGTCGAAGCCGAGCTGTGCCATCGCGTCCTTGAAGCTGCGGCCGAGCCGCCCGTCGTTCTCCTTCCACTCCATCGCCACCTGGGAGAGGGCCTCCAGCGCCTCATACACTCGGCGCGGGCTCTTAAAGGGCGTATCTGCCGCCGATCTGTCGGCGGACTCCAGGAAGACCAGGTTGTCGCCGAAGTCCTGCTTGGCCCTCTCATAAGCCTCCAGGACGTTCGCGAACTCCTCCGTTTCGGCCTCAGAGTCCGGAGTGATCTCCTCTTTCCCTTCCTGCCGTTCCATGTACTCCTCATACGTCGCCCAGTTCGCCTTCTGCGCCTCCAACTCCGTGCCGAGGGTCTCCACCTGCTCGGCTAGCCGGTCCCGCTCCGCCTTTAACTGCTCGTTCTCATTCCATGCGTCCTCCAGGGAGGCCAAGAGCTCGGAGTTCTCTACCTCCCCGGAGGCAACCTGCTCCCGCAGCCGGGTCAGTTGGCCGTCTCGCTGTGCTTCGATGGTCCTGCGCACGGCCCGGATTGGCCCGAGTTCGCCCGCGCGGAAGGCGGACATCCCAGCGAACACCCGGAACAGGTGGGACTTGAGCTCGCGCCCGTGGTTGCGGTGGTACTTGATCGAGTTCGCAAGGTAGAGCGGGTGCTGGTAAGGGCGGTCGCTGAGGGTGAGGCCAGGCCAGTACACGCGGACCGCTCCGTTGAAGCAGGAGAGTTCCTTTCCGATCTTGTCGGTGAGCTTGAAGGCGGCCCACTTGTCCGCCAACTTGACCACTTCGGCGAAGCCGGCGACGGCATTCTGAAGTGCCGCCGCGTTTACGATGGGGTGCTCAGTCCAGCTATCGGGCGAGACCATGATGATCGGAAGGGCTCGCCGCCCCGAGAGGACTACATCATCGGCGAAGCCGCTCACCTCCGCAGCCCGGAGTTCCCTGTGACCCACGGGGACGGGCTGGCCTCCAATGGTGCAGTCAAAGCTCGTCAAGGCGTCCCAGACCAGGCGCGGGCGGCCAAGGTCGAACCTTGTTGGCCGGATCGTGAAGCGAGTGCTGCTGATGCGGATGGTCACTGCGGCGTAGACATCTCTGGCTTGTCGAGCGAAGGTGCATCCCGTGACCCATACGACCGAATCGTCGCGGTCATGGGGGTGGTCCCATTCCATGCTGACGAGTTCGCATTCGTCCTGACACTGGTGCGACGTCCGCACCCAATGTCCCGGAAGCGGCTCAAGGGCTACACCATCGAATTGCGGGACCGCCTCGGTCTTCCATGCCTGTCGGTACTTCGTAGAGACCCATTGGGCTGCCAGATCTCGGAGCTGTACGATACAGTCAGACGGCGACTGCCCCTCTCGCGGCTGGACCTGGAACTGAATCCCGTAGACTGTTCTCATGCTTCTCCTTTTCCGTTGCCTGAGAATTTCCGCTGGAAGATGCGGATGCCCTTTGCTTCTCAACCTGCAGCCCCAAGCTGGCTGCTACATATCAGCGACACTATGTCGCATAGCCATTGCCCGACAATCGGCAAGCCTGAGTATAGATCGAATGGCGATTGACCACAAGGAGCCAGCGAAGGTGGACACTTCGCTTACGCACGGCATAGGTAACCAATGTAGGCACAACGAACCTGCCCCTTGGGAGCCTTGCCATGATCTCGCAGACCGATCCCGAAAGCATGACGGCCGAAGAGCGCCGCCGCGAGGTGGCCGCCATCCTCGCCAAAGGCCTGCTGCGGCGTCTTCGGGCGGCCAAATCGGCCGCATCATCGCCTGCGAAAACAGTCTCGAAAGTGTCGAAAACCGGCCTTGAGCTTCCGGCGGAAACGAGGCTCAGTGTGGCTCCGCGACCCGGCGGTTAACGGGCCGCGTCTCGGAAAACCTTGACGAAAGGAGCCGCATGCAATGACTGACATCGCAACCGAAATCGCCGCCCTGGACCGGATGACCACGGGCGACTTGGCCGAGCGCTACGCCGAACTGCACGGCCAGCCCTGCCGGACCCGACACCGGGCCTACCTCATCCGCAAGATCGCCTGGCGCATCCAGGCCAACGCCGAGGGCGACCTGTCCGAACGTGCCCGCAAGCGAGCGGCCGAACTGGCCGACGACGCCGAGGTGCGGGTGATGGCCCCGAAGACCATGGTCTGCCCGCCGCAGGAAGGCCAGTCAGCCACCGTCACCCGGCCAGCACCGACCGGCCCAGACCTTCCCGACGACCCGCGACTGCCCACGCCCGGCTCGGCCATCATCCGCGAGTACAAGGGCCGCAAGCACCGCGTGGTCTACCTGGCCGACGGCAGCGGCTTCGAGTACGAGGGCAAGCGATATCGCACGCTATCGGCGGTGGCTAAGCGAATCACCCGCACCCACATCAACGGGTTCCGGTTCTTCCGGCTTGGGGTGCAACGATGAGCACCAAGACCAAGACGGCCAGGGCGACGATCCGCTGCGCCATCTATACCCGCAAGTCCAGCGAAGAGGGCCTCGACCAGGAGTACAACAGCCTTCACGCCCAACGTGACGCTGCCGAGGCGTACATCGCCAGCCAGAAGGCAGAGGGCTGGGAAGCGCTGGCCGACCACTACGACGATGGCGGCTACTCCGGCGGCAGCATGGAGCGCC
>JBKHHU010000271.1:0-3742 GCA_046539045.1 Phycisphaerae bacterium
TCGCCGTTGAAGCCCACCGCCCGGCCTCGCCAATCCGGCGGGGGCTCCAGGCCGAGCACGTTTGTGACGGTCGGGGCGATATCAATGATGCTGACCTCCTGTTCGATCGGGCCGGTGGGGATTCCGCTCCCGGAGACGATCAGTGGGACTCGCAGGTCTTCCTCGACCGACCCGTCGTGGGTCTTGTCGTGCCCGCCGTGGTCCGCGGCGACGAACACGGCCGTGCGGTCGGCATGCACGCTCCGTCCGATTCCCTCCAGCACCACACCGACGGCCTCGTCGGCCCGCTCGATCGCGTCCATATACGGCCGGGAGAGAAATCCGTGGGCGTGTGCCATCTCATCGGTCACGCCGAGGTAGACCAGCGCGAAGGCGACATCCTCCTGTTGGAGGTGGGCGGCGGCGAGCCGGGCGAGCCGGCCGTCGGTTTCCGGCTTCTTGCCGTTGGGCACGTAGGTCCGCTGACAGAATGAGGTGTGGTGGCCCAGCCGCTTGAGCGGGGCCCAGTTGTGGAACATCGCCGTGGCGAGGCCCTGGGCGTAGAGCCAGTCGAAGATGCCCGGAGCGGAGGGGTCGTGCCGGGCGGTGCGGTTGGTCGGCACACCGTGCTCCGCCGGCTCTGCCGAGAAGCAGATGCTCGTCATGCACGGCAGGGTCAGCGCAGGGACGACCGACCGGGCCTGCAGCGTATAGCTGCCCGTCGACATCAGCCGGTCTATGTGCGGCGTGTCGGCCTGCTGCAGGGCATCCGGACGGAGCCCGTCGATAAGGAGCAGCACCACGCTGTCAGCCGGCCGGGGCATGAGGCTCCTCTGCCGATTCCGGTTCGGCCTGACGCCGACGCAGCATCAGCCAGACCAGCACTGCCGCCAGCGGGAGGAAGAGTACCAGCACGATCAGCCCGGCGATCATCAGGATCATCCCGACGCCCACGGCGCTGGTCCGCTCCATCGCCTTCTCGGCCTCCTCTTCCGTCGGAGCGGTCGGATACGCTGCCGACGCCACCCCGCCGCGACGGGCGTCGTGCGGGACCATCTTCCGGTTGGTGTAATGCGGGAACAGCCACAGGTCGTCCCGCCAGGCCCGGACGCTGTCCGGCTCCAACTGCTCGGCGCGGATGTTGGTCAGGTAGAACCGCCGGCCCGGGTGGAGCTTCTGGGCCACTGTGGTCACCGTCGGAATCAGCCCGGCGGCATCCTGCAGGTACGGGTCCGTTGACGGAGCCGACCACGATTTGCCCGCGTTGGACTCGCACCTGGGGCTGTCCCAGTCGCGGAAGTTCAGATAGAACCCGCGGTGGGCATACCCGTAGCCGTTGAGGTGATCGTTCAGCCACGCCCGGTAGAACACGTACAGGTTCACGTCGAACGGCTCCGGCAGCAGGCCGGACATCTTCATCGGGTAGTAGACCCCGTCCTCCCCGCCGGTGTGGAACGTGAACCGCAGCGGGTGCAGCTCGACGGCCCGGTCCTTCTCGAGAGCCGCGTCGGAAACCTTGATGCAGGCGAAGACATACCCCTTGTCGCGGTAGAAGCTCAGCACGTCCTCGGCGTCGGGCAGCGTGCGATAGCCGCTGGATTTGAGCCAGTCGTTCAGGGCGCCGGGCTCGTTCTCCTTCAGCACGGCCGTGTCGTAATTGCCCACGGTCTTCTGCGAGATGACTTCAACGGGCACGTCGGAGTCTACAGCTTCTCGTGCCGCCTGGGCTCCGCTGGAGCCTTTTGGCTTGCGCACCAGCTGGGCCTGCCGGTACTGGACGTACTCGTGCAGTTCGGCGAACAGGGCCGGGTCCTCTTTTGCGATGTCCGGCGCTGCCGGAAACGGCACGACCCATCCGAACTCGCTGAGCTCTCCGGTGACGCTGATTTTGAGAATCACATCTTCCCGCGCGCTGGGCTCGGCCTTGCCGTCGAAGAAGATAATCGCTTCCTGGGCTTCCTCGGCCAGGCTGCCCTCGTACGGCTGGGTCGCGGTCTCCTTGGGCAGAATGACACCATCGGCAGCAGCGAGCCCTGCGAGCAAAGCGAACATCAGCAAGATTGTCATGACCTGTTTCATCGGTTTCCCCTTCTGCTTGTCCGGCGCTTCCATTTTACCTGCTGGTCCCTGCAGATTGCAGAAATTGTGCGAGCTCGCCGGGTGCGAATCAGCCTTTCGGCACGCCATCCCGCTGAGCCCGCAGGTCGTCGATTTTGTCCAGCGGGCGCTGGAGCATGTTCGTCCGCGTGGTGGTGACGGTCTCGTACTGCTTGCGGGCTGAGTCCAGCCGGTCGCCGAGCTTCTCGACTTCCTCGTTGTATTTGTCCCACTGGGCGTTGAACTGCCCGAGCAGTTCCAGCACCTGGTCGGCGGTCTTCATGATGTTCGCACTCTCCGCCGCTTGGCGGACGACCGCGAGCATGGCGTACAGTGTCAGCGGGCTGGCCAGGACCACCCGCTGGGCGAGGGCCTCGTCGATCAGGTCCGGCTGGGCTTCCAGCACCAGCCCGTACACCGGCTCTGCCGGGATGAACACGATCACGTAGGGCACGGTTCCGCCTTTGGTGTCGATGTACCCGCGGCCGGCGACGGCCCGGATATGCCCGCGGACCGCCTGGACGAGATTCTTCAATTCCGCCCGGCGTTTTTCGGCATCGCCGTCACATTCCAGGTAGGCCTTGTAGCGTTCGAGCGGGAATTTGACGTCCATGTTGACGCGGAGTTCGTTGGGCAGGAAGAAGGTAAAATCCGGGCGGCCGGAGTCGGCCTGCTCGGCGTCCTGCTTGACGTAATTGACGTGCTCCTGCAGCCCGGCCAGGCGGAGGATGTCCTCGGCCATGCGCTCGCCCCACATGCCGCGTCGTTGCGTGCTGGCAAGCATGCGATGCAGCTGGCCGGTGGTGGTCGCCAGCGACGAAACCGACGAACTGAGCTGCCCGAAGTGCCTGCTCCGCTCGGATTCGACCTTCTGCAGATAGCCCCGCACCTGTTCCAGCCGCTCGTTGACGGCCTGGACCGACTGGTCGATCAGGGCCTTCTTTCCGTCGAGTAACTGCGTGTTCTGTTCGCTCAGGCGCTTGGCGTTGGCGTCGAGGGCCTCTGCCGACAGCGCCGCGAAGGTCTCCCGCATCTGCTGCTCGACGTCGCGCAGCTGGGCCCGCGACTGCCTGGCCCTCACCAACCCGATGCAGACGGCCAGCCCGGCCCCGATCAGGGCCCCGACGATGAATCCGATCACAAACCATGTCATCACGCGCACCTCCCTGTGCGGCTGGATTGTACACGCATTCCGGTGGCGGCTGCAATGCGATCGGGCGGTTTGCGGTCAAGCTGGAGAAAACCACGGAGGATATTCTGCGACAGATCGAAACCGTCTTTCGGCCAGCGCCTGATGGCCAGGAAGACACGGTCGATCGTCTGAGCGATGGTCTCAAGTCTCTCTTCTATCTCTCGATGGTTGCCGCCGCTTTTGACATAGAAGGTCACGGAGATCACAGAGCGCTTCTACTGTTTCTTTTTCCATCACGAAGATTGCCAAGGCCACGAAGAACTCAAAGAACGGCGTTGTTTTTTATGTCCGAAAGTTGCGGTGCGTCGATTCAAAGCGACCCGCAGCCAGCGCGCGGTAGAAATCAGGAAACCTTCGAGGCCTTCGTGGTCTTCGAGCCCTTCGTGACCAAGAAAAACTCTGTGCCCTCGGTGAACTCCGTGGTTGATTCACCACGGAGGGCACAGAGATCACAGAGGGTTTTTACTGGTTTCT
>JBKHHU010000074.1:0-14509 GCA_046539045.1 Phycisphaerae bacterium
ACGACTTGGCCGAGGCCGGCAACGGCAACGATTCCGAGATCTACACCCTCGGCGGACGCATCGCCCACCAGTTTGACGAGAACTGGAAAGGCCGCGCCGAGTTCGCCCAGCAGGTCGGCAAGAAGAACGGCGCCCGCCTCTGTGCGATGGGATTCAACTCGCGTCTGGAATACTTCCTCAACGACGAGAACAACAACAACTTCCGCGTCGGATACGAATACCTCTCCGGCGACCGGGCCGGCACCGCAACCAACGAGCAGTTCGACCCACTCTGGGGCCGCTGGCCGCAATTCAGCGAGCTTTACATCTACCCCTACGCCGGCGAGACCCGCATCGCCGAGGTGACCAACCTGCACCGCATCAACGTAGGCTGGAGCACCTGGCCGACGAAGAAAACGGAGCTGTGCCTCGACTACCACCTGCTGCTGGCCGACAAGAACACGCTGTCCGGCTCTGCAGGTTTCAGCGGAAGCGGCAACGTCCGCGGGCACCTGCTGGGGGCCATCATGCGGCACAAGTTCAACAAGCACGTCTCGACGCACCTGCTGGGCGAAGTCTTCTTCCCCGGCGACTACTACGACGACACCCGCAACGACGTAGCCATGATGTTCCGCTGGGAACTCATGTTCAAACTGTAACCCCCGTGGATGCTGTCGCCCGACGGCGGTAACAGCGTCCGGCGCGGCGGGCCGATCCGACTAGGATCGGCCCGCCGTGTTATGCGCGGACTGCCCCCGGGCGCGGTTTTCAGTCTTCATGCTTCCGGGGTAATTTCCAGGAGCCCCGGACGGCAGTCCGGCGGGTTACTTACCAGACGCCCGCGGCCGGCAAGTAACGGACCCGCGTCCCGTTGATCGCATCACCCCGCGACTCCCGTCGCGTGCTCAGACAGATCATCACCGACGTGACTGCGGCGGCGGGTTCGGGTAAACTCCATTGATGGAACACACCTTACTCATCACCGGCGGGTCGTTGGGCGACATCCGGCCGTTTGTGGCAATCGCCGTGGCGCTGGAGCGTCGCGGGGTGGAGGTAACGTTGCTGACGAACCCGGCTGCCCGGGAGACCGTCGAGCAGGCGGGGTTGCGGTGCGTGGTCGCCGGGCGGGACGTAACGGTGCGTCAACTCCTGCGCGACAGGCCGGCATACATGAGCCTCCGCGGCGGGGAGCTGGTGCTCAAGGAGATGTTCATCCCCGCCAGTAAGGCGGTCTACGATGCGGCACTGTCGGAGATCGACCGCAACCGCCCCGATGCGATCGTCTGCCATCCCGGTTGCTTCGGTGGCGTCTGGGCGGCTGGGCAGCGCGAGATTCCGCTGGCGATGGTTCACCTGGCCCCGACGTCCCTGCTCCGTCCGGCGGACGCTGCGGAGACCACCGGCGGGCCGGTATGGTTGTGGCGGCGGGTTCTGAGGCGGATCCAGCGTGCCGGAAGCGGCTGGATGCGCAAGGCAGCCGCCGAATTGGGCGTGGACTGGCACGCGGACCTGCTGGAGGACATGATTCTCGGAGGCGATGTGCTGCTGGGGATGTGGTCGCCGCTTTTCCGATCGCCCAAACCGGATGACCCGCCGCATCTGCGAACGTGCGGCTTCCCCAACCCGGCGCGAATCAACCCGCTCCCGCCGGAACTGGACCGCTTCCTGGCGGAGAACGCGGCGCCGATCGTTTTCGGCCTCGGGTCGACGGCTGTGCACGTCGACCGGAAGGTGCTGAAGGCCGCAGAGACCGTCACCGAAAAGATGGACCGCCCTGCCGTGCTGATCACCGGCGAAGTTGATCAGGTGCAGGTCGACGGCCGGATCGCCCGGGCGGGGTTCGCCTGTTTCGATGCACTGTTCCCGCAATCGCATCTGACCGTGCATCACGGAGGCATCGGCACGACGACAGCGGCGTTGCGCAGCGGCAGGCCGTCGCTGGCGGTACCGTTCGGACACGACCAGTTCGACAACGGCGCCCGCCTGAAGCAACTGGGCGTCGGGGGGAGGCTCTGGGCAGCGACTGTCCACACCGGGCAGGCTCCTCCGGCGGCTGCGAAAGCTGGAGCAACCGGAAGTCGCGGAAGCGGCGACAGACCTCGCTGAGAAACTCCACGCCGAGCGCGACGGCGCCGAGTCCGCGGCAGAGGCGATCTGCGGGGTGTAACTCCGACCGAACCGATCCGAAATCTGCCGCACTGATCGGGTTGTCTTTTCGGGGGTTTTCTGGTACAAATGCCGGGCTTTTATGGACTGTCCCCGCAATGAGTCGCGGGGATTTCCATCGAACGACCGATCGGACAATGGATACCAGACCCGACACCTCCGCGAACGCACCGGCAACCACCACCCTTCTGCGGGTTCGCTACAGCGAGACCGACCAGATGGGCACGTTCTATAACTCCCGCGTGCTGGAGTGGTTCGAGTGCGGCAGGACGGAACTGATGCGGGACATGGGGCTGCCGTATGCCGAAATGGAAGACCGCGGGATCATGCTGCCGCTGACCGAAGCTCACGCGGAATATCTCGGCAGGGCGCGGTATGACGACCAGCTCAAGATGACCACCCGGGCCTGCATGGCCGGGCGGGTCCGCCTGCGGTTCGACGTGGAGATTGTCCACGCCGATTCGGGCGAACCGGTCGCTCGCGGATGGACGGTCCATGCGATTACGGACACCACCGGAAAGCCGACCCGCCCACCGAAGTGGTTGCGGGAGCTTTTCGCCAGTCAATGATTACAGACACGTTTGACAACGGACAACCCTCGGAGAAGTGAATGGAACCTGCCAAACGAATGCTGCTGAGCGGTAATGAAGCCGTCGCCTGGGCCTGCCTGGACGCCGGCGTGAAACTGGGTACGGGCTACCCCGGAACGCCCTCGACGGAAATTCTGGAAAACTTTTCGGAAATCGGCGGCCGGGCGCAGTGGGCCCCGAACGAGAAAGTCGCCCTGGAAGTCGGTCTGGGCTCTGCCTTCGCCGACGCCCGCACGCTTGTAACAATGAAGCACGTGGGCGTGAATGTGGCGGCGGACCCCCTGTTCACCGCGGCGTATACCGGGGTGACCGGTGGGCTGGTACTCGTCAGCGCCGACGACCCGGGCATGGCCAGCAGCCAGAACGAACAGGACAACCGCCGGTACGCGATTGCCGCGGGCGTGCCGCTACTCGAACCGTCCGACTCGCAGGAGGCGTATGACTTCGCCGCCGCGGCGCTGGAGTTGAGCGAGAAGTTCGGCACGCTGGTCATCCTCCGGCTGACCACCCGGATTTGCCATTCCAAAACAATCGTCAACCGCCGCGAGTTCCAGACGCCCGATCACGAGGCGCACATCGAACGGGACGTCCACCAGCGCGTGATGATCCCCGCCTTCGCCCGCGGGGCACACAAGAAGATGCGTTCGCGCCTGGCCGACATCGCCGAGTGGAACGAAAGCAGCGACCTGAACAAGGTCATCGAGGGCGAAAAATCGCTGGGGATCATCGCCAACGGTATCAGCTATGTTCACGCTGCCGAGGCTGCCCCCAACGCCAGCTTCCTCAAACTCGCGATGACTCACCCGCTCCCGATGGACAAGATCCGCACCTTCGTCGACAGCGTGGACCGTTGCGTGGTGATCGAGGAAGGCGATCCGGTGCTGGTCGAGGCGCTCCGCGCCGACGGCCTGGACGTGGAAGGCAAGGACGAGATGTACCGCTTCGGCGAGTTGAACGTCAGCCGGGTGCAGCGGATCCTCGCCGGGGACAGTTCCGAAGAGCCCACTGCCCCGAAGGGCAAGCCCCCTGCTCTCTGTCAGGGCTGCCCGCACCGCCGGGCGTTTGAGATCCTCAATCAGCTCGGGTGCATCGTCACCGGCGACATCGGTTGCTACACGCTGGGCGTGCTTCCGCCGTTCAACGCGATGGACACGTGCGTCTGCATGGGCGCGAGCATCGGCGTGGGCCTGGGTCTGCGTCACGTTCTCCCGGATGAACAGGCCAGGAAGGTCGTCAGCGTCATCGGCGACAGCACGTTCATGCACTCCGGGCTGACCGGGCTGGTGGAGATGGCCTACAACCCGCCGAAGACCGGGCACGTGGTGGTTGTCCTGGACAACTCCACCACGGCGATGACCGGCATGCAGGAGCACCCGGGTACCGGGCGAGCACTGGACCACACGCCGGCGTATCAGGTGATGATCGAGGATATCGCCACCGCTTCCGGCGTGCACAACGTGCATGTGCTGGACGTGGTGAAGGATCCGGGCGCGTTTGAGACGATCCTGAGCGAAGCCCTGGAGAAATCGGAACTGACGCTGATCGTCGCGCGCCGGCCCTGCATCCTCGCTGCGGCGAAGATCGCCCAGTACCAGAAGGTCAACCAAGCCAACAACTAAGCTCTCGCGCAACCGCGCTGGAGCGCAGACAAACTCGGGATATCGAAGTACAATGAGCAACAAAGTTACCAATGTCGTGTTTGCGGGTCTGGGCGGACAGGGAGTGCTCAAGGCGTCGGACATCCTTTCGGACGCCGCCTTCCACGCTGGGCTGGACGTAAAGAAAGCCGAGATCCACGGGATGAGCCAGCGCGGCGGGTCGGTCACGTCCGACGTGCGTTTCGGCCGGGACGTGCTGAGCCCGATGGTCCCCGCAGGCAAGGCCGACTATCTCGTCGTGCTCAGCGCCGACCAGGTCGACAACAATATGCACCACCTGTCGGAGTCCGGCACGCTGGTCGGACCGGGTTCTGTGGATCCGTCGGACCTGCCGAACAAGCGCAGCTTCAACATCGCGATGCTCGGGGCTCTCAGCGTGCACCTGGACATCGACGACGAATGCTTCCGTAAAGCCATCGCCGTGAACCTGCCGGAAAAGACGCACGAAGTGAACTTCGAGGCGTTCGAGATCGGTAAGAATGCGGTGAAGAAATAGAAGAACCTTGATATCCGCGTGTACCGCGTGGTGGGTCTCTTGACCCACCACGCGGATGGATTTGTCCGGCAGGCACAACGTTGGCGGGTCAGGAGACCCGCCAACCACAAGAGGCGCCGAACCGACGCAAGAAAAGGAGAAGCGGCCATGACATCCACTTCCACAATGTCGGCCGGGACATTCAACCCGACCAGCACGCCGGATTACCTTCCGGAAAAGCAATTGCGGAACCTGCAATTGGACCGCCTGAAGCAGATGATCGGGCTGTCCTACGGGAAGGTCGAGCTGTTCCGCAGCCGAATGGATGAGAAAGGCATCACGCCCGACGACATCCGCAGCCTGGAGGATCTTTCCCGGCTCCCGTTCACCTACAAGGACGACCTGCGGGATGCCTACCCGTTCGGCCTGTTCGCGGTACCGATGCATGAGGTGGTTCGCGTCCACGCCTCCAGCGGCACCACCGGCAAGCCGACGGTGGTTGCCTACACCGCCGACGATATCGAGGTGTGGAAGAACGTCATGGTCCGCACGTTCGCCGCGTGCGGCCTGGGCAGCACAGACATCATCCAGAACGCCTACGGGTACGGCCTGTTCACCGGTGGGCTGGGTGCTCACTACGGAGCCGAGGCCCTCGGGGCAACAGTCATCCCGATTTCCGGCGGGAACACCGACCGGCAGATCATGGTGATGAAGGACTTCGGCGTCACGGCCATCTGCTGCACGCCCAGTTACTTCCTGTTCTTGATCGAGCGGGCCGCGGAGATGGGTATCGACCTGAAGGAACTGCCCATCAAGGCGGGCATCTTCGGGGCAGAGCCCTGGACCGAGCAGATGCGCCGGCGGATTGAGCCTGCCGGTGGGATCAAGGCCTACGACATCTACGGGCTCAGCGAGATCATCGGGCCCGGCGTGGCCAGCGAATGCAGTGCCCAGGACGGCCTGCATATCTTCGAGGACTACTTCTACCCCGAGATCATCGATCCGGAGACGCTCGAACCGCTCCCGGACGGCGAGGAAGGCGAGCTGGTGCTGACTACCCTCTGCAAGTCCGCCATGCCGATGGTCCGCTACCGCACGCGCGACATCACCTCGCTGATGACCGAGAAATGCCCGTGCGGACGGACGATCCGCAGGATTCGCCGCATCGGCCGACGCAGCGACGACATGTTCATCATCCGCGGCGTGAACGTCTTCCCCTCGCAGGTCGAAACCGCCCTGCTGCAGGCAGAGGGCACCCTCCCGCACTACCAGATCATCCTTACGCGCGATCACGATCTGGACCAGATGGAAGTGCAGGTGGAAGTCACCGCCGACGTGTTCAGCGACGAGATCCGGGCGATGGAGAACCTCCGCAGCAAGATCGGACATGCGATCGAGAACACCGTAGGCATCCGCGTGAAGGTGAGCCTCGTCGAGCCGCACACGATCCAGCGGAGCGTCGGCAAGGCCAAACGCGTGATCGACAACCGCCAGATGGATTGAGAGCCGCGTGGCCGTTCCCCTGCACAGAACCCGATGCACCGCGTGGCGGGTCTCCTGACCCACCACGTTCAGCCGACTCTCATCGCGAACACTCGGGATCGTTGGCGGGTCAGGAGACCGGAACCCGCCAACCGAGAAGGTAGCACACACAACAGCTTCAGAAGGGGCAACCTATGAAAATCAAACAGCTTTCGGTGTTTCTCGAGAACAAACCGGGCCAGCTTTCCGAGCCCTGCCGCGTCCTTGCCGAGGCGGGTGTGAACATCCTCACCCTCTCGCTGGCCGACACCCAGCAGTTCGGCATCATGCGGCTGATCATTCGTGAGTGGGAGAAGGCAAAAACCGTGCTGGAAGAAGCCGGCTCCGTCGTCAAGCTCACCGACGTGGTCGCCATTGAGGTCTCCGACCGGCCGGGCGGGCTCGCTGATGTGCTGGAAACGCTTGAGGAATGCAAAGTCAACATCGAGTATATGTACGCCTTCACCTTCCGCAACGAAGGCAAGGCCGTGCTCGTCTTCCGCTTCGACCAGACCGAGCAGGCCATCCAGGCCCTCGAGTCCAGGAACATTAATCTCATCGGGCCCCAGGAGTTGTACGACCGGGCCGAGAACTGACCGCCGAACAAACGCTGTCCGCATCCGGACCGGCCGGGACGATTGCACGTCGCCCCGGCCGATTCCGTGTCTACTGAAATGAGTTGAGCACCATGGCCGATTTCGTAACCGAGAACCGATTCCACGACAAGCCCGCCGAAACCATGCCCCGCGAGCAGTTGCAGGCCCTTCAGGTCCAGCGCCTGCGTGATACCGTCGCCCGCGTGGAAGACGTGCCGTTCTACAAGCGGAAGTTCCGCGAACTTGACATCACGCCCGAATCCATCAGGTCCATCGACGACCTGCGCCGCCTGCCGCTGACCACCAAGACCGACCTCCGCGATCACTACCCGCTCGGATTCCTTGCCGTCCCGCGCAAAGAGGTGCTCCGCTTCCACGGATCCAGCGGGACCACCGGTAAGCCGACGTTCGTCGCTTACACGCGAAAGGACATCGAGACGTGGTCGGAGCTGTGTGCCCGGTTCCTCGTCGCCGGTGGTCTCCGGCCCGAACATACCGTCCAGATCGCCTTCGGGTACGGGCTCTTCACCGGCGGGTTCGGCCTGCATTACGGGGTCGAGCGGGTGGGCGCGTCGGTCATCCCCGCCGCCGCGGGCAACACGCCGCGACAGCTCATGCTCATGCAGGACATGGCCACCGACGCGTTGGTCTGCACGCCGTCCTATGCGCTGAACATCGCCGAAGTCTGCCGGGCCAAGGGGATCGATCCGGACATGCTGAACCTGAAGTTCGCCCACTTCGGTGGCGAGCCGTGGACGGAGGAAACCCGCCAGTCCATCGAACAGGATCTGGGAATCCTGTGCTTCAACAACTACGGCCTCAGCGAGGTGATCGGCCCTGGCGTCAGCGGCGAATGTGCCGCCCGCCGCGGGATGCACATCCAGGAAGATCATTTCATCGTCGAATGCATCAATCCGGAAACGCTCGATCCGGTCGAACCCGGCGAGCAAGGCGAACTGGTCTTCACCGCGATCACCAAGGAAGCCATGCCGATCATCCGCTACCGCACGCGCGATATCGCGTCACTGAATTTCAAGACGTGCCTGTGCGGACGCACCACCGCCCGGATGACCCGCGTGGTCGGACGGACCGACGACATGATGATCATCCGCGGGGCCAACGTCTTCCCATCCGTCATCGAGGAAGCCCTGCTCCGCGTGGAAGGCACCGCACCGCACTACCTCATCGAGATATCGCGTCCCGGCGCGATGGACGAAGTCACCGTCCAGGTGGAGATGCGGACAGAGACGTTCTCCGACGAGATGAGCCGCATGCAGGCGCTCCGCGACCGGATCCGACGAGAAATCGCCTCGGCCACCGGAATCCGCATGGAGATCAAACTGGTCAAACCGCAAACGCTGGAACGCTTCGTGGGAAAAGCCAAACGCGTCATCGATCACCGCCGCGAACAGGGACAGATATAGGGCCGAAGTAGCGTGGCCGATGCGCCGGTTGGCGGGTCTCCCGACCCGCCAACGGGAGAGGATCGTCCGCAATGCAGGCCGTGGTGATACGTGGTAGGTCGGAAGACCCACCACACGGGGATATGCGTCGCTTCAGCGTTAAGCCTAAGATACGGCGGTTGGCGGGTCTCCTACCTGCGGCAGGCAAGCCTGACCCGCCAACGGGACAGGATCTTCCGCAACGCAGGCTGTGGTGATACGTGGTGGGTCAGGAGACCCACCACGCGGGAACTAAAGATTAATCCCTGGGCTTTGGCATTCCGACGGTGACCTCGGGTTTCAAAAAACGATTTTCCCGATTGACCAATCAACCAATCAACCGATCAACCACGCAACCAACCGACCGTCTCACCGCTTGACCGGCACCTCTCGCCAGCCGGACGCTTCGGTGAACTCGCGGGCGCTGAAGCACCAGATCACGAGCTTCTTATTGTCGAAGTAGTTCGCATCGCGAGCCCCTTTGCGGTAGAGCTGGATTCGCGACGGCGTGGCTCCGGAGCCGCGGACAGCGATGCGGTCGACGGGGAAACCGAACTCCTTGGCCAGGTGGTCGGCCAGGCCGGCGCCTTTGGCGTGCAGGTCGCCACCGAGGTGGAACACCAGCCCGTGTGAGTCGCCCAGCAGGATGACGGGGCTGGCATCGCTCGGCTCGATCGGCTCTTTCCCAACGAACGTCAGCGGAAGCGTTTCCCGTTCCGGCCGTTTCCCTTCCGGAAGGGACCGCCACAGATCGCCGGAGATCGTCACCTTGCGCTTCTCGGTCGGATAGTCGCTCGTCTTGCATGTCTTGAGCCATTCTGCGTCGCCGATCTCCTTCCGGACCATTGCGGCGATCACCTCCGCCGCCCTGCCGGAAAAGTGCGTGTCGGTCTTGCAGTAGACCGGGCCGAGCTTCTCATCGTCCTTGCGGGCCTTGATGAAGTCCTCGGTGACGTCCATGACCTCCACGCCCTTCTTGCCGAGCAGGTCGTAGAACTCCTGGTGATGATCGTCGATGCGGGTGACCTTCTTGCTCTCCGGGTCGATTTCGATCCGGTCGGAGAGTTTGTCCGGATACACGGCTGCCTTGGCGGGCACGGGCACCATGATCAGGCGGATATTAAGCTTCTTGAGTTCATCGTTGAAAGCGGTGATTGCCCCGACGGGATCGGCCCAGTTGGGTTTGCTGGCCTTGGAAACTTTTGCAGCGTCCTCACCCCAGAACTCGCCCACGCCCAAGTGACGCAGTTCGCCGGCGAAGAACAGCCATCCGTCTTCACCCTTGACGGCCATCTGCTTGTTCTTGTCCGCCTCCTGGGACAGCTGCAGACAGCGGGCCCGGAATTCGGACGCGGGCGTTTTCGGTGCGGATGCCTTGTCCCCGGCAAGGGCGATGGTGCCTATCAGAGCTGCGACGGTCAGACCGGCAATGAATCGTTTGGACATCATGCGTTCTCCTGATTGTCAGGTTCTTCGTTTTGCTTCGCGGCGGCCCGGCGGTCACCGGTGATCAGCCCCGCCAGTACGATGCCGATACACAGCAGCGCCCCGGCGATGACCGCAGGCGCGATGAACCACGGCGCCTGTCGCGGCTGGGTCGGCTCGGGACCGGTAGCAGACACCTGCGGATCGTGCAGGACAGGGACTATATCGAATTCCATCTCCTCCGACGGGATCATCGCCCGCTTCTCCGTTTCGTAGCGGGACTCCATCTGCTTGACCGGCACGGTAACGGTCTCATCCACCCGGCTGTGGACAATCGGCATCCACTGGTTGTCCTTCAGCCCCCAGGCGTAGACGATCGCCTGCTTACCGGGAATCTCCCCTTCGGGGGTCTGAAGCTGATCCATGCGGATGGTGATCATCTGGTTGTACGGTTTGGGCGGCCGCTCCGGTTTGGAAATCTCGACGACCCGCCCGGTTAGTTCAACGGTTTCCCCCTCCGGCGGGGTCCAATATTTCTCGGCCGGGTCGATGAATTCATCGAGTTTCTGCGCCGGGGCGAGGTCCATGTCCATCAGCTTCCAGTCGCCGACGGCCAGCTCGCGTGCGGCGAACTCCCAGATGACCACCTTCTTGCCGGCAAGGCGGTCGCGCCCTGCCACAAGCTCGCGACGCAGAAGGTTACGCGTGGCCCACGAGCCCGCGTCGTTCTGCTGCAGCGCATCCAGCGGCCGTTGGAGATGGAAGCTCAACTGCTCAGCCAGCCCGGCAGAGGTTCCCCAGTTGAGGCTCTCATCGCCGACGCCCCCACCACGGTTCAGCCCGATCTGCGAGTAGATGTTGCTGAACGAATCGCCCAGCAGCAGCACCTCGGCAGACGGATCCTTGCTCCAGATCTTGCCGTCGCGGGTAAGCACCTGCTGGATGGTCACCTCCTGGGGCTTGTACTCGTCCTGCCAGTCCGGAAGGTTCAGCATCACGGCAATGTCGCCCAGGTTCCGGACCGTCCGCGGCTCGCGTTGGTACTCCCGGGCGGCGCCGGAGAACTCCACCTTCTCCGCGACGAATGTGGCAAGCTGCCCGGCCACCCGCTCCATCGCATCCGGCCGCCAGTGGGTATCGGCGATGAGGTACTGGTCCTCGCCGGTGGCGAACTTCGCGTCCATGAGCATCTGGGCGGGATCGAACAGGTACAAGCCGTCCTGCTCATACTGCTTGATCCACGCGGCGAAATCATCCCATGAAACGTTCTGGACGGGCGTCCTGCGATCGGCAAACCGGCGACTGTACTTTTCGGGATGGATCATCGGCTTGACCGGCGCGGGCACGATGACCAGCTTGATCCCGCGAGCCTTGAGCTGCTGATGGAACTGCAGGATCGCCTTTCGCGGGTCCGGCTGGGGCGGCTCGGCGTACTCTGCTCCGCTGCGGGAACGCGTCAACAGCGTATCCTCGCGCAGGAAACCCGGGGCCTGCACGTAATCCAGACCGGGGCGGAAAAACAACCAGTCGCCCCGCCCGATGAACGCCTTTTCGTTGCCGACACCAATTTCGGTCATGACCAGTTGCGTCGGCGGCAGCAGCAGGTGGGCGATGTACGCATCATCTTCCAGGCCGGTCTCGTAGAGGTCGATATCCCTCTTGGCGGCGACGCTGGCACGGAGGAATCCGCCTTGGAAGTCGTCTTCTTTGGCGGCCTCGTCGGGCACGTTGTCGAAGGCGGAGAGGATCTCGTATGGTTTCGGCCAGGCCGTACGACGTTTGCCGGTGTAGTAGCGGTGCAGATCGTACACGTGCTGGGCAGTGGGCACAGCGAAGATCGTCAGCAGGAAGCCCAGGATCAGCACCCACGCCATCGGCCGGGTGATCGTCGTGTGGCCGATCTCGATTTTGGCGACTTCCTCGCGCGTGAGCCTCTTCCGCCCTGCCGGGGGCATGGGCGGCTTTTCGTCGGTGACGCGTCTGGGAGTGAACTGTTTGTCTTTCATCTGTGTCATGGTCCCGTCCTTCCTAGAAGATGAAGTAGATGAACGGGTTGTACGCCTGGGTCGTCAGCACGACCAGCGATACCCAGAACAGAGAAAACGTGCCCGCGACCTTCGGCCAGGTGATGCGGCGGGTGAAGTCCCACGTCTGCGGGAAGGTCCACGCGACCACGCCTGCGGCGATCAGCGAGACCAGATAGAACGGCTGATAGATCGTCCCGGCCACCAGTCCGGACCCACCGGCAGCGCCGTTGAGCCCGAGCATGCTGCCGCAGTAGGTCAGCGCCCCTTCCAGCGTGTTGGCCCGGAAGAATACCCACGTGAACAAGACGATGATATAAGTGATCGCCACCTTCACCGGGCGAGGGAGGCTGGAGTAGAAGCTGTCCTTGCCCTGCAGGCGTTCGAAGGCGAGCATCCCACCGTGGATCCCGCCCCAGATGACGAAGGTCCACGCCGCACCGTGCCATAGCCCGCCCAGCAGCATCACCAGCGCCAGGTTGACGTACGTGCGCTTGGGGCCTTTGCGATTTCCGCCCAGCGGGATGTACAGGTAGTCGCGCAGCCACGTCGAGAGCGAGATGTGCCACCGCCGCCAGAATTCCGTGATCGACGCTGCGTGGTACGGCGAGTCGAAGTTCTTCGGGAAGACGAACCCGAGGATCAGCCCGAGCCCGATGGCCATATCGCTATAGGCGCTGAAATCGAAGTAGATCTGGAAGCTGTAGGCGATCACGCCGACCCAGGAGTCCAGGAAGCCGACCCCGGCGGCGTCGAAGCACTTGTCGGCGATCATCCCGCACGCATTGGCCAGGAGGATCTTCTTGGCGAACCCGAGGCAGATGAACGACACGCCGCGAGCGAACTTGTCCACCGTATGCGTGCGGCTCTGGAGCTGATCGTCCACCTCGCTGAAGCGGATGATCGGCCCGGCCACCAGCTGCGGGAACATCGCCACGTAGCAGGAGAAGTCCGTGAAGTTGCGGATCGGCTTGGCGTCACCGCGGTAGACGTCGATGGAGTAGCTCATCGACTGGAAGGTATAGAAGCTGATGCCCAGCGGCAGCGTGATGCGGAAGAAGTTGGTCCAGACGGCCTGATCGGCACCCAGGGCTTCGACCAGCGCGTTGTAGCTGTCGATCCCGAAGTTGAAATACTTGAACACGCCCAGAAGCGACAGGTTCGTGCAGATGCTGATGATCAGCGGCAGCTTCTGTCGCCAGGTCCGCTCGCCGCCTTTCTCGAGCCGCGGGGGCTGGCCCTTCCACGTCGCCAGCCGGAAGTGGCCGGTCATGCCCAGCCCGCAGAGGTAGTCGATGACCGTGCTGGTGAACATCAGGATAATGAACGCCGGGTTCGCCCAACCGTAGAACACGTAGCTGAGCAGCGTCAGCAGAAGGTGCTTCATCCGCCGCGGAGAGGCGTAGTAGATCAACAACGCCGCGGGGAGGAAGTAGAACATGAACAGGTGTGAACTGAATACCATCTGAGTGCAAGTCCTTCTTCAACAGATACTTCGGCGACCGGCTGATTACTCCCGGACCGGGGTCGGATCGAACAGCATCGGGTGGTCGAAATACTCATTCGGCAGGTCGTCGGCGCGACGTTCGCCGGTCAGTTCAGGGTGGGCGTCCCACGGATGAAGCGTCAGCCGATAGGTCCTGCCCTTTTCCAGTTTCAGCGGGATCTTTTTGGCGTCCAGAATCGCCCAATGCCCGGCAGAAAACTTCCGGGACGTGAGCTTCCCGGAGACCACCTTCTTCACTTCATATCCGTACATCACCAGACAGCGGCGGTAGGCTTCCTTGACCAGTTCCTTCGGGTCCGGCGTTTCGGAAGTGGCCACCAGCTTCGCCTCGACGACGATCTTCTCAACCGGCTTGCGTTTCTTGAGTTCGCCGGCGATGAGCTTGTACTTCCGGGCGACTTCAGCAGCCTCCAGCGCCCTGCTGTAGATGGCGACGTGTTCCAGCCGCCCGGACCAGTCGGCCCCGCCCTTGAACTCGTCTCCGAACAACAGATGGCTTTTCCGCCAGTTGGCGAACGTGCCGTCTACCGTCTGGAGCGTCCGCACGCACTTGCCGTTGAAGTACACCTTCAGGTCGCCCGGAGCATAAGTCAGGACCACGTGAGTGGGCTTGCCGGCCGGGATGCTACCCAGCGCGATCGGCTTCGTCTTGTCCTGCTTTGCGTTCTCGGTGGTCCGCAACTGCAGCATAAGCTTGCGGCCGTCCTGGCTCACCGAGAAGTTGCGGTTCTTGAGATCGGTGGAGAACGTGATTATCCGTTTCGGCTCGTCCTTCTTTGCCTCGGCGGGCGTGATCAGGGCTTCGATCGTCAACCCATCTGCCGCCTTGAACGACTTCAGCAGCATCCCATCGGCCTGGTCGGCCAGAACGGCCCCGCCGGAAAGCAGCATGTCGTGGAACCGGCCGAACCGGGCCCGGTCTCGGGCGACGACACGACATGTCCGCAGTGTCCTGCCCTTTTCATCCTCGATACTGTTGGTCGCCTCGTTGTTCTGCCAGAACCAGACCAAACCCTTCTGCGTCCCCGGCCAGCTCGCAGCATCGACAGTTTCCGCGTCAGGTTCTTCCGCACCGGCTGGGCTCTCACCTGCAAGGAAAGACAGCCCCGACATAAGCAGGAGAAGA
>JBKHHU010000272.1:0-3719 GCA_046539045.1 Phycisphaerae bacterium
GGAACGCTTTCGCCGACGCTGAACCACGAAATTACTTCTGTCACTCACTCTACAAAACGTGGTGGGCCGGGAGACCCACCACGTTGGCGAGACAAGTTCGGTCGAAAGAACCAGTGCTGGTTAGCGCTTGCGTCTTTTCCGCAGCAGTGCAGCCGAGCCGATCACCAGCAGGCCCAGTGTCAGCGGTTCGGGGATGGTCACGATGCTGTTGGTGTTGAGCCATTCGACATCCTCTGCCGAAAGGGCCTCGTTCCACACGGCCACCTCGTCGATATACCCGATCCAGGGGTCTTTGGCGCCTCTGCCGATAAGGAATCGCGGCTGGTCTGCCAACTCGCCGCTGGTCGGCGGGGTGCCTGCCACGTCGGTTTCGAGCACACTGTCGATGTACAACTGCGGGCCGACGCCGTCGGCGTACGTCAGCACCAGGTGCTGCCAGCTGTCCACCACGGCGCTACTGTCGGAAGCCTCTGCGGCGCCTCCGCCGTCCGTGGTCTGAACGGCGTACTTTACCACGTCGTCCAAATCACCGTCGATGAAGCCGCTCGCGTCGTACCGCAGGCCGAACTCGTCTCCGTCGCCCGGTTCCTGGGCGGACCAGATCGCCCGGTCGTCCACTTCACCGGCAGTGTTCTTCACCCAGACCGACAGCGTGAACTGCGACCAACCTTCCAACGCCTGATTCAGCGACGCCACTTCCACGTCGGCACTGCCGTCGAACTGCAACGAGTTGTTCCCGCCATAGCTCAGCGGGGTGTCGCTCGCCCATGTCGCGCCGTTGACCGCCCCAGCCTGGCCGCCAAACTGGGCCGCTGCCGTCGAACCGCTGCCGTCGTCGAATAACCACGAATACGTCGGGTTGCTCGGCGCTGCCGAGACCAGACCCGCCGTCAACAGAAGGGCCGCCATCGAGGCGGCTGTTAGCCTATGGAACATGTTGCCTCCTCCAAAGAGCGCGTATCTCAGAATGAAATGAAAAGCCCGTCCCGAGTTGGATCGGACTTCTCTGTATTCTAGACAGCCGCCGCCGGCGGACAACCCCCACGGGCCAATAAATTGCCCGCTATGCAACTCCCGGGCAGGGGCGAGAGATGTTCAGAACGTGCAGCGCTGTCCGCTATCTATGCTGCCAGAGGGTCTATCTCAAGGAATATGCGTCTAATCCATGCCTGCTGAGGACGTTAGGGATCATAACGCAATACGGCCTAGTCATTCGCGTTCGGCCTGGCCGCTTCGTTGATCAGCGTCTGCCATGTCGGGAACCGCTTGGTCTTGCTCTGGGTAAGGTGTCGCACCACCTTCATCAACTCCGGATCGAAGTACTCCGCCAACTCCATCAGCTTCAGAGCTGATTTCGGTTTGAACTCCGAGCCCGGGCGGTACTTCTCAAGCCCGGCCTCGGCCCGCTTTTTGTCCAGGCCGACCTTCGATTTCGTCCATTCCTTGCGGGTCTTTTCGCCCATGGCGTACGGAACCACATAATTGACGGATTTCTTCAGCGACCCGCCTCGCTCGGACGTCCACGTGTACAGATTTCTGCCGTCTGCCCCAGCCAGCATCGCCAGCTCGATCGGCGGGCGGAGCGAACTCATGTGATACGACAGCGTGTCGCGATGTTTCAGGTCGCGGCTGGTGCCGTCGGGATAGAGGCTCTCGGAAACAAACCGGCGGATGCCCTTGTGCGCCTCGGCGACCCATTTGTTTTTCTCGAGGATTATCCCGCACAATGCGAGCAGCCGGACGTGCTTGGTGTAACGGTTGGTGAAATGCTTCGACTTCCGGACGGCTTTGTGGTGGAGCGTTCCGAGACCTTCAATCCACGCATCGATGCGTTTACGCTGGTCCCCGGGAAAGTCCTCCCGCAATGCCTCGTAGGCGATCAGCAACGGGACGAACTTGTTCTCGTTGACGTCGTTCCCGGTCAACTCGTACGTGCCGGTCCAGGCGAGGATGAAGCGTTTGAGCATGCTCCCTGCCTTGGGGTCTCCGGAGACCTGCCAGTAACGCACCACGTGAGCGACATCGCCCATCTCCTTGAGTTTCTTGACGGTGGCGATGCGGCGGGGGTCGGTGTTGACCAGCCCCTCGTAGTGGATGACCTTCAGCGGGTGGGGCTTGGCGTCGAGCAGCGGCAGGGCGGTCTTCTTCACCTCCGCCGCGAGGGCCTTGGCTTCGGCGTTGGTGTTGACGAGTGTTCGCAGGCGCTTGAGCTGGTCGGTATTCAGAGGCGCCGTCGCGGGAATGCAAAACTCGCCCACCTCCGCCACCATTGTCCCAGCCGGCAGGAGAACGAGCAAGGTCAACAGTACCGCCAATCGCATAAGTTCCATAACGATCTCCACCGCGCTATGATTTTATGATCAGGTGTAGACTGCTGTGTGTGTAGATGTAATTTTGGTGAAGTCCGCCGGCTGGTGTGTCCGGCCTGCAGGTCGAAAACAGGAGACACACCAGCCTGAATCAGGATTTAACAGCCAATCAACCAGTTAACCAATCAACCAGTCGACCAGCTACACCACCTCGGCCTTCTCGATTACGATCGGCTCTGCCGGGACGTCGTCGTGCGGGCCCTTGGAAGTTGTCTCTGTCTGGGCGATCTCGTCGACCACGTCCATTCCGTCGGAGACCTTCCCGAAAACACAGTACCCGTACCCGCGCATCGTCGGGGCGCTGAAGTTCAGGAACTCGTTGTCCTTGTGGTTGATGAAGAACTGGGCGGTCGCGCTGTGCGGGTCGCTGGTGCGGGCCATCGCCAGGGTGCCACGCTCGTTCGGAACGTCGGCGGACGCTTCGTTCTCGATCGGATCGCTGGTGGGCTTCTGCTGCATTTCCGGGGTGAATCCGCCTCCCTGGATCATGAACCCCTCGATGACGCGGTGGAAGATCGTGCCGTCGAAATGGCCGTCCTTGACGTAGTTGACGAAATTCGCCACCGTCGTCGGCGCCCTGTCCGGCCAGAGCTCAGCGGTGATGGTTCCCTTGTTGGTTTCGAATTTGACAGTGGTCGTGTCGCTCATGGTAACTCCCTGGTTCTCCCGGGCGGCTCCGCGGGTTAACGGGTCGGCCGTTGGTGGCGGATCGCACCGGGTTGTGAAAACTCGGACGTCTTTCGGTAGTGTATCGCTGATTCCTGCAGGCGGAAGGAGCTTTTCATGCCCGCCGCCCCGCGAGAAACCCTCGCCGCCCGTAAACCGGCAACAGTTCGGCGGGTGGTTTGACCGATGAGTGATACCGGATCGGCGGGCGGATGTCGACAGGCAATTGGCGCGTTGCGCGCCGGCCAACGATGAAGAAACAGCTAAACCGCCTCGAGCCGGGTTGATACTTTCCTCCGGGGGGGCTATAACAGACTGAGTCAATTCCAGTGCGGTAAACGCGTCGCGGGAGAAAGGTTGTAAATCATGGTAGAACAAGGACGTAAGAGGGGCACTTTTCGGTTTTCGATTGCTCCCGGCAATGGTGCGAAGAAGGTTTGTCTGGCCGGTGATTTCAACGACTGGCAGCCGCAACGGTTGCGCAAGCGGCCGGGCGGGGAGTTTGTTGCCATCGTCCCGCTGGAGCCGGGGACCTACGAATACAAATTCGTCGTCGACGGCGAGTGGACGGTCGATCCGGACACCAGCGCCTGGGCGGCCAACGAGTTCGGAACATTCAACTCCGTTCTGAGGGTTGAGTCGAAATGATACGCTTCGGCAGGCGGTAGCGGAGGAAACAGGGGG
>JBKHHU010000273.1:0-3718 GCA_046539045.1 Phycisphaerae bacterium
CCTTGTCAGGAACGCTTTCGCCGACGCTGAACCACGAAATTACTTCTGTCACTCAGCCTGGTCCGGCAGCTTCTGCTCGATGGCCGCAGAATGTACTACTGTAGGCGGGAAGCGTCATCGCTTGTCTGCGAAGGGCGGTAGGGGTGGTCTTCAGGTATTTCCGGAAGGCGGCCCCGAGTTGTTTGGCATCAGAGAAACCGGCCTTGGCTGCGATCTGCTCAAGCGAAAGTTCTGTCTGGGACAGCAATTCCGTGGCGTGCTGAAGCCGGTGGCGGTTCCATTCCTGCCAGACCGTGCGATTCATGATCGCTTTGAAGCGACGTTCGATCACGCGGCGGGACGCGGGCAAAGCATCGAACAACCCCGGGAGATTCATCTCCGCCGGTGGGCAGGAGCGGATAGTCGACAGCGTCCGGGCAACGAGTTCATCTTCGATGGCAAGCATATTCGTAGACCGGCGGACGGTCACCCCCGTCGGGCCCAGCCGTATCGGCGTCTCCGGCCGGGGGCCGCCGTGCATCATCTCATCCAGCTGCCGGGCCGCTTCGTAACCGATGCGTTCGGACGGTACATGAACGCTGGACAATGGCGGGGCGGCCACCTCGCACAGCAGCCAATCGTCGTCCACCCCCAGCACCGCAATCTGCTCCGGCACGGCCAGTCCGGCAGCCCGTCCGCCTTCCAGCACCCGCCATGCGAGGGCGTCGACAACCGCTACGATGCCCGCCGGACGCGGCAGTTGGGCTATCCACTGTCGGACCAGCTCAATCTCGGTCTCATGGGAAAGCCCCAACGGGAGGTAGAATTCCGCGATAGAGAGTTCCCCGGTCTCCTCCGCCAGCCGCCCCAACAGGCCGCTTCGGCGGAGAGCCGAATAGTGCATCCCGCGTATTCCGACGAATCCGAAATTCCTGAGGTTTCGCTCCAGCAGATGCTCTGCCGCCAGACGACCGATGGCTTCATTGTCCAGAAGCACTGCGGGAATTCCGCTCGGCGGGTTGGCGGAAGAAACGTTGACAGTGGGAATCTGCTTCGGAAGCCCGTGGTCCCTGCCGAACTGTCCGATGATCCCATGGCCGCGCCATCGTCGGGGATCGGGAACCTGCGGAGTCACATGATGGGGATGCCCGTGAAGCTGCCAACGGTGCTGATGGTCCTTGTTGTACCGGACGACTCCTCGCAGCACGCCCCGGCCGTAGTTGGTCATCTCGTCCACCTGGACCAACACATCTTTGCGGACAGGCCCGAAGGCACCCGTGGGAAGCGGTTCGCTCATGGCAGGATTCTACACATCCGGAAACCTTGCACGCAACCGAATTGACGCGATTACGGCAATATCTGCCGCGATATGGGGTTTCGCAGCCCGGGTGACATCTTGTATCTTCTCCAGAGTTCAATTCCCTTGGAAACAGATTGACTGAGGCAGCGATGATTCCTGTAATCAGACGTTTTCCGATCGTGCTCGCTCTTGCGGCTTCGTTCACACTCTTTACATCGTCGGTATCGGCGGGTGGTGAGCAACCGAAGATGGTGAAGACCGCCGACGGTACCGAACTTCCCGCCAATTGGCCGGAAGTGGTTGCCGGGGAGTACCCCTTCGGGCACGCAAAATTCCGACCGAGCCCGGATCGTCCCTTGGGCTATCGCGGCTGCCAGAACGGCTGGTTCCCCGGCGCGACGCCTCCGCTGAAGTTCAGTGACGGCACGGTCGAGCAGGCGGAGATCGCTGTTCGGGACAAGTGGGATCGCCTGAAGAAACGGAAGGACCTGACGCTCAAGGACGACAACGCGGTCAACATCCGCTTCAAGACGCCCATGCCCGGGTGGTCGCTCTCCCAGCCGCTTCCGGTACGGACCGAAGACGGCAAGCTGCGGATCATCGTCAAGTGCCACCCGTGGTGGGTCGCCTGCATCGACGGCCAGACGGGCGAGATCCTCTGGAAGGATGAGCTCTCGCCGTTTCATTGTCGCGAGAATCTGAGCAAAGCCGAGGCAGACCGCATCGCCGAGACGATGACGCTGGTTTGGGCGGCAGGCTCGGCCGTGCCTTCTCTGATGGGTCACCGCCACCACGGGTTCACCAAGCAGAAAAAGACCGTCACCCGCGAGAAGCACCCGGACCTGTACAAGAAACTTGACGCGGCTCTGATCGCGATGGAAAAGCAGATGAAGGAGTTGGAGCCGGACTTCGCTCCCAAGGTGGCCGCGATCGGCGAGGCGATCAAGGAGGACATTGCCGAACGCGTCCGCGATCAAGATTCCCGGCGCCTCAATCAACCGTTCAACGAGCTGAAGAATGCGTTCATGCAGAAGTACGGGTCGCTGTTCAACGTCTGGTTCAGCGGTTATACCGGGCTGGCGATGCCCGCACCGGTCAGCGACGGCAAGCACGTGTACGTCACGTTCGGGCAGGGGCAGGTCGCCTGCTACAGGCTGGACGGCCGGCGCGTTTGGGCGCGGGAGATTCGAGGCGAGTCCAGCAGGTCCATGTATTACGCGAGCCCGGCCTTGATCGGTAACCGGCTGGTTCTCTACCGCGCACCCGAGCAGAAGTCCGGTCTGGTGGCGCTGGACACGGCCACCGGGAAAACCGTATGGGAGACCGAGGGCGGGACCGCTTGGGCGAAGGTCACCTACACGTCGATCCGCCCGATGCAGTTTGAGACCAATGGCAAGACGGTGGACACCGTCATCGCCCGCTACAAGGGCCAGTTTCGCGTGCTGCGCGCATCGGATGGGAAGGACCTCGGTCCGGTTTTGAGGACCCGGGGTTATTCCGCCGGTCCCGGATTCGTCAACAACACGCTGATCGCCTCGTTCAGCAGTGACGGGCGGAAGTACGGTACGCACAGCGCCCGGCTGCATTTGAGCGACCCGGAGATGGTCAGGGTCACCGACGCACGGAAGCTCAGGCTCGATCAGCTCCGCGAGAAACAGTTGAGCAGGATGCCGTCGGCGTGTTCACCCGCCGTGGTCATTGACGCGCGAAACCAGGCAATTGTCGATCCCGCCACCGGCAAGATGGTCGCGAAATACCCCATCCGTGGCGATTCGGTGATCATCGCCGGGCGGTTTGCGATTTCAGGCAGCCCGGGCATGGGGACCGGGTTTGTCAAACGGGGCAGGGTCGACGGATGGGCGACGATGAACTTCTCCGTCATCGACATTTCGGACCCGGCCAGGCCGAAGGTGGTTTCGACCGACAACCTGCTGGTCAGCAGGGAACTGCCCGCCGACCTGTCGTTCGACCGCTTCCTTACGCCCCACGGGCTTGACAAGAAGCCGATTGCCGGAGCGTATACCACGATCCTCGCCCACTTCGGGTGTGCCAACAGCGGCCCGGTGCCCCACGGGAACAGGCTGTTCATCCAGTCCGCGACGCACCTGTACTGCATCGGGAAACCGGCCGAGTAAGCAGGCAAGAGGGTCGACAACCGCCACGCCCGGCCGGCTGGTGCGCCAAGGCGTACCGACCGGCCGATCGTTTGAGGCTCCGGGCATGGCGCGTTGACTTGGAGGTGTAACGTTGGTGCGTTGCATGGGACTCGTGAGCCTGCTCGCGGAGCATCGACGACTTGCGAGCACCTGCTGAACCGCCGTATACGGAACCGTGTGCACGATGGTGTGTAGGCCGGGGCGAGCAATTACCCCGGCCTACACGATCGTGGCGCATGTGGTTTGGGTCAGGGGGCCGCGTAGTCCGGGGCGGCCGACTCGA
>JBKHHU010000075.1:0-14422 GCA_046539045.1 Phycisphaerae bacterium
GGATCCGCCTCGCGTTGGGCAAAGCGGCTGGGGGAGTTGTTTCAGCGGTGGGCCGGCGTCGGCGGGGAGTTACTTCTTGCCGATGAGCTTGAGGAACTTGTCTTCGTCGATCTGCTCGACGTCGTTCTCTTCGGCGTCGGTGGTTTTGCGATCGCCCGGCTCGGAGCCGACGACGAGGTAGTCGGTGTTGCTGGAGACGCTGGAACGGGACTTACCGCCCTGCTTGCGGATCTCGTCCTTCGCTTCGTCGCGGGTCATCGACTTCAGCGAACCGGTCAGCACGAGCGTCTTGCCCTTCAGGCGGCTGCCCGTTCGCTCGACTTTCGGATCCAGGCCGTGATCCTTCAGACGCTTGATCAGCCGCTGGTTGGCGTCGTTGTCGAACCAGTCGAGAATGGCGTCGGCCATCTTGTCGCCCATGCCGGACATCTGCATCAGGTCGTCCCTGCCGGCGCGGGCGAGTGTGTCCATGGAGCCGAACTGCTCGGCCAGGTCGCCGGCGACGCTTCGCCCGACGTGCGGGATGCCCAGCGCGTAGATCAGTCGCGGGAGCGTGGCGGTGTCGGTGGTCTTCCGGATCTCGTCGATGAGCTTCTTGGCGCTCTTCTCGCCGACGCGTTCCAGTTGCGTCAGGTCATCCGGCTGTAGTTCGTACAGGTCGGCGGGGCTGGCGACGACCTCCCGATCGACCAGTTGCTCGACGAGCTTGTCGCCGAGCCCGTCGATATCCAGTGCGGGCCTGGAGCCGAAGTGCGTGATGCTCTGTTTCCGCTGGGCCGGGCAGGCGGTGTTGGTGCATCGCGTGACGGCCTCGGACTCGGGCTTGGAGACCTCTTCCCCGCAGGCGGGGCACTTGTTCGGGAGCGTGTACTTCTTTTCGTTTCCGTTGCGTTTACTCTTCTGGACCTCCACCACGTGCGGGATGACGTCCCCGGCCCGTTCGACGACGATCCAGTCGCCGACGCGGATGTCCTTGCGGTCGATCTCGTCCTGGTTGTGCAGCGAAACGTTGCTGACCTGCACGCCGCCGAGTTGGATCGGCTCGATGTGCGCCACCGGCGTCAGCGCACCGGTGCGCCCGACGTAAACCTTGATTTCGTTGATCCGGGTCGGCTTGCGCGGGGCGGGGAACTTCCACGCCACCGCCCACCGCGGGTTGGCCGAGCGCACACCCAGTTCGTCGCGGTCGGCGAAACGATCCACCTTGAACACGCAGCCGTCGATTTCGTAATCCAGCTTGCTTCGGCGTCCGGCCATGTCGTTGTACCACTGGATCGCCTGGTCCAGCGACTTGCAGAGCGTCGGCTCGGGGTTGGTCTGGAAGCCGAGTTTGCGAAGTTTCTTCAGCGCCTGCCAGTGGGATTCGGGCAGGCCTGTGGAGTCGGGCGTCATCTCCCAGCAGAAGAACCGCAGCGGACGATCGGCGGTGATGGCGGAGTCCAGTTGCCTGAGGCTGCCCGCCGCGGCGTTGCGCGGGTTGGCGAAGGTCTTGTTGCCCTGCTCCTCCTGCTTCCGGTTGAACTCGCCGAACGCGCCCTTGGGCATGTAAACCTCGCCGCGGACGACCAGGTGACGCGGGATCGGCTCGTCGGCGTCCTCGGTGAGCTTCAGCGGGACCTCGTGGATCGTCTTGAGATTGTCGGTGACATTCTCGCCCACCAGGCCGTTGCCGCGGGTCGAGGCGGTGACCAGCGAGCCGTCTTCGTAGATCAGCTCGACGCTGAGCCCGTCGTATTTCGGCTCGGCCACGAGGTGAACGTTATTCTTGTCCAGCTCGTCCCGGCAGGTTTCGTAGAAGCGGCGGAACTGTGTCTCGTCATTAATCGACCGGAGGCTGAGCATGGGCGATTCGTGCTCGACGCTGCCGAGTTCCTCGCGCGGCTCTGCCCCGACGCGCTGGGTCGGACTGTCGGCGGTCCGGAGGTCCGGGTACTTCTCTTCGATGGCGATCAGCTCATTCTTCAGATCGTCGTATTCGGCGTCGGAGATTTCCGGATCGCTCTCGACGTAGTAGAGGCGATTGTGATGTTCAATCTGCTCGCGAAGCTCCTTCGCCCGCTTGCGTGCCTCCTTCTTGTTCATGTCGTCGACTTTTTCCTGTATGTCGGTCTGGTCACTCATGGTTCAGTCCCGCTTGAGTCTCTTTTTGAGTTGTTTGGCGGTCAGGGTGTTGACCACGTCGCCTTTCTCGAGCCAGCCGCGACGGGCGACGTCTATCCCGAACGGCATGAAGTCCAGATCGCTGAACTTGTGGGCATCCGTGCCGATGCTGATCGTAAGCCCGATCTCTTTGGCGCGTTTTACGTAAGTATCCGGCAGGTCCAGCCGGTCGGGGGCTGCGTTGATCTCGACGATCACGTCGTGGTCCTTGCAGGCCTGGAAGACCTTGTCCACGTCGAAGCTGATCGGGTCCCGCCGGCCTATGATCCGCCCAAGCGGATGGGCCAGTGCATGCACCACACCGCTCTTGATGGCCGACAGGTAACGTTCGGTCATGTCCTTCTCGGACAGGTTTCGGTCGTAGTGGATGCTGGCGATCACCCAGTCCAGGTCGGCCAGCACGTCCTCATCAAGATCGAGCTTGCCGCTCTTGAGGATGTCCACCTCGATCCCGGCAAGCAGCCAGAAGTCCTTCATCCCGGCGTTCACATGCCGGATGTGCTCGGCGTGCTTTCTGCAGCGGTCGTTGTCCAGCCCCTTGGCCATCGTGACGCGCTTGGAGTGGTCGGTGACGGCCAGGTACTGCAGCCCGCGATCCCGCGCCGCGGCGGCCATGTCCGAAACCGATTCGTTTCCGTCGCTCTCGGTGGAGTGGGACTGCAGGTCGCCGCGGATGTCGTCCAGCGTGATCAGCTTCGGCAGGCGGTCCTCGGCCGCTGCGTCGATCTCCCCGCGGTCCTCCCGCAGTTCCGGCGGAACCCACTTGAGGTTAAGCCGGTGGTAGAGGCTTTCCTCGTCGCTCCCAGCCAGGCGGGCGTCGGTTTTCTGCTTCTGCTGCTTTCGGCCGCCGACGTCGCCCTTGAACAGCCCGTACTCGTTGAGCTTCCAGTCGCGGTCGATCGCCCGCCGACGCAGCGCGATGTTGTGTGCCTTGGACCCGGTGAAGTACATCATCGCAGCCCCGAAACTGTGCGATTCGAAAAAGCGGAAGTCCACCTGCATATTGCCGGAGAGTCGGACGGTGAGCTTCTCCTTTCCCTTGCTGTCGACGCTGTCGATGTTCTCGTACTCGAGTATCTCATCGGCAGCCGTGGATCGGTCTGTCGCCTCAATCAGTACGTCCAGGTCGCCGACGGTTTCCTTCCTGCGCCGGTAGCTGCCGGCGATCTCGTACCGCTCGAGCGCCTCGCACCCGTCCAGGTGCTTCTTGAGCGAGTCAACGTAGTCGCGGGCGTCCTTCAGCAGGAACCGGCCGAGCCCTGCTCCGAGCGTCTTGAGGCCTTGGAGGATCTTCTCCTCGGTCTTCTCACCCATGTTCGGCACGTGGCGGACCTTGCCCTCCTCGCAGGCTTTCCGCAGTTCCTCCAGGCTGCTGACGCCGAGTTCCTCGTGCAGTTTCATCGCCTTTTTCGGCCCGAGGTTCGGGACCTTCATCAGCTCGGGCAGGCCCTCGGGCACTTCATCCTTCAGATCCTCCAGCCGCTTGCAGGTACCCTTTTCCAGAATCTCGTGGATCTTGTCGGCGGTCTTGTCTCCGATATTGGGCAGCGTGGACAGGTCCTTATCCTCCTTGTCCAGATCAGCCAGGCGGTCGGTCATGTCCCGCACGGTCCGGGCGGCGTTGCGGTAGGACCGGATGCGGAACTGGTTGCCGCCCTGCAGTTCGATCAGGTCGGCGATCCGGTCAAAGATGTCGGCGATCTGAGAATTTTCCATTGGTCACTCCTGGCTGATTCCGACCGGCTTCAGGTAGCCTCCTGACAGGCCGGGCAGAACCACGTGGTGCGGTTGTTGACTTTCGTTTCCTTTAGGTTTCCGCCGCAACGGGGGCAGTTACCGTCGGGTCCTCGCCGGCCTATCAGTTGCCTGCCTTTCATGCTTCCGACGTCCCCGCCGTGTCTGGCACCGGCTTGCAGCGTCCGGCGCATGGTGGTGTAGAGCGCGTCGATCTGCGTGTCGGCCAGGTTGCTCAGAGGCGTTTCGGGGTGGATCCCCGCCTGCAGGAGGATCTCATCGGCCCAGACGTTCCCGATCCCCGCGATGAAGGACTGGTCCATCAGGGCCGACTTGGCCATCTTGTCTTTGGAGCGGACCATCCGGACGAAACGTTCCTTCGTCAGCCGGTCGCTCAAGGCGTCGGGCCCCTGGCCCTGCTCATCCAGGAAGCTCTCCATATCTTCGACCCAGCCGACCTTGCCCAGCATGCGTCGGCTCACGATCGCCAGCGACCAGCCGGCAGGAAAATGGAAAGCGACGCGGGTGTATTCGGGCAGACCGTCCTCAAATTTTCCGACTTCCGGCTGACCGGTCATCGCGAAATGCAGAACCAGGCATCCGCCTTTGCTGATGTCCAGGAACAGGTATTTTCCGTGACGAGTGGAACCGGCGAATTCCGCTCCGGTGACTCGGGCAGCAAGTCTCTGGGGCGTCGCGTCGAACAACAGCCGCCGGTCGAGAACCTCGGTCTTGAGAATTTTCTTGTGCAGCGCGTTGGCATCTATCGTTTGTTTGAAACCGGCTACGTCCGGGAGTTCCGGCATGTTGAGCCTTTCGTCTGCTGTGAAAATGACATACGGTAAATTGTATTACCCCGCCGGTGCGGGATTCCAAGTCGAGCCGGGCAACCGGACCCACTACAATTGCATAACGGCGCGGACAGGTCCGGGAAGCCATCCGAAAGGGACAGCATGTATTCGGCGTTGATCATTGTGTTCATTGCAATCGCTGCAGGCGTGATCGCCTTGGCGATTCGCAAACGGTGCGTCTGGCTGGGAGGCATTGGCGTGCTGATCGGGATCGGCACGGCATTGTTCTTCTGGTTGCTGGGGTTCTGGGCGGACATGCTCTGGTTCCAGCAGCTCGGATACGGCGGGCGGTTCTGGACGAGCGTATGGGCACAGGTTCTGGCAACGATCGGGGGCGTGCTCGCAGCGGCCTTGATCGTCGGTTTGCTGACGTGGTCGCTGGGAAAAAAGCACCTGATCATCCGCGGAGTGGCGGTTGTCGTGGCTGGGTACATCGGCGGGCAATGGGGACACGCCAACTGGCAGACAGTCCTGCTCTACATCAATGGAGTGGACGCGGGCGTCGCTGACCCGATCCTCGGCAAGGACGTGGGGTTCTACCTTTTCCGCCTTCCGATGTATGAATCGCTGCACGCGTTTCTTGCGGGGCTGGCTGTTCTGGCGTTGCTGGCATCGCTGGCGTCGCTGTTTCTCCGGGTGGGGCAGAACATCCTGGTGTCCTACCAGGCGGACGACACGAACCGGCACCACATCCGCCCCCGGCCGCTGTCGGTGTACCTGTCCATGGCCGCCTTGCTCCTGACGGTGGCCTTCGGGCTGTTCCTGGACCGCTATGAGCTGATGTACTCCACGTGGGGCGCGGTTCGCGGCGCCGGCTGGACCGATGTCCACGTTCGCCTGCCGGTCTACTGGATCATGATCGTTCTGGTGGTGCTGCTGGCGATCACCGTGCTCCTGCTGCCGATGCACGCCGGCGGGCTCCAGAAGCGGCTCCGCCGGCAACTGAGTGAGCGAAACCTCAGCGCCTCGTTCATTCACCCTGCCACGCTCCTGCTGGCCGGGGGCGTGCTGGCGGTGCTGTGGGTGATCATCCTGGGCATCGTACCGGGGCTGTTCCAGTGGTTGCTGGTCGAGCCGAACGAGATCACCTACGAAAAGCCGTACATCTCACACAACATCGAATACACCCGCAAAGCGTTCGGGCTGGAGAAGGCAGAGCAGCGCGAGTTCCCCGCGTCCAAGCAGTTCTCGCGACAGACAGTGCAGCAGAATCAGGCCCTGTTCGATAACATCCGCCTGTGGGACTACCGCGCACTGATGGCCGTCTATCGCCAGTTCCAGGAAATCCGCCTGTACTACCAGTTCCACGACGTGGACATCGACCGCTATACCATCGACGGTGAGTACCGGCAGGTGATGATCTCGGCTCGCGAAATGGAGTTGAGCAACCTGCCCGGGCCCAGCCAGACGTTCGTCAACCGACACTTCAAGTACACCCACGGGATCGGCGTGACGCTGACGGCCGTCAACAAGTTCACGCCCGAGGGCCTGCCCGATCTGCTCGTGCGGGACATCCCGCCGAAGTCGACGGCGGAGGGTCTTGAGATCGATCAGCCGCGAATCTACTACGGCGAACTCACCGACACCTACGCGGTGGTCAACTCCAGCGAGCAGGAATTCGACTACCCCAGCGGCGACCAGAACGTTTACAACCGCTACGACGGGACCGGAGGCGTGCCGATGGGGTCGCTGTGGCGACAGTTCCTGTTCGGCTGGCAGTTCGGCGGAACAAGCCTGCTGGTCAGCGAGTATCCCCAGGAAGGTACGCGGATCATGTTCCGGCGGAATATCCGCGAGCGGATCAAGACGCTGGCGCCTTTCCTGCAACTGGACAACGACCCGTACATCGTCCTTGCCGACGGCAAGCTCTACTGGATGGTGGATGCCTACACCACCACCAACCGGTACCCCTACAGCGAACCGTTCAGCGGAAGCGAAACGATGGACAGCGGCGCCGGCAGGCCCAGCCGCCGAAACGTGCTGGGCAAATTCGCCGGGAAGAACTACATCCGCAACTCCGTCAAGGTGGTCGTGGACGCCTACGAAGGCTCGGTCGACTTCTACGTGTTCGACCCGGACGACCCGATCATCCGGACCTGGCGGAACATCTTCCCGGACATGTTCAAGGACCGCCAGGACATGCCCCAGCCGCTCAAAGAGCACATCCGCTATCCCGAGGACTTCCTGCTGCTGCAGGGGCTCATGTATGCCAAGTACCACATGACCGTCCCGGAGGTCTTTTACAATCAGGAAGACCTCTGGGTCCGCGCGACCGAGAAGTATTACCAGTGGGTCCAGCCGGTCCAGCCGTACTACATTATCTGGCAGCCGCCGGATTCCGATCGCCTCGAATACGTGCTGATCCAGCCGTTCACGCCGAAGAACCGACAGGTGCTCATCGGATGGATCGCCGGCATGTGCGACGATGAAAACTACGGCAGGTTCCTGTCGTATCAGTTCCCGAAAGACAAACGCATGCTCGGCCCGCAACAGGTCGAGACCAAGATTGACCAGAATTCGTTCCTCTCCGGCCAACTGAGTCTCTGGGACCAGCGCGGGAGCAAGGTCATCCGCGGAAACATGCTGGCGATCCCGGTGGCCGACACGCTGCTGTACGTTGAACCGATCTACCTGCAGGCGGAGACCAGCGCGTATCCTGAGTTGCGGCTGGTCGTGCTGATGCACCGGGACAACCTCAGCTACGGGGAGACCTTTGAGGATGCCCTGGAAGGCCTGCTGGAAGGTACGCCCTCGTTGCCGGGAACCCAGCCGACCACGGGGCCGGTCCGGGCACCCGACGTAGCCGAGGCGATCCGCCGAGCCAGCCGGGCGTTCAGTGACTATCAGCGCCTGACCGGCGAGGGCAGGTTCCAAGAGGCATCCCAGGCGCTGGACCGCCTGAAAAACGCACTGGAGGAGCTGAAGAAACTCCAGGCACAGGAAGACAACGCCGGGCGGTAGGAACGCTCGAAGCAAGTTCGGAGAACCGTCGGCCCGCCGGCCGGAGCGGAAGCCGGGCCTTCGATCCACGGATCACGCATGGAAAGGAACGTGACGTTTGCTTGTCGGCATTGTCGGAATTGTCATCCTGTTGATCACGCTGGGCCTGTCGCTGCTGATTACGAAGCTGGCGACCGAAGCCCTGATCATCACCGGCCTGTCGAGGGAGGCCGCGGAATTCCAGGCGCGGTCGGCTTTCACCGGCACGGGGTTTACCACGTCCGAAGCTGAAAGCGTGGTGAACGACCCGGTCCGTCGTCGCATCGTCACGATTCTCATGATCGTCCGTAGCGTCGGGCTGGTGACGGTCATCATCTCGCTGCTGCTGTCGTTCGTGGAGGAAGGCAACCCCAACAGCCGCCTGATCCGCCTGCTGTTTCTGCTGGCGGGTCTTATCGTGCTGTACCTGCTGGCCCGCAGCCACTACATCAGCGGGCTGCTCAAGCGGGTGATGGCGTGGGCCATGAAGCGATGGAGCCATCTGGAAGTGCTGGACTACCCGGACCTGCTTCGCGTCAGCGGCGATTACCGGGTGATGAAGATCCGCGCACGCCAAGGCGAATGGGTCGCGGGCAAAACCCTCAACCAGTGCGACCTCGCCGAGGAGGGAATCATCGTGCTCGGAATTCACCGGTCCAACGGGAACTACATCGGAGCCCCCCGCGGAAGCACGGAAATCGAACCCGGCGACGAACTGGTGTTGTACGGGCGGCGGGACGCGATGCGGGAACTGGATACCCGACGGGCCGGAGGCCAGGGCGATCAGGCCCACGCCGAAGCGGTCAGCGAGCAGAAACGCGAAGCCGCCCGGGAAGAGCAGGAAGACCGTCGGCGACAGGAGGTAGAAGACCGCCGCGACAGGCAGCAGGGACAGGAGCAGAAGGAACCGCCCGACGCCGTGCCCGAACAGGAATCCGCGCGGTCCGGGAACGAAACCGTCCGGAGTGAGTCACAGGAGTAATTCTCAAATTCACCGTCGGCCAAAGCGTTCCTGACAAGACGACCACCTGCCTGCCGGTACGTGTTTAGCCTGCGCCTTTCCCGCTGTTCAGCATCTCCTGCATTCCTGCTGAACAGATACGCCTGCCGGCAGCGACGATTGCATCCGGTTGAACCGGAAAGGAGTTCTGTCACTCGCTCCAACAGCCCGCGCCCGCGTTCGATAGCGTCTGAGCGGGCGCATATACTTCTGCGGTGTCAACAATTGCAACTTCAATCGACCATCAACCGCAGGAGTAAAACATTATGAAAGCCTTGTTCTTCGCAGCCGACGGCGTGGAAGACAGCGAACTGTTCTATCCCCTCTACCGCATGAAGGAAGAAGGCGTTGAGACGACGCTCGCCGCTCCCGAAAAGGGCGCCTTCTCGGGCAAACACGGGTATTCCTTCGAGGCCGACTGCACTTTCGACGACATCAATGCCTCGGATTTCGACGTGCTCGTACTGCCCGGCGGCAGCGCCCCGGAGAAGGTCCGTCTCAGCGACAAAGCCATCTCCGTCATCAAGCAGATGGCCGACTCCGGCAAGACCATCGCCTCCATCTGTCACGGGGCGCAAAGTCTCATTTCTGCCGACGTGCTCAAGGGCAAAGACGCCACCTGCTGGCAGGGCATCCGGGACGACATCAAGGCAGCAGGCGCCAACTATCACGATGAGCAAGTCGTCGTCGACGAGAAGCTCATCACCAGTCGCTGCCCCGACGACCTGCCGGCGTTCTGCAAGCGACTCATCGAACAGACGAAAATGGCCTCCGGCGGGCAGTACCAGTCCGCGGAAGGCGCCACGCAGAAGTCATCGTAACGGCCATGCCCCACAACCGTCCTGTGTCAGCAAAGGAACCTGCTATGCAAGGCATCTTTCAGCGGTGTGAAACGAATCCGATCATCACTGCCGAAGATACACCCATGCTGGCAGAGGCCGTGACCAACCCCGGTGCGACCGAGCAGGACGGACAGGTCGTCCTGCTCGTGCGCATCGAACGCAACACCGGCGAGTCGGACATCCACGTCGCCCGCAGTTCCAACGGTGTCGACTGCTGGGAGCTCAGCGAAAAACCGCTGATCGAGCACGGGCTGCCGGACATGAAGTACGAGCAATGGGGCTGCGAGGATGCCCGCGTGGTGTATCTGGAGGAAGAGCAGCGCTGGTACATCACCTACACGGCCTATTCGCCCGGAGGGGCCGCCGTGGGGCTGGCCCGCAGCGACGACCTGGAAACCGTGGAACGCGTGGGCCTGATCTTCTCGCCCAACAACAAAGATGCTGCCATTTTTCCGCGGAAGATTCATGGCCGGTGGACGGCGCTGCACCGCCCCAGCGCGGGCAACGGTCTGGAAAACATCTGGATCGCCCACTCGCAGGACCTGATCTACTGGGGCGAGCCGCATTGCGTGCTGCCCGAAGGCCAGGGCGCCGACTGGGACTCGGTGACCGTCGGTGCCGGTCCGCCGCCCGTGGAGACCGACGAGGGCTGGCTGCTGCTGTACCACGGGGTGAAGATGTACGGCGGCAACCGGGTCTACCGCGTCGGGACCGCCCTGCTGGACTCGGACAAACCGCACCGCGTGCGGGGGAGGAGCAAGGGCTGCATCTTCAAACCGACCGAAGATTACGAGACGACCGGGCTGATGCCGAACGTGGTGTTCCCCACCGGACTGCTGCGGCGCGGGGATGAGCTGTGGATGTACTACGGGGCGGCAGACACCTGCATCGGTCTGGCTGTAGCCAAACTTGATGACGTGATGCAGACGCTCCTGCCGGTCCACGAGGAGGATACCTGATGTACCTGTCCGAACTCTTGTCCGACCTGCCGTGGTACCTGCAGATCATAGCGCGACTGGTGGCGGCGGCGATTCTTGGCGGGCTGATCGGCCTGGAGCGGGAGCATCGCGGCAGGAGCGCCGGCTTTCGTACGCAGATGCTGGTGGCCCTCGGTGCCGCGATTGCGATGTCCGTGGGCCTGCAGTTCGCGTACACAGACTGGGCGACAGAAGCGGCCGACTACGTGCAGATCGACCCGACCCGCATCGCCTACGGCGTGATGGGCGGGATCGGGTTCATTGGTGGCGGGACGATCATCGTCAAGGGCGTTGGCGTTCAGGGGCTGACGACGGCAGCGAGCCTCTGGTGCTGCGCTGCGGTCGGTTTGGCGACCGGTTACGGCATGTTCGAAGTCGGATTCGCTTCCACACTGCTGATCCTTCTGGTGCTGGGTGGGCTGACCTACGTGGATCGGTTCATCTCGCGACGCTGGTACCGGCGGGCGATCGTGACCATGGACAGAACCAACGCAGACGGTATTCGCGAGATTCGCCGGACGCTTTGCGATCGCGGCATCCACGTGGTGGGCGTCGATTGGGAAGTGGCCGATACGGACGACCACCAGCAGGTCCGCTTCCGCCTGTCCGGCAGGAACACCGATCCACTGGAGGTGGGCGAGGTCCTGCTGAATCTGCCCAGAGTGCACCACATGGAACTGACCGAGGATACCGTTCAGTAACACCCACCGACCACCACGCCACCGCAGCCGACGCCGAAGCAGATGACGGAGGTAATCCCGTTGTGTAGACCACCTGCCTGGCCGGCCCTTGCCTGGTTCGATGGCTGATCCGCCGCGTTTCGCCCTCGCAGCAGGATGATTGACTACAAACCTCTGCCGGAGGACCTACACGTTAAACCCTTTCACACACTACCCTTACAACTCTCACTTAGTAGATTCTCCCACGCCGCTTCCAACATTCACCCCGCCGCAAAGCGGTTTGCGCCCCGATTGATAGCCGCCATCGGATCGCAACAATGTCAGTACGAAGGGAAGGCGGTTGGCAACCCTTGAGATCCTTTCCTGGATGGGAAGCCCGAACGCTTTTGCTCAAGAATCAACTCCAAGCGAAGCTTAGAAAAGGAGACGGTTGTGAAATCTACAGCACGCATCATCAAGACGAAAAGCCTTGGATACAAAGCCTGTTTCCCCGGACTTCCCGGTTGCGAGGTCTACGGCCGGAGCCGGAAAGAGGCTTCCGATCGCTTGAAAACCGCCGTCCGCGGTTATCTGAATAACATCGAATACGCTCTCCCGCGAGAGCTTATGCGGAAATGGCAGGCAGACAACTCGTGCTGAAACGCACCGCCTGCCGCCTGTTCACTTACTTCCTGATCAGCCGTTCTGAAAGGACTGTTTACCGTGACTACCGCTCTATTGAATAAGTCGACGCAGACTTCCACCCGCGAAAGTGCCCGCAAGAGCCCCTCCAAAGAGTGGCGCCTCGAAGTGCTGGGCCGGTTGGGAATGAAAGAGGAAGAACTGCAGTTTGTCGAAAATGAACTGTTCGAGTCGGCCAAGGCCGAGGCTGAACTCTGGGGCCCGGACAGTCTCGACGTTGACACGCCCCGCTATTCGCTCCTCCCGGAGGTCGAGAGTAAATCTCCCGACAAGCAGAGCCGCTACAAGAAGCGCGCTTCGCTGACCAAGGGCCAGGAGCGCATCCTGTTCCTGCGGTACAACTATTCCAAATACCGTCTGGACAAACTGATGCGGGCACGCAAATACGATCACCGCGAATTGAAGAAGCGGATCCGCCTCTGGCACCGCCGGGCGCGGCAGACCCGCGAAACCATCGCCCACGCGAACTTCCCGCTCGTACCGTCGATGGCCATGCGGTCCAATATCCCCGGCGTGGAGTTTTCCGAACTGCTGAGTGAAGGTTACATGGCCGTCATGCGAGCCATCGAGCACTTCGACGTCGGACGCGGCTTCAAATTCTCCACCTATGCCTGCCGGGCGATTCTGTCCGCCTTCCGTCGCCTGGGAAGCAAGGCGAAGACCTATCACAAGCACATCCCCTGCCAGTTCGAACCGGAGATGGAGAAAAGCGACTTCCCCGACCGTCGTCACCACGACCAGCGGGATACCGCCATCGAAGCGGTCAGGCAGGTCCTTCAGCACAATTCCGCGAATCTCAGCGAGATCGAGTATACGATTCTCGGGAAGCGATTCCCGATGCTTTCGGGCGACCGGCGGAAAACGCTTTCGCAGGTCGGCAAGATCGTCGGACTCTCCGATGAGCGCGTCCGTCAGATCGAGTTCCGCTCCCTGTCCAAGCTCAGGAACGCCGTGGAGAACTGGCTGGGCTCCTGAGCCGTTCTCGCTCAAATGACGTGGAATGTCAGACGAAAGGAAGAAACATGCCTCAGAAGAACCTGTTTGTCGGAGTCAATGAACCGGAAGACATGAACGACCTCTCCGATCTGGAGAAGAAGCACATTCCGGTCATCGAAGCACCCGACTCGGTAAAGGTTGGCCAGCCGTTTACCGTCAACATCGAAGTCGGCAAGCTCAAGGACCATCCGAACGAACACAAACACTGGATCGAGTTTATCGATCTGTACGCCGACGACACGTTCATCTGTCGTGCGGATTTCCGGGCCCAGAAGGCCAACCCAAAGATGACGTGTGAAGTCATGCTGGAAGGCCCTGCCAAGGAACTCTGTGCCTACGAGAACTGCAACATGCACGGAACGTGGGTCGGCCGGAAGAGTATCAACGTGCAATAAGCTCCGCCGCCGCCCGGCGGCAGGACGAAAGGAGTTCTATGACTGTTCAGCTGATTGAAGAGACAGGCGGAAAAGTTCTGGAAGTGGACCTGTCCGGAAAGCTCACCAAAGAGGACTACAAATTATTTGTTCCCGAAATCGAACGACTGATCGACGAGTACGGGAAGCTTCGGATCCTGGTCAAGATGGAAGATTTCCACGGCTGGAATATTGAAGGGTTGTGGGAAGATATCAAGGTCGACCTCAAACACTTCAACGACGTCGAACGGATCGCTTTCGTCGGAGAGAAGACCTGGGAGAAAGGCATGAGCATCTTCTGCAAGCCGTTCACCAGCGCCGAGGTGAAATACTTTGACCACGACGAACTTGGGCAAGCCCGCGCCTGGATCGAGGAAGGGCTCCCGAAGGGCTGATTTCGTCCATTGGCGACAGACACAGGGCCGGCGTGCTGCAAACGGCGCGTCGGCCTTTTCTCGTGCGCTTCACCGGCGCGCCGGTGGGAGTTCGTCCCATCCCGTCTGCATTATGTTCCCGTCGGCAAACCCTTTTGTCTCCCATTGGACGCCCTCAACGGCGGCGATAGTATTCCCGTGAATACTTCGGGGTCCCGTTCAAGGGCCCCCACAGGATGAGACGCAAGGTGCGGCATTGCCCAGCCGGCAGGCGGTGCCGCCGACTCAAGCCGGCTTAAAAGGAGAAATTTCCATGCTTCCGCTTGCACTGAGAAGACAACGCGAAAGGGAGAACCTGACGCCGATGGAAAGGATGTTCGAGCAGTTCTTCGGCCCCGTTTCGGCCGAGGGACAAGCATCCATGACCGGCAACTATCCGGTCGACATACGCGAAGAAGACGACAAGATCATCGTCGACGCGGAACTGCCCGGTTTCAAGGCCGAGGAAGTCGACGTCAACATCGACAACGGCGTGCTTTCCATTTCGGCAGAGCGAAAACTGGAAGAAACGCAGGGCAAGAGTCACCTGAACGAGCGGCGCTACACCCGCGTCGAACGCAGCTTCAGCCTGCCTTGCGAGATCCAGGAGTCCGAAATCAAAGCCCGGCTCAACGACGGCATACTCCACCTGGAGCTGCCGGAAGCCGAACAATCCAAACCGCGAAAAATCGAGAT
>JBKHHU010000274.1:0-3687 GCA_046539045.1 Phycisphaerae bacterium
GACAATTGAGCTCTCGTAACATTAGAGACGGGACATTCTCCGCTTACATCCTCATCGGGTCAAGTAAAACCTGCGCTACGCGTACGGACATAAACCCGGCAGGGTCGGCGAATTCCGGTTTTGCGGAGAATTGCCCCCACCTGACGGTCCCGGCGCAGGAAAACGGGCGCGACATATCCCGGCCGCGCCCGATGCGTATTCTCGGCACGTGTTGCGTCAGTGATTGAAGTGCCGGGTCCCGGTGAAAATCATCGTCAGGCCCAGTTCATCGGCTTTGGCAATGACTTCCTCGTCTCTCTTGGCTCCGCCCGGTTCGATGACCGCGGTGGCGCCGGCTTCGGCGGCCCATTCGAGGCTGTCGGCAAACGGGAAGAAGGCGTCGCTGGCCAAGGAACTGCCCTTCAGCTCCACGACATCGCCTCCGCCGTAGCTCCGGGCGATCTGCGTAGCCAGACGGGCGGAATTCACGCGGGACATCTGCCCGGCCCCTGCCCCGAGAAGGGCCAGGTCCTTGGCCAGGACAATCGCGTTGGACTTCACGTGCTTGCAGACCAACCAGGCGAACCGCAAATCGTCCAGTTCTTCGGGAGTAGGCTGCCGCCTGGTGACGACCTTCCACTGATCCTCGTTCAACCCAAGCGTGTCGCGGTCCTGGACAAGCATGCCGCCGACGACGTACTTCAGGAATTTCTCGCGGTTGCGATTGTTGCTCAACTCGCCGGTTTCCAGCAATCGGACATTCTCCCCCCAGCTCTTTTTGGCCCGGATGATCTCCCGCGTGCCCTGTGCGAACTTCGGCGCAATGATGATTTCCGCAAAGAACCCGCCTGCCCCAGCCTGCTTGCCCCAGCGGGCGTAGGTCTCGGTAATCGCCCGGGCCAGTTCCACCGTCACCGGCCGGTTCACAGCCACGATCCCACCCATGCAAGCGTTCACGTCACCGAAGTAGGCTTTTCTGTAGGCCTCTACAAGGTCGCCGTCCACGGCACAGCCGGCGGGGTTGGAGTGCTTAATGATCGCCACCGCAGGTTCGGGGAACTCCTTGACCAGTTCCAGCGCGCCGTTGGCGTCGAAGTAGTTGTTGTAGGAAATTTCCCTGCCGCCCAGAAGCCTGGCCCGGGCGATGCAGGGTTCGGACTCCTCGTGGCCGACGTAAAAAGCGCCTTTCTGGTGCGGATTTTCGCCGTAGCGCAGATCGCAGGCCTTGCGGTAGCTGACGGTCATGCGCTCGGGCATGTGCTCGCCGGTCTGCTCGGCAAGGTAGCTGCTGATGGCGCTGTCGTAGTGGGCGGTGAGGGAGAACGCATCCAGAGCGAGTTTCTGCCGCAGTTGGAAGCTGGTCCGCCCACCGTTGCCCCGCAGTTCGTCCAGAACCATTCCGTATTGCGACCGATCAGTAACCACGGTGACGTATTTGTGGTTCTTGGCGGCAGCCCGCACCATGGTGGGCCCGCCGATATCGATCATTTCCACGGCATCAGCAAGCGTGCAGCCTTCCTTGGAAATGGCTTTCTCGAACGGATAGAGGCTCACGCAGACCAAGTCAACCGGCTCGATGTCGTACTTCTCCATGTCTGCCTGGTGTTCCGGGTCATCACGCAGGGCGAGAATGCCGCCGTGAACCTTCGGATGCAGTGTGACCACCCGGTGGCCCAGCATTTCAGGGAAACCGGTCCATTCCTTGACCTGCCGGACCTCGATTCCGGCGTCTTCGATCGCCTTGGCTGTACCGCCGGAGGAAATGATTTCCACGCCGATATCCGACAGCTCCCGCGCGAAATCAGCCACTCCGGTTTTGTCAAACACGCTGATCAGAGCGCGACGAACCTTCACACCTTCCATGGAAGCGATCCCTTCCACCGCCGGCAGTCGCCGACGGTCTTTTGCTTAACGCTTAGTTGCTGATCCCGAGGTCTTCGGGTTTGAGGTAACCTGCTTCGGTCTTGCGGATGCAGAAGACGCGGCCGTCCTTTGTGGCGGTGTAGACTGCCGGGACGGTCGCGTTGCGGGCCATGAGAATGTCACCCTTCATCGGGATGGTGGCCTGGTCTTCACCCGTAAACTCGTTGCGGATGTGCATGGCTCCGTCCTTGTCCACCACGTACACGTTTTCATCCACCTGCGCCACGATCAGTCGCAGGTCGGGGTGCGCCCAGCGCTGTCTGCCGTTGGCGAGGTTGATCGCATAGAACCGGTCGCCCTGGGCGTAAGCGTAGATATTGTGCGTGGTCACCTGCACACCGCTGCGGAACGGGCCGTTGCAGGAGAACGCCGGCCAGAGCTTCCTGCCGTCTGCGGGGTCAAAGGCATGCACACGCTGATCGGCACCCGGGACGAAGCAGCCGCGAACGTCAACATGGAAGGACGAGAAGATTCCCGCCTCCAGCCGCTGGCGCCACATGACCTTCGGGATGACATCCTCTGCCGTCAGGCAGGTCAGCGTGCCGTCGGTGCTGGCGACGTAGACCTTGTCCTTAAAGTATTCCGGGGTGGCCGTGATCATATCCTTGGCCGCTCGCGTCCAGAGGATCTCAGCCTCATCCACGAGCACCGCATAGTACCTGCCTGTGTGCGAGCCCAGGAACGCCAGCTTGCCATTGGTGGCGATGCCGGTATTGGCCGCGAAACGGAAATCCGTCTTGCGGAAGAGCTCTCCGGTGGAACGGTCAAGGACGACCATGTAGTCCAGCGTGTTGAGCATCACCACGTTACGAGTCGGCAGCTTGGGCGCCTCGGCTGCCTCAGAGCGTTCGAGAATTTCCGCTACGCCCGGGACCGTCTTGGTCAGCGGGACGGCGTCGGCGTGGGTCGGTGCGAACACGGTACGCCCGGCTTTTGCGACAACCTGATCCCATTTCCGGATGCCGGTGCGGGCATCGATGGCGACGAGCCGGTTGGCGTCGGTCAGGAGGTAGACGTTCTCGTCCAGCAGGCGGATGCGCTGGACCTGCTCGCCTTCGGGGAGGCTGACGGTTGATTCCCAGTAGTACCCGAGCCCTACCTGTTCCAGTTCGGACGGAGGGGTCAGTCCATACCATTCCCCCTTCGGCTCTACCGGATCGGCACAACCGATCATGGTCATCAGAAGGGCAGCAACGATTGTCAGTCCGATCATACTACGCATGCGAAACTCCTCAGCAGGTGCTCGCCGAGCACGACGTCCGGAGACGTCGCACGAATGCTTCCAGCCGGGGCGACAGCGAGGCAATCTCAGACCCGGCTGACTGTCGTTTACTATGGAAGAGGCTATGAATCCAGGTGTATGTACCGGGCGAGATCCACTTCGTGGGCCCGCTCAAAATCGCGAAGTCGGCGGATACGTTCGAGGTCATCCGTGATACGGTGGGCGAGCTTGAATATATACGGTCGCCCTTCCAGACGGGCGCGTAGATCTTCGACCATTTCGTCCCAGCTGCCTTCGTACAGTTCGTTCTTCAGCACGACCAGCATCCGGTCTTCGCGGCTTAGGCTTTCGACGAACCGTTCAACATTGTCATCTCGCTCGGCAGAGGCACCCAAGATAAGCTCCTCACGCCCGTATATCCTCACCGTGCGGACCATCCTGAACCGCCGGCCAAGCGATTACTCTACGGGTGTCGGTGTCGATTTGCAACCGTTATTGTCCGCCGACACAGGGCGTACGCATCTAAACGTGGCGGTTGACGGGGTCGGATTTAGGATGTTCGG
>JBKHHU010000275.1:0-3674 GCA_046539045.1 Phycisphaerae bacterium
CGCAACCTTCCAGATTGCTCACGGCAGAGACGCGGGACCGTAGACGGTAGTTTCATAGGCGCGTGGAAATTTGCAGATTATGCCATTGGTCGCCCCTGCAGGGGAGCGGTGCTCATTCCACATTTACAATCCCTCTGCATTTCGGAAAAGCGGGGCAGCCGTAGAATTGTCGGCCGGTGTTTTTTCCTCGGCGGGCGGTTCGCAGGGTCATCTGTCGGCCGCAGACGGGGCAGTCCGGTGCGGGCGCGTCGGCGGAGACGGTGGGTTCGATTGTCGCGGCTGACGGCGCGATGGCGGGTTGCGTTTCTGCCCGTCGTTTGATGGGAGGTGGTGGTGGCATGCGTTTACCGCCAGGGCCGGCAGCGGTTTGGGGTTGCCCGGCGGGTACGGCGGAGCGTTCGGGCAACTGCTTGATAAACTCGTGAACCTGCTCCAGCGGGGTCTGGGCGGTATCGGCGCCCAGAAGCATGTCGCAGCAGGCCTGGAACTCAGTTTCATTGAAAGCGGGGAGACGTTTTTCGTGTCCCGGAGACAAAGCATCTGCCAACAAACCCTCGAGGAAGCCGCTCTTCACAGCTTTGTGTCTCTGAAAGATCACCTCCGGTAGCTGATCGGCAGGTTGGATCTGGTGTTTGAAGTTCCGTTTCCCCCTGCCACCGACCAACGTGCCCACTGGCACAGCTACCAGATGTTGCACGTCGATCAGATTCCTGAATGTCTTCTGCATTCCGAGGAACGTACCCATGAAATCGCTACGGCGGTAGTGCAGAAGATCGAACAGAACCTGTTCGTGTCGGCGGTTCTGCTCTATGGGAGATTCGATGTTGTGATACCTGCCGGGCCTGTCCCTCCGCGCGAACTGGCCGTCGGCATTGATGTTGAGCCTTTTCTTCACGTACTTCGTTTCGATGAAGTATGCACTCCAGCGGGTCAGCACCAGATGGTCAATCTGGGCAGAGTACTCTCCGTGGAGGATCTTGATGTTGTTGAAGACGGCGAAGTCTGGGTTGGACTGAAATCGAAGACCAAGATGATATCCTACATCCTGTTCGGCTCTGATCCCCTTGAGCTGGTTCTCGACAAATCGCTTCCGGCTCTTGGTAAGTTTCTGCGACCGAAGCAGGTTGTTCCATTCCTCGATGGCCAGTTTGTAATTGACGTGTTTACAGATCATTGCATGTTCTCCCGTATCCGGAGAATATCGCGCACCTATGCCATTGGCAAGATGGGGGTGGGAAACAGACCATGGCCGAGACTGAGCGTGAAGAGCGGGAGCGGTATGAGCGGCGGGCACCGGGTTGGGTGGTGCGGTGCAAGCGGTGCGGGTACACGCGGCCTTGGGGGAAATACGGCATTCGTCGCGGGGCGGCTTGTATGGATCGCTCAAGCGTTACAGGGTGGTCTGGTGCAGACGCGCCTGCGATAATTCCAACATGAAAGCAAAACATCACAACATCATGCTCTGTGCAGCGTTGGTGCTGGGGGCCTGGGCGGTTCTGCCGGGTTGCCAGCCGGGAAAGAACTCCATCGCGCCGTCAGGCGAACAGGCCGGCAGCGCCTTGATGAACTCACCGCGCCACGGGGAGTGGGTGGACGTGCCCGCAGGCGAGGGCGATACGCCGGTCCGATCGTGGATCGTCTATCCGCAGCGGGAGGGCCCCGCGCCGGTCGTGATCGTCATCCACGAGATCTACGGGATGACCGACTGGATCCGCGCGGTGACCGACCAGTTGGCTGCGGAGGGCTTTCTCGCCATCGCGCCCGACCTGCTCAGCGGAAAAGGCTCCGACGGCGGGGGGAGCGAGACATTCTCCAAAGACAGCGCCCGCTCCGCGATCCGCCAACTCGACCCGGACGAAGTGGTTCGCCGACTCAACGCGGTGGGCAACTACGCACGGAAACTCTCCTCCTCCACCAACCAGACCGGCGTGATGGGCTTCTGCTGGGGCGGGCGAACCGCGTTCCTCTATGCGACCCGTCAGCCGAAACTCGACGCCGCCGTGGTCTTCTACGGCACGGCCCCGGACGACGAGCAGGCCCTCGCGGACATCCGGGCCCCGGTGCTCGGCCTGTACGGCGGGGACGATGCCCGCGTCACGTCCACGGTGTCCGACACCCGGAAATCCATGGAGAAGCTCGGAAAGAAGTACCGCACGGAAATCTTCGAAGGCGCCGGCCACGGGTTTATGCGGCAGCAATCAGGCCGGGATGGAGCGAACCAGCAGGCGGCAAAGATCGCCTGGCCGATGGCGGTGTCCTATCTGGAACAGCACCTGAAAAGCAAATAGCCTCGGCCTGCAGCCGCGTCAGAAGCATGAGCTGAGGTGAACACCCCGCGCGGGGTAGTGAGATCGGGCCCCGCAGCCAGTCACGGCTTTCTTGCCCGCTCAATCTGCGGTGAGAACGTTCCGCACCTTCTCCACAATCAGATCCGTCGCGGGGTGGTAGAGGTCGCGGGCGTTCTGGCGCAGTTCGAAAAGGTGCTGCTCATCGTCGAGCATGGCGGCCACCCGGGGGGCAACGTCGGAGTAGTTCGGGGCGATCACCGCGGCGTCTTTCCCGGCGAGGTAGCGGGCGTTGCCGCCTTCCTGACCCGGCACCGGACAGTAGAGCACCATCGGCGTGCCCTTGGCCAGGCATTCGGCGGTGGTAATCCCACCGGCTTTGGTCACCATCAACTCGGCGACTTCCACCAATTCGTGGTTCCGATCGGTAAACCCGACCGGCATCAGGCGGTTGCCCGCCTCCGGATGGCGGGCCGCCCGGGACAGCAGCTTCTTGTTCCGCCCGGCCAGGAGGACCACGAACGTGTCCCGCCGGGCCTGGAGGATCTCATTGCACATCTTCACCACCGGCCCGCAGGTAAACTCCGTCCCACCGGAAAACAGCACGATCTTCTTGTCCCGCGGAAGGTTCCAGTCATCGTAAATACGGTCGACGTCCAGCGGTTCGGTCCAGCGGCCGTGAATCGGAATCCCGCTGACGGTGATGCGCGACTCGTCGATCCCCCATCGCTTCAGCATTTCGGTCGTGTGCTCGTGCGGAGCGAAATAATGGTTCACCCGTTCGGAATACCAGTAGCGGTGCGGCTCGATGTCCGTCATCGTCACCAGCTGGGTCGTTTCCAGCCGGTTCTGGTCCATCATCCACGCCACAACCGGCGAAGCGAGGAAGTGTGTGTGGATGATCAGCTCCGGCCGGAGGTCGCGGAGGTACCGCCGGAACCGCAACAGCGCCCGCCGCTCGTGCCAGAGTCGCACCCGCTCGCCGAGTCCGCGATCCGGCGTGTGCGGGCGGTTGGTCAACTTGAAGCCGAGTCCATACAGCCATGGCAGACGCGTCATCATCAACGCAAACCCACCGGCGTAGAACGCGCGGAAATACCGCGGGCAGAACTGCAACCCGTCCACGCGATGCAGGTCTTTGCCCAAACCCTCCCGATGCAGCGCACGCTCAACGGCCGAGGCCGCCGAATTGTGCCCGCTGCCGACCGTCGCGGAACAGATCAGGATCCGCCCGCGGTTCACCTTGCCCACCAAATCGCTCATGGTCGGTCAAGTTTCCGAAACCGCGGCCGGAAAGCAAGAGAGAAAAGGCCTACGCGTCTGGCAGGAACTCGGCTCTGGTCGTTCACCCCTGCAGGGGGCAGCTGTTGCTGTTCAGCCTGAAAGGCT
>JBKHHU010000008.1:0-39348 GCA_046539045.1 Phycisphaerae bacterium
CTCTCGCAGAAAGGTATAATCCGGGTTTCTCTACCAATGAGTGAGATTACCCGGACAACCCAGACCCAGAATGGGGGCGACCAGGCGTCGGCCGAGGTGCCCACTTCGGTCGAGCCGCGGGAGATCGTGATCCTCGGTGCCAAGGAGCATAACCTCCGAAGCATTGACGTGCGCATTCCGCGCGACCAGTTGGTCGTGGTTACCGGGTTGAGCGGCTCGGGCAAGAGTTCCCTGGCGTTCGACACCATCTACGCCGAGGGGCAGCGCAAGTATGTTGAAAGCCTCTCTGCCTACGCCAGGCAGTTCCTTGAGCAACTGTCCAAGCCCGACGTCGAGCACATCGAGGGCCTCCCACCGACGGTCGCCATCGAACAGCGGGGCGGCGGGTCCAATCCCCGCTCCACCGTGGCAACCACGACCGAGATCTACGACTACCTGCGCCTGCTGTTTGCCCGCGTCGGCGTTCCGCATTGCTGGATCTGCGGCAGGGAGATCACCTCCCAGACCGTCAGCCAGATGGTGGACCGGATTCTCGAGTTGCCCGAGGGAACGCGATTCATGGTCCTGGCGCCGATCGTCCGCGGCCAGAAGGGGCAGCACCAGGAACTCCTTCGCCACGTCCAGCGGGAGGGCTTCGTCCGCGTCCGCATCGACGGCGAGATTCACGATCTGAAGAACCTGCCCGAACTGAACAAGCGCAAGAAGCACCAGATCGAGGTCGTCGTCGACCGGCTGATCCTGAAAAAGGGCGTGGAGATCCGCCTGTCCGACAGTATCGAGACGGCTCTGGAACTCGCCGGCGGATTGGTCATCATCTGTCACGAGCCCGACGATGCCGAGAAACCCGAGCCCGGCGACAGCAAGAACCGCTACGTCGGCTGGGTTGATACGCTCTACAGTGCGACCTACGCCTGTCCGCACCATCCCGAGGCGAACCTCGAGGAATTGTCGCCGCGGATGTTCAGCTTCAACAGCCCGTACGGCGCCTGCGACAGCTGCGGCGGGCTGGGGACGATCCTGGAGTTCGACGAAGAGCTGATCGTTCCGGACCCGTCACTGGCACTGTGCCAAGGGGCCATCGATGCATGGCGACACGGCGGGAAGCGGATGAACATCCATTACAACCGGATGATCCGCGAATTCTGCCGCCGGTTCGGCGTGTCTCCCAACGATACGTACGATGAACTCAGCAAAATCAATCGCAAAAAGCTCATGCAGGGCGACGGCGACTGGGAGGGCGTCATGCCAAACCTCACCCGACGCTGGGAGAAGACCGACAGCGAATATGTCAAGCAGCGTCTTCACGGGTACATGTCCGAGCAGCCGTGCCCCTCGTGCAACGGTGCCCGTCTGAAACTGGCGTCACTGTCGGTGACCATCAACGACAAGAACATCGACGACGTGACGCAGCTGTCGATCGCCGATGCGCTGGAATACTTCAGCGGGGTCGAACTGGACGAGGAACGGACCGAGGTCGCCCGGACCATTCTGCGGGAGATCAATCACCGGCTCATCTTCCTTGCCAATGTGGGGCTGGACTACATCACGCTGAACCGCACCAGCAGCACGCTGTCCGGCGGGGAGGCCCAGCGGATCCGCCTGGCCACGCAGGTCGGTTCCGGGCTCGTCGGTGTCTGCTACGTGCTGGACGAGCCGACCATCGGCCTGCACGAGCGGGACAACGCCCGTCTGATCCGCACGCTCAAGCACCTGCGGGACATCGGCAATACCGTGATCGTGGTCGAGCATGACGAAGAAACCATACGCTCTGCCGACCATGTCATCGACATCGGACCGGCAGCCGGCCGTCACGGCGGGAGGCTCGTGGCACAGGGCTCGCTGGATGAGGTTCTGCAGTCGGCCGAATCCATGACCGGAAAATACCTCTCCGGCAGGATGCAGATCGAGGTGCCGTCTCAGCGCCGCAAGATGGTGCTGAAAAGGAGCATCGAGCTGAAGAAGTGCTCCGAGCACAACCTGAGAAAAGTGGACATCAGGTTCCCACTGGGCGGGATCATCTGCGTTACCGGCGTCAGCGGGTCCGGCAAGAGCACGCTGGTTAACCAGACGCTTCTGCGGGTGCTGAAGCGACGCCTGTACAGCTCGAAGGAGAAACCGGGCGAATACTCGAAGATCCTGGGCGTCGGCAGGGTGGACAAGGTCATCGAGATCGATCAGTCGCCCATCGGCAGGACGCCACGCAGCAACCCGGCCACCTATACCGGCGTGTTCGACCAGATCCGCCAGCTGTTCGCCAAAACGCGGGAGGCGAAGATCCGCGGCTACAAACCAGGCCGCTTCAGCTTCAACGTCAAGGGAGGCCGGTGCGAAGCCTGCCAGGGTCAGGGCGTCAAACGCATCGAGATGCACTTTCTCCCGGACGTGTACGTCACCTGCCAGGAGTGCAAGGGCACGCGGTACAATCGTGAGACGCTGGAGGTCCGCTACCGCGGCAAGAACATCGCCGACGTGCTGGAAATGCGGGTGGAGGAGGCGCTGCATTTCTTCGAGAACTTCCGTAAGACCAAGCAGTTGCTCAAGGCCCTCAATGACGTCGGGATGAGTTACATCACCCTCGGCCAGAGCAGTACGACGCTCTCCGGTGGGGAGGCCCAGCGAGTGAAACTCGCCAGTGAGTTGGGCAAAACCGCGACCGGCCACACGCTGTACGTGCTGGATGAGCCGACCACCGGTCTGCATTTTGCGGACATTCACAACCTGCTGAACGTGCTGAACCGCCTGGCCGACATGGGCAACACGATCATCATCATCGAGCACAACATGGATGTGATCAAGTGTGCCGACTGGATCATCGACCTCGGGCCGGAGGGTGGCGAAGGCGGCGGGACGATTGTCGCCCAAGGCACGCCAGAGGACGTCGCAGCCAACGAAGACTCCTACACCGGCAGGTTCCTCCGCAAGCATCTCGACCTGTGACCCGCCGTCGGCATCTTCCCGGAGACGGCCGGGCCCGATATACTCACACCATGAGCAAAAGCAATTTCAACGGACTCATAGCGGCCGCGTTTTCGCCCATGGACAGCAACGGTTCGCTGGATCTGTCCCGAATCGACGACTACGCGGGCATTCTCGCTACGCAGGGATGTACAGGCGTCTTCGTCAACGGTTCCAGCGGAGAGGGCGTGAGCCTCAGCGGTGATGAGCGGTGGGCCGCTGCCCAGCGATGGTGCGAGGAAGGACGCCGGGCCGGGCTCCGCGTGATTGTTCACGTCGGGGGGACCAATCCCCGCGATTGCCGGTCTCTGGCAGAGCACGCTGCCCGGATCGGCGCCGACGCGATCAGCACCGTTCCGCCAAGCTACTACAAGCCCGCATCCCTGGACCACCTCATCGCGTTCCTGCAGGACATTACCTTCTGCAGCGGGGATTCGCCGCTTTACTACTACCACATCCCCCGGATCACGGGCGTGGACATTGTCGTGGCCGATCTGCTGACGGCCGCGTCGCGGTCGATGCCGAACCTTGCCGGCGCCAAATTCTCACACAGCGAACTGGATGATTTTGCTCAATGTGTGGCGATGGACGGCGGGAAATACAACATGCTGTTCGGGCTGGATGAAATGCTCCTGCCGGCGCTGTCGGTAGGGGCCCAGGGCGCGGTCGGGACGACCTACAACTTTGCCGGGCGGCTCTACAATCGCCTGATGGAATCGTTCAGGGAAGGTGACATGCCGCGGGCCCGCGATGAGCAGCAGAGGGCGATCCGGATGATCTCGATCCTGAAACGGCGCGGCTTCTACGCTTCGGCCAAGGCAACTATGGACCTGATCGGGTTGCCCTGCGGAACCGTGCGCCCGCCACTGCTGCCGCTTAGCAAAGGGGACAAAGCCCAACTGCGCGCCGACCTGGAGGAAATCGGCTTCTTCGACTGGCGGTAGTCTGCAGAAGCCCGGGTTCTACCCTGCATGACAGAAAGCGGGCCCGTGGACCTGCCGTGTGTTCAATTATTCGGTGCAATCGCTATTGCATCTTCTGCGCCTCGAGCAACTGCAGCTTGGTCTTCTCTCGGATCATGAAGAAGAAGACCACGCCCGGGTAAATCAGCCCCACAAGCGAAACGCCTATCATAGCCGCTTTCATAATCGGAACATACCTGCTGTCGTAGGCCGACAGGTCCAGCCCGGCAAAGAGGATCACGTTGATGATGGTCCACACCACTACGATCCCCGCCCAGACCAGGTGAAGCGTGCGTCCCAAAGGCTTGTATTTCAGCAGCATAATGCCTGCTATCAGCAACAGCACCGGGAGCAACACGCTCAAGATCGTTTCGGCCCCGCCATGCCAGACGGGCATTGCATCCGTAAGATCTTCCCTTGTGGGGACATTCGGTGCACTGGGGTTGGAAGCCGAGTTGGGATTACCGACAATCAATCCGAACAGCGTGCTCAGTATGCCCAAGCCAGCGAATACAATGGACAGGATACCGAACACCTTCGGCCAAGCCGGTTTTTTCGGCAGCCTGTACATCTGCTGCTGGTCGTAGTTCTGAACTCCCGGCTGCTCCCATTGCTGCTGCGGCGCTGGCTGCTGGTTCCACTGATCCTGATTCTGTTGCCACTGCGACATAGCTCTTCCCCGGGATATGCGGGCCGGTCTTTCGCACCGGTCCCTGTAGCCTCTGGTATCAATGCTCGACAGGCTCGCCGAGCATACTCTCCATCAGTTCCACTTTTTCCTGCATCATCGTTTGATTCTTCGCTTCCAGCGAGAGACGCAGCAGCGGCTCGGTGTTGCTCGGACGGACGTTGCACCACCAGTCTTCGTACTGGCAGGTCACCCCGTCAAGCCAATCCACTTCGGCATCGGAGAACCGCTCGGCGATCTCCTTCATCTTTCCTTCCTTGTCGTCCACGGCAAAATTGATCTCGCCGCTGTGCGAGTATCGACGCAACGGGGCAACCACCTCGCTGAACGGCTTGTCCTGGTTGCTGAGGATGGTCACGGCCGTGGCGAAGGCGATCGCGCCGGAATCGGCGTTGTAGTTGTCGCGGAAGTAGAAATGCCCGCTCAACTCGCCGCCAAACACTCCGTGGCCGTCGGAGAGCGCCTTCTTCATGAACGAATGCCCAACGCGTTCGCGACGAGGCACGCCACCGGCAGCGCGGATCTCTTCCGGAACGACCATGCTCGAACGCAGATCGTAGACCACCATCGAGCCTGGGTTGTCCTTGAGGAAGTGGCGGGCCATGACTGCGGTCATCAAATCGCATCGGACAGTCTCACCGCGCTCGTCGACAAACATGCAGCGGTCGGCGTCGCCGTCCATGCAAATACCCAGGTCGGCCCCGTGTTCCTTGACGGCGTCCTTGGTCTGCTGCAGATTCGATTCTACGAGCGGGTTGGGCGGGTGAGCGAATCCCTGCCCCAACTCGAAGTTCAGCGGGATGATTTCCAGTTCGTCCAGATCGCCGAAGATCGCCGGGAACATCTTTCCGCCCATCCCGTTGGACGCGTCGACCACGATCTTGAGTTTCTTGCCCGGCCGGAAGAACTTGAGGATGTGCTTGCGGTATTCATCCCAGAGGTCCAGTTGCGTCACGCGCGTCATGGAGGCGCTTTCCGGCATGCGCCTTAGCGAGGAGACGATGTGCTTGATCTCTTTGAGCCCCGTCGCCTCGCCGACCGGTTTGGCCTTGCTGCGGGAAATCTTGAATCCGTTGTACTCGATCGGATTGTGCGAGGCGGTCACCTGGATCCCACCACAGGCGGAAAGATGGTTGATGGCGAAGTAGACCATCGGCGTGTCGCACATGCCGATGTCGACCGCCTCCGCACCGGCCGAGGAGATGCCCTCGGTCATTGCCTCAAGCAGCGGCTTGCTGTGTGGACGCATATCGTGGCCGACGACCAGCTTGTTGCTGCTGGACTGGCCTCGTTCATATCCGCTCAGCAAACTGCGCAGGAACTGCGCCGTCGCGTGGCCGACTTTCCATGAAAGGTCCTCGGTGATCTGCTCACCGTAGAGACCTCGGATGTCATACGCCTTGAAGACCTTGTCGATAACGGTCATGGTGGACCTTTCGTTAGGTTGGATGGCAGCGATTCGTCGCGGGCAATTATTGACAAAGGCGGTCCAGATTGCAATCCTCGGCTCGGAAAGAACCTATCGCTGCTCACGGGAACCTTCCACAATGGTCGGCTGCCCCGTTCGTCAGGCAGTGGAGCCTTTTATGTATACTATGAACAAACGCCCGGTCATCTACGACATTAGTCGCACCCTCGGCCCCGAAACGGTGATCTATCCGGGAGACCCGGCCTACCGGCGAACCGTTGTTTCTGCTTTGGAGAAGGGCGACGAGTGCAGTCTCAGCAAATTCGAAATGGGTGCCCACACCGGGACGCACGTGGACGCACCCGCCCATTTTATTCCCGACGGCATGACACTGGACCAATACCCTCCCGAGCGATTCATCGTCCCGTCGGTCGTGCTCGATTCCACCGATGCCCACTGCCCCACACCGGAGATGCTGGACCGTGTTTTCATCCCGCGCGGCGCGGCCATTCTTTTCAAGACGAGGAATTCAATCACCGAAGAAGATAGTGGTGGCGAGTTTAGGGAGAATTACGTGCCCCTGAACGAGCCCTTGGCGCAAGCTTGTCTGGCTCGCGATGTTTCCATGGTGGGAATTGATGCGTTGTCCATCGATGGTCCTGCCGAGACAGGCCATCCGGTTCACCATATTCTGCTCGAACGGGACGTACTTATTCTCGAAGGGCTGAGTCTGCATGGTGTGCCTGAAGGGAGCTACATGTTGTACTGTCTCCCGCTGAAACTCCAGGGCGCGGAGGCATCGCCGGTGCGGGCGGTGCTCGTTGAAAGCGAAGGGTCGTCCGGGTGAGCCCGGCCGCCGGAGCGTGATCCGATCAGTCACGATTGCCTGTAGACACTGTTTGCTGCTTCGCCTATCCTGATGGCCGATACTATTGCCACGGATTCGGCGTACAAAAGATGATAAAGGGAGTGCCACATGGTGCTTGCACTGAAGAAACCAACCATCGCGTTGGTTCTGCTTGTATTTGTGGCCGGGTGTGTGGACCCCGGCGAGCTGTCGATGGATACGCTCAACAAGTATCAACGATCTCTCTGGCGGCGCGGTCCGCAGGACCGGGTCGCGGGCGAAGGGCTTGCCTTCCTCGAACCTGCCGACGACCCGAAACTGCCCGAGCTGAAGATTCATAAGCGAGCGGAGCAGCGCCCGTATGTCAAGCTGGACCTGGACAGTGCGATCCTGCGAACGCTATGGCACAACCTCGACATCCGCGTGATCAGCTACGATCCGGCCATTGCCCGGCAGGATATGATCCGAGCGGCGTCGGCCTTCGACGTGCTGCTCAACGCCGGGTTCAGCTACACCAATACGAATCGCCAGCCCAACAGCGTAATCGGTGGCGAGAGCGAGACGAGAGAGTTCAACGTGGGGCTCAGTCAGAGGCTGGTCACCGGGACGACGTGGTCTCTGGCCTGGACGCAGACACGGACGTGGGACGGTGGGGGCTTCAGCCTGCTGAATACCGCCTATGAACCGGAGGTCTCGCTATCGGTTACTCAGCCGCTGTTGCGGAACGCGTGGCCGGAGTTCAACCTCGCAGAATTGCGGATCGCCCGGCTGAACCGGGATATCAGCGAGCAGCAGTTCCGCCAGCAGGTTGAGGACACAATTAACGAAGTCGTCAACGTGTACTGGCAACTGATCCAGGCACGTCGCGACCTGGCGATTCAGAAGCGACTGCTGCAATTGACCGAGACCACCTTTGAGCGGGTCAAGGCTCGCAAAGAGGTCGACGTAACGGATGTGGAAATCGGCCAGACGAAGGCGGCTTTGGAAGGGCGGCGGGCCACGATGGTCCGCGTCGTCAAGCGCATCTTCGATCTGGAGGACCGGGTCAAGCGATTGCTGGCGGATCCCACGCTGAACGTCACCTCGAACGTGGAGATCGTACCGACAACGGACCTCACCCAAACGCTGGTGAGCTTCGATCAGGGAGACCAGTTGCTGACAGCCCTGAAGTACAATCCGCAGCTGGAACAGCTCCGGACGGCCATCGCCATTGCCGGTGTGAACGTGGAAGTCGCCAAGAACCAGCTCCTGCCGCAACTGGATCTGACGGTGACGGGAGGGTATCAGGGGCTGGGCTCGAGCCGACAACGGGGCTACGAGAACCTCGGCTCGCTGGACTACTTCAGTTCCAGCATCGCGCTGTCGTTCGAGTACCCGATCGGCAACCGCCTTCGCGAGGCAGAGTTGCGGCGGGCGCGTCTGGAGCGTCTCAGGGCGATCACCGAACTGCAGAGCGCTGCCGATGAGGTCGCCATCGCCGTCAAGGAGCGTCTCCGAGAAATCCAAGCCGCGTGGCAGGAATACCAGGCACAGAAACTTGCAGCGGCAGCGGCCCAAATGCAGGTCACGGCGTTGCAGGAGCGCGAGGAGAACGTCGCGAAGCTCACGCCGGAATTCCTGCAGGTCAAGCTGGCGGCCCAAGAGACGCTGGCGGCCGCCGAGCGGGCCGTGATCCAGTCGCTGGTGGCGTACAATGTGGCCATCGTCGACCTGCGGCGGGTAACAGGGACCGTCACCGAGATGCCGCGAGTGAAAATTGCCATGCCGCTGGCGACGCGTCGGGAGCCGCTTCCGATTTCACTTCCTGAAGTGGACATGACCGAACCGGAAACCCAGCCGGCTGAGAAATAGCCGGCCAATGAGCGTCAGCAGGATCTACAGATTACTCCGCATCGTCAGTCTGCTTCAGGGCAGGCGGACATGGACGGCCGACGAACTGGCCGAGGAACTACAAGTCAGTCGCCGGACGGTGTTCCGCGATCTGAACCTCCTGGAACTGGCCCACATACCGTACTACACCGACCCGGAAAGAGGCGGCTATCGCATCCGCCGCGACTTCTTCCTTCCTCCGGTCAACATGACGTTGCCGAAGCGCTCTCGCTGCTTGCCCTGGCGGAACTGGCCGATCCCTCGACCAATGTTCCGTTGCTGGCCGAGGCCCGACGCGCTTCGGCCAAGCTGGAAAGCATGCTGCCCCCGGCGATCCTTGAATCGGTCGGCTCGGTCCTGGACAAACTGTCGGTCAGTCTGCCACCGGTCGCCGATCACGACGGGACGGAGGATATCTTCGACCGGTTGTCTCACGCCGCAGCCGACAGGCTCATCTGCCGGATTCGGTACAACAGCTTCCACGACGGTGAGATCATCAACCTGACGGTTCATCCGCTGCATCTGGCGTTCAAATCACGGGCCTGGTACCTGCGGGCCTTTTCCTGCGAACACAAGCAGCGACGGACGTTCAAGCTTTCGCGGATCGAGCAGGTGACGGTGACGGAGGAAACCTTCCTCCCGCCGGCAGATGGCTCGGACGGCGGTTTCGGGCTGGCGTGGAGCATGATTCCCGAGGGGCAGGTTTTCGACGTGCTGCTGCGATTCAGCCCGAAGGTGGCCGGCAACGTAGCCGAAGTCCAGTGGCATCCGACGCAGCAGATCGAGCACAACGAAGGCGGATCGATCGATTTCCGTGTGAGGGTGGACGGGATCGGCGAGATCTCCTGGTGGGTGCTCGGCTACGGCAGCGAGGTTGAGGTGCTGGCCCCGCAGCAGTTGCGGGACCGGGTCGCCTCCACGGCCCGAAAGATGCTGGAAATTTACGAAGGAGCGAACCCGTGCGAACGCTAGTGCAACGGATAGAACGGGCGGAGGTGGTTGTCGGCAACGAGGTGGTGGGGCGGGCCGGTGCGGGCCTGCTGGTGTACGTGGGGGTCGCGTTGAGCGACACCGCCGCCGATGCGAACAAGCTGGCAGGCAAGGTGGCCAACATTCGCATCTTCGAGGATTCCGATGAGAAGCTGAATCTGTCGGTCAAAGACGTAGCCGGAGAGATCCTGGCAATTCCGAATTTCACCCTCCAGGCCGACGCCCGGAAAGGACGGCGTCCATCGTTTATCAATGCCCAAAGCGGGCAAACCGCCGAAGACCTGTTCAACGCGTTCGTCGCCGCCCTGCAATCCGAAGGCTGTCCGGTGCAGACGGGGCAATTCGGGGCGGAGATGTACATCGAGTCCGTTGCGGCAGGACCGGTGAACATCGTAGTTGATATTCCCCCGGACAGTGGGCCCGGGAAGTAGGATCCTGTTGCCACGGCTTGGCACACGGCCCGCTCCGGAAGCTTTTCTGTTCCGACAGAAACCCTGAATCCGCCACTTCCGGAAGCGGGCCACCCCGTCAGGCCGCCGGGGAAAGTCGGACCAGCCGAACCGCACATAACGCATGTTTTGCTTGCGTAAGTACGGGAAATTGCTAACATATACGTTCTGCCCGGCGGCGTGTCGGGCTTATTCCGCTTAACGAAAGACGATCGAACCAGATGCAATTTGAGAACCTCGGGCTCATCGAGCCATTGCTCCGTGCCGTTCGCGACGAAGGCTATACCGAACCCACAGCCGTTCAGACGCGGACGATTCCTACTATCCTCAAAGGCCAAGATATGCTCGCCTGTGCGCAAACCGGGACGGGTAAGACGGCCGCGTTTACACTGCCTCTCATGCAGAGGCTCAGCGAGAACAAGCCGAAGGATGGGCGTCCGATTCGCGCCCTGGTGGTCAGCCCCACGCGTGAACTCGCCAGCCAGATCGGCGACAGCTGCGAGGTCTATGGAAAACACCTGGACCTGCGGCACGTGGTTGTCACCGGCGGGGTGCGTCAGAGCGGCCAGGTCCGCAAACTGGACAAGGGCGTGGATATCCTCATCGCCACACCGGGCCGCCTGCTGGACCTGATGAACCAAGGCAAGATTAAGCTCAGCCGGTGCGAGATGTTCGTGCTGGACGAGGCCGACCGGATGCTCGATATGGGCTTCATCGACGACATCCGCGAAGTCATCCGTCACCTGCCCAAAGACCGCCAGACGCTGATGTTCTCGGCGACAATACCGCGAGCCATCCAGTCGCTGGCTTACAACATCCTGACCAATGCCGAAGAGGTCCGGATCGACCCGAAGGCCCCAGCGGCCGACACGGTCGAGCAGCGGGTTTTCTACGTGGAAGCCAAGAACAAGCAGGCCCTGCTGGAACACATGTTGAAAGACGACGAAGTTACGCGGGCCTTGGTGTTCATTCGCACCAAGCGTCGGGCCGATCGGGTCTGCCGCCGTTTAAAAAAGGCGGGCGTGCAGGCGGAGGCGATTCACTCCGACCGTTCCCAGGGAGCCCGGAAGAAGGCGCTGGACGAATTCAAGAGCGGAAAGACGCGCGTTCTCGTCGCCAGCGACGTGGCTTCTCGCGGTCTGGACGTGGACGAGATTTCTCACGTGATCAATTTCGACCTGCCCAACGAGCCGGAGACGTACATTCATCGCATCGGCAGAACGGGCAGGGCGGGAAGCATCGGACAGGCGATCAGCTTCTGCGAGATGGAGGAGCGGATCTACCTCGACGATATCGAAAAGCTGCTGAACGAATCGATCGAGCCTGACGACGAGCACCCGTTCGTTTCGCACCTTCCCCGCAAGGAAGAGAGCAACGAGCCGAAAAAGCCGACAACAAGCCGCCGCGCGTGGCGCCGTCCGATGAAGCGTCGCCTGATGTAGGCTTCGACGCCTCTGACTGCAACTACAGGGCTTGACACTTCGCGGTGGACAAGCCCTTTTGCTTGCGCTGCCCGCGCATTGCGATGCTGGAATCCGGCTGCGGGTAAATCTACAATCGTGTGGCGGCCCTGGTCGATCGCGGCTGCGGGGAGAGGCCCATGACAACGCACAATCATCCGACGGCAAGCAAGGCCCGCCGGCTTACCGCGGGGAAGATCTGGAAGTCTTTGCGGGCCTTCTCGCTCCCGGTCAGCGTTCTCCCGGTTGTCGTCGCGTTCGCCGTGGCAGCGGAGCCGGGAGAATGGAACCTGCCGGTACTTCTGTTGGCGATACCGACCGTCGCCTGCTTCCATCTGGCGGGGAATCTGCTGAATGATTACTTCGACTACGCCCGGGGCGTGGATCGCCGGACGGAAGATGACCGCGGCAGGCCCGGCAGGCTGCTGGTCAACCGCCAACTCCTGCCCGGTGATATCCTGACCGAGGCGTTGGTGTTCCTGGGGATCGCGCTGATCTGCTCCAGCGGGCTGCTGTTGATGCTCGGGCCGGGGACTCTGCTGTTTGCCATCCCAGCCGTCGTGTTGCTGGAATCATACACCGGCCCGCCGCTTCATCTGAAGTATCGCATGCTTGGCGAGCCGGCCATTTTCATCGTCTTCGGCCCGTTGTTGATGGTCGGTGCAGGCTGGGCGCTGACAGGGCGGCTGGTCGGCGAGGTGCTGCTGATCTCCATCCCCGTCGGCTTGGCGACGACCGCGGTTGTCGCAGGAAACAATTACCGCGACCGGGAAGAGGATCTCGCAGCGGGTATTCGCACAATGGGTCGGCTTGCAGGCGGCAACCTGTCTCGGGTGATGTATCTGACGATGGTGGTCCTGGCGGCGATCCTCCCGGTGGCGTATTGGACCGGTGGGATCGGTCCGTCGGGGCTGCTGCTGACACCGCTTGCGCTGCTGACGGTAGCCCGGCCGGTAAGGGCGATCGCTGCCGGGAGGCGAATTGCGGATATCGACGCCCAAACCGCCCAGTTCAGCACGACGCTGATGGTCCTGCTGCTGGCGGCGTACCTCCTGCGGCATCTGCTGTAAGCGACCGACCGGTCGTCACTCCGAGGGGCTCTCCACGCCACGTCCCTGCCGCCGGCGCGCAGCGATCAACAGGACCACCTCGCAGAGGAGCAAGGCGATTGCCGTCCCGGCCAGATCAGCGAACCAGTCCAGCCAGGCGGCATGGCGGTTCACCAGCGGTTGGGTCAGTTCATCGAATCCACCATAGAGCGGGATCAGGATCGCCACTGTCGCGATCCGCTTCCAGCGGGATCGCCCCCAAGCGAAGAGGGTCAGCCAGAAGATCATCGCCAAGCCGGTATAGCCGACGATATGGAGCGTCTTGTCTTTTCCCGGGACTTCCGGCATCTCGGGCATGGGGATGTGAGTCAAGCTAAAGGCCGCGAACCACAGCACGATGCACAGGCCCAGCACGACGAAACGGTGATGGAAAAGCCAACGCTGAAACCGCTGTACCGACACGGTCTCAGCCTTGCTCCGGGCGGGGGGGGGCGGAGGCGTCGTCGGTCTCTTCGAAACCTTCGGCCGAGGAATCCGCCTCGTCCTCGTCAGGGCTTTCGGACGCGGCCGCCGCTTCCTGCATGCCTTCCACCGCGGCAGGTTCGGTCTGCAGGTCGTGGGCATTCACCAGTTCGTCGGTTTCCTCGTCGTCGATCTCTTCGATCGGCGGCCGCTCGGGCGGGAACGTTTCGATGAACTCCATCACCAAATCGTAGTAGTCCACGGCCCCGTTGGAACTCGGAGCGTACTCGAAGATGGTGTTCCCGTACGACGGGCATTCGGCGAGTTTGACGTTCCGACGGATGCGTGACTCGAAGATGCGTGTGTCGGACCAGGGCACATCCTTCCCGCGTGCGGCGGAGAAGAACTCCTCAAGATCGGAAACGACCTCCGAGGCGAGATTCGTCTGTTTCTCGAACATGCACAGGAGCACGCCGGAAACCTTCAGACGCGGATTAATCCGCTGCTTGACCAGCGAGACGGTCTCCAGCAGCTTGCCGAGCCCCTGAAGGGCCAAAAAATGCGGCTGAAGCGGAATGATCACTTCATCGGCAGCCGCGAGGGCGTTGAGCGTCAGCAGTCCGAGGCTCGGTGGGCAGTCGATGATCATGTACTCATCGGGGAGGCTGGTGGCGGCCAGCTTGTCGGCCAGGATCTTCTCCCTGCCGACGGACGTCACCAGTTCCACCTCTGCGGCGGCAAGGTCGATCGTCGCGGGGATCAGCCCGAGGCGCGGCGAGATGTGCATGATGGTCTGCATGACCGTGGCGCCCTCGACAAGCAGCTCATACAGGCTGTTGCCGGGCGTTCCCGGTTCCACGCCGAAGTGCAGCGTCAGGTGGGACTGCGGGTCCATGTCTACGAGGCACACGTCATAGCCTTCGGCAGCGATGCCCGAGCCGAGGTTGGCCACGGTGGTGGTCTTGCCGACCCCGCCTTTCTGATTGATGACTGCTATCGTTCGCACGCAACGCATTATAAGGACTGCCACTCGCCTTACAAGCAAGCTCCAGACACCGGCGGCGAAATATGGAGCAAAATCGGGCGGGGAGATGCAAATCAACCGACTGCGGCGCCGAAGCCTGCCGGGATTTCCGCTATAATGGGAAGTGTTCGAGCAATTCAGCAGGATGGAAAGAATGCGAACTACAGCAGTTGCAGCGGTTACTTTACTGGCGATTGGACTGGGCGTCTGCGGTTGTGCCGTCACCCAACAACAGGACACGCCCGTCTCCCAGCGGTATGAAACGGACCCGGTCACCGGACGCGGGTTCTACCTCTATGTCCCCAGCACCTACTCGCACGAGACACTGGCCAAGCTGATCGTCACCTGCCATGGCACGCCACCCTACGACGTGGCGGAGCATCACATCCGCGAATGGAAGATGCTCGGCGAGAAGAACGGCTGCATCGTCATCGCTCCGAAGCTGGTCGGGACCGACGGCATTTTCGGCAGCGGACCGGTCGGGGCGATGCTCCGCGACGAGCAGTGGATCCTCAGCATTATCAGCACGCTTGGCTACCGGTACAACATCGACCGCAACAACATCATGATCACCGGATTTTCCGGTGGGGGCTTCCCGACGTACTGGGTCGGGCTGCGGAACCCGGAAATATTTTCTGTTGTTGTCGCCCGAAGCACCAATTTCAATGCCAACGCCCTGAACGGCTGGTACAGTCCGTCAGCCAAAAAGACGCCCGTCCTCGTCTACCGCGGCGAGAACGACCCCGCCACCATTATCGATCAGTCCAACAAGGCCGACGCGTGGCTCGAGGAAAACGGCTTCAGCCACGAATATCGCGTCATACAGGGCCTTGGGCATGAACGCCGGCCGGAAATCGCCATGGAGTTCTTCCGCAATCACTGGAAGACGCCCCAGCCGACGCTGGGCGGAAAGTGAACAGCGCATGAAGACGCCCCGGGTCGCAGTGACTCGGGGCGCCTTGGTTGATTCTCTGTCGCCGTGGGTCTCAGCCAGCCGGTGCCAGCAGGAACATCAGGAACGCAGCAAACAGACCGACGGTCTCGGCAATACCCATCGCGATGATGGAGAGGACGAACGGTTTGCGACCCACCTCGGAGATGGCCCGAATACCACCGGCTCCGATCACGCCCTGCATCCACGCACTGAACAGTTCGCCCAGTCCGCAGGCCAGACCGATGCTGAACCACGCGGCAGCTTCAGCCGAGTCCGTCGGGGCCTTGCCCCGCAGCAGGACCAGCGAAATCACGAAACCGTAAATCAGCTGCGAAAGGGGCATGCCCAGCAGCGCGACGTACAGGAAATTCAGGGGTTTGCCTTCACGGGCTTCTTTCGCCCAGGCGCCGGCGGCAGCCCGACCGGCCGCTCCGATGCCCAGCGCACTACCCGTAGCTCCCAAACCAAGCGGCAGCGCAAATCCCAGTTGACCTAGCCATTCCATTTAAAAAACTCCTTACTTTTTATAGTTGGCAAAGGGCGTGTATGCATAACCTTCCCAGGTCACGCCCGCATTGTTGGAAAATTCCAGCATATTCAGTCGCACGCCGTGTGCGAAAATCGCGATTGCCGCCAAGGCCATGTTCAGCGAATGGCCGAAGATGAGGATCGGGATCGCCACACCCCAGTGCGAGCCCTCGGCGATCATCCCGGCCAGAAGATTGAACGAGAAGGCAATGTAGTAACTCGCCATCCCGACCGCCATCAGGCGGATGTAGCTCATCGTGTCGGAGAACGCTCCGATCATCGGCAAGACATTACTTGCCAGCCCGACCAACCATTTCAACGGGTTCAGGCTCGGATGGCTGAAGAAGATAATCAACACCGCCCCGAGTGCGAGCGAGCTGAGCATCACCCATTCGGGCATCCACTGGTTCTCGAAGAACAGCAACCAGACGATCCCCAGCATCCCGAACAGGAAGCTGATCCACCCGATATTCGATACAAACCGCGCATCCGGGTACACCGCCACCGCCTGCCTCAACTGGGCCGACACGAGGTGAACCGTGCCCAGAACGAAACTGATCATGATCACGATGTTCTGGGCCTGCTGCGGATCCGTGCGGTATAGGGTGCCGAGCGAGAAACTCACGCGGCCAAACGCCGCCCAGGCGCCTTCACCTTCGTTTATCAACTGTCGAACAGCGCCGGTTCCATCTTCACCGATATAACCGGCGTAGAAGGCAGCCCGTTCGGGACTCAATCCGAAATAGTTCGCCGTCAGAACGCCCCAGGCGATGGTCACAAGGCCGAAGATCAGCAACAGATTCGCGCCGGGTTTGCCCATGCTTTTGACGATCTTTCCGCGGAGAAGCAGGGCGGCGAGGGTCAGGACGAATCCGTAGCCCGCATCGCCGATAAGCATGGCTGCGAAAATCGGCAGGGCGATCATGAAGAAACCGGACAGGTCGAATTCGCGGTAGCCCGGAACGGTGCCCAGAACATCGAACAGCGCCTTGATGGGGCTGGCCCAGGCAGGGTAGCGGACAAGCGTCGGCGGGACTTCATCCTCCCGCGGTTCCATCAGCTGCACGGCAGCTTCGATTTCTTCGGCGTGAAGTTCCGCGGGGATCTGTTTGCCCTCGTCGTGCGGCACCCAGCCTTGAATGGCGAACAGGCCGGAATCTTTCAGCGCGCTGTGCTGAGCGTAGCTGTAGTCGGCCTGCTGCTGAAGCTTGATGCATTCCTTCTCGATGGCTTGGAGTTCGTACGCCAGCTCGGCGAGGCGTTCGTTGTTTCGGCGGAGGGTCTGATCGATTTCCTTCGCTTCGGCCCGGACGGTGGGTCGGTCGGTCGAGGGCAGCGGAAGCTCTTCGGCGTCCTCCGGGATCTCAATCTCGTCGCCCTCACGAAGCGCGACGGCGACCAGCACGTTTCCACCGCTCAGTTCTCGGATCTGCTGAACGCACTCGGCGTGGACCTGGTGGGCCTGCTCTTCCGGCAGGCGGTAGAAGCGGGTTTCCAGTCCGGCGTCCCGCAGGACCTCGAAGTCCTCGATGCGAACATCACCCCAGACCTCCAGCTCGTCGATCTGGCGGTGCAGCAGGCCCAGCCGGTTCCGCAGGTCGATGGATCGCTGGTAGAGCGTCACCGCTTCCTCGGCGGCCTTCATGGGCGGGAGTTTCGCTTCGGGGCCTTCCGGCTCGATCGTGCTCAGGTAGCGGACGGCGCGGTTGCACGTGCTCAGCCGGTGGGCGACCTGTTCTTCCACGATCGCTTCCTCCGGATCGACCGGGGTGATGTGCATTACCCCCAGTGACTGGAGTTTCCTGAGCAGCGCGTCGCGGTCGCTCTCCTTGGCCACGACGTATGCTTTGAGCATCTTGACAATCATGTGCGGTAACTCTCCGGTCCGGCGCTGGTGTCGGGGGCGCCCGGCGTTGCAACAGTTTCCTCATAGTCAGGCATGCCCGAGGAGCTTTCCTTCTCGGCCAGTTTGGCCTTGGCGATCTTGGCACGTCCGACGCCCGCGGTCATTTCGTCACCGAGCTTGATGCGGATGACGCGGATGGCTTCCTGGCATTCCGGGATCTTAACCTTCTCAAACAGGTTGACGCGCTGAATGATCTTGGTCAGTTCCTCGTCCAGAAGTTCGTACTGCTTCTGCAGGATTTCCGCCTCCGCCAGCAGCCGGTTCAGGGACCGCATGTCCATCAGCGTGCGATCCACCCAGGCGGGCGTGCCGAACAGGCTGTAGTTGGCCTCGGCGAACTCAACTTCCTCGAAAATCGGGACGGCCACGCCGGCGACGTTGGCTTCGCTGGTCCTGACCTCCGCTGGGCGGGCCAGCGATTCCAGATCGATGCCGGCGCGGTCGGCAAGCACGGCGCGGTAGGGCTCGAACTTCTCCCGTGCCTCGTCGGCGGAAGCGAAGACGGCCCGGCGTCTCTTCTGCACCTCTCGCATCCGCATCTGCAGCTGCTGCTGCTTGAGCTTCAGCATGGGCAGGAAACGCTCGAAGCGCTCAAGTGCCTCGCGTTGCCGTTTCAGCTCCGGCCTGGTAAGTTTTATCTTCTTAGCCATCGGCTATGTGCGATCATTTTGAGGTTCGCGAATCCGCTGCTCAGGAAGCGGCGGCTGCCTCTTCCTGCTCTGCTTCGGCGCTCCGGAGTTTCTTCGGCCAGTGCTTCTCGATGATCGACCGTCGGATACCGGTCTCTGCCGGCGTGAAGCACTCTGCCAGGATCTCCCAGCAGCGATCGAGGGCATCTTCCAGCGGAATGTTCACGCTGAGGTCCATAATCTGGCCTTCGAACAGGTCACCGTACTTGAGCATCTTGCGGTCGTACCCGCTCATCTCGAAGCCCATGTCGCGTTTTTCACGCGTCTCGCGACAGTCGGCGTACAACTGGATGCAGGCGTTCATGATCGCCCGGTGATCGTCGCGGGTGTCGCCGTTGACCTGCTGTTTCAGTCGGGACAGCGAACCAAACGGCTCGATACGCTGATTGCGGAGGTAGAACTGGCCTTCGGTGATGTAGCCGGTGTTGTCCGGGACCGGGTGGGTCACGTCGTCACCGGGCATGGTCACGCAGGCCAGAACGGTCATGGAACCGGCCCCGTCGAAGTCGACGGCCTTCTCGTACCGCTTTGCCATCTGGGAGTAGAGGTCGCCCGGATAACCGCGGTTGGACGGGATCTGCTCCATCGTGATGGCGATTTCCTTCAGCGAATCGGCGAATGAGGTCATGTCCGTCAGCAGTGTCAGAACCCGCTTGCCCTGCAGCGCGAAGCTCTCCCCGACGGCCAGGCAGAGGTCCGGCACCAGCAGCGCCTCGACGACCGGGTCGGCTGCGGTGTGCACGAACATGATCGACCGGCCGAGCACGCCGCCTTCCTCAAAGGTCTGGCGGAACTTCAGGTAATCGTCGTGTCGCAGGCCCATCCCACCGAGGATGATGACATCGGCTTCGGCCTGCAGTCCGACGCGGGCCAGCAGTTCGTTGTACGGTTCGCCGGCAACCGAGAAGATCGGAATCTTCTGCGACTCGACCAGGGAGTTGAACACGTCGATCATCGGAATGCCGGTGCGGATCATGTGGTCGGGCATGCGGCGCATGACCGGGTTGACAGCGGGGCTTCCGATGTCGACCTGCTCGCCTTCGGGGTCGGGGCGGTTGTCACGCGGACGGGCCGACCCATCGAACACGCGCCCGAGCAGATGGTCGCTGAACGGCACCTGCATGGGCTTGTTGAGGAACCGCACACGGTCGCCCGTGCTGACGCCCTGGGTACCGGCGAACACCTGCAGCGATATCTGGTCGCCCTCGAGGCGAATGACCTGGGCCAGCGACGGCCCGCGGTCGGTGGTAATCACCGCCAGTTCGTCATATCCGATGCCGGTGGCGCGAACCGTCACGACGTTACCGGCGATTCGCGTTATCTTGTCGAAATACTTTCTCATGCCACCTGGCCTTTCTTCTCAATGAATGCTTCGATGTCGCTGAGAATCTCTTTGTATTCGTCGCTGTCGGCAGCAGCGAAATTCCAGTTGCGGAACAGGTCCTGCACCTTGACCATCGTCTCGCGGGCCTCTTCCTTGCTGTCGAAGTCGAAGACCGTCTGCAGCACCGCCAGCACCTTACCGAACACGAACTGCTGTCGTTCCTTCGGAGTAGCGCCGTCGACTTCATCGAATGCGTTCTGCTGGAGGTAGACGTTGTCGAAGAACTCCGCCTTGAGCATCACAGTGAAGTCCTCGACGCTGGTGCCTTCTTCACCGACGACCGTCATCATCTGCCGGACCTCGTTCCCGCGACGCAGGATACCCTGCGTGTAGGCGACGTCTTCCTGAGCGATGATGCCGGTATATTTGCTCCACGATTCCAGCGGATCGATCGCCGGGTACCGGCGGGCGTCGGAGCGGGCTCGACTCAGGCCGTGGAATGCCCCGACGACCTTCAGCGTACCCTGCGTGACCGGTTCTTCGAAATTCCCACCGGCAGGGGAGACCGTGCCGCCGATCGTGACCGATCCGTACTTGCCGTTCTTCAACTCCACAATGCCCGCACGCTCGTAGAAACCGGCGATCCGGCTTTCCAGATATGCAGGGAAGGCTTCCTCACCGGGAATCTCTTCCAGCCGGCCCGAGACTTCGCGCATCGCCTGGGCCCAGCGGCTGGTCGAGTCTGCCAGCATGAGCACGTTCAGGCCCATCTGGCGGTAGTACTCAGCCAGTGTCACGGCGGTGTATACCGACGCTTCACGCGCGGCGACCGGCATGGCTGAGGTGTTGCAGATGATAATGGTCCGTTCCATCAGGCTCTTGCCGGTTCGCGGGTCGATCAGTTCGGGGAACTCGCGAATGGTTTCCACGACCTCGCCGGCACGTTCGCCGCAGGCGGCGATGATGACGATGTCGACCTCAGCGTGACGGGAGGTAATCTGCTGAAGAACCGTCTTACCGGCACCGAACGGGCCCGGAATACAGTAGGTTCCGCCGCGGACGACCGGGAACATCGAGTCAATAATCCGCACACGCGAGACCAGCGGTTCGGTCGGCATCAGGCGCCGGTTGGAGATATTCAGTGGCTGCTTTACCGGCCAGGGCTGCTGCATGGTGACCGAGTGCTTGTTTCCATCGGGGTCGACGAGGACGGCAATTTCCTCCTCGATTGTGTACTCGCCTTTGTCAGCGATCTTCTCGATGGTGCACTCGCCGTTCAGCGTGAACGGGGCCATGATCTGGTGTTCGAAGAGCCCTTCGGGAACCGTGCCGAGGGTCTCGGCTGCGGTTATGCGGCTGCCGGTTTCGGCCGTGGGCGTGAACTCCCACTTTTTCTCGACATCCAGGCCGTGCACGTACTTGCCCGGAGTGAGGAAGAACCCTTCGGACTCGGCGACCTCTTTCAGCGGGTTCTGCAGGCCGTCATAGATCGAACCAAGCAGGCCCGGCCCGAGAGAGACCGAAAGCATGATATCTTCGAATTCAACGGGATCACCGACCTGGAGTCCGCGAGTTTCCTCGAAGACCTGCACGTCGACGACGCTGCCGCGGACACGAATGGTTTCACCCAGCAGGCGAGCCCCGTCCTTGCGGCAACAGTAACAAATGGAGTTCTGCACGACCTTACCGGTGGTTTCGGCGACCACCATGTTACCGAATACGGCTACGATTTTACCGGTCACGGCTGATTCCTCTCGTCAATGTCATTGGCGTTGGAGGCGGGGGATTGGTTTTCGTCTTCACCCTCGGCCTGGGCGACCCTGTACCACCGATGCAGGAGCAGGAGCTTGGCTGTGTAGGCGACCAACTCGTCGTTGGAGAAGCTGAACCAGCGATCGTTGAAGTTGATCCATTTCCAGCGGGCGGTGTCGAGGACGCGCTGGGCAGCCAGGGGGTTGGCTGCGTTGGACCAGTCGCTCAACAGCGCGTCGAAGTCGGCCAGCGGATCGGTCAGTTCAGGGGCGACGATGTACTTCGTCGCTTCCAGATCCAGAGCTTTTGCCCGGGCCCGGACCATGGCGTTCCGGAGGGCGACTTCGAATCCCACCCAATCGGCAAGAAGCTCGCTCCCGAGCCGGCCGGCAAGGTCTTTCACGTAGTGGAAATACTTTGCCCACAGAGCGTCGGCAGGAACCAGCGGCTGGGAGGTCTCTTCCAACTCGATCCGGAGATATTCCGGGAGCGGCTGTTCATCCCGTACCTGGGCCGCGGTAAGCACCGAGGGCAGGGGCTCATCCAGTTCGCCGGCTAGCAGGGCTTCTCGCTGCAGCAGGTCATCGGCCAGCAGCATTGCGTCGACCAGACTGGTCGCATCGCCGGCGCCTTCCACTTTCTCGCGCAGCTCAGCCGGCGAGAGCGGGGGTTTGCTACCGAGGGTACCCAGGGACGGCAGGGCGGTCAGGAGATAGTAATTTTCACCCGGCATGCTCGACTAGCTTTCCTGGGAGTCTTCCTTGGAGGGTTTCGTATCCTCGCCGCCTTGCTCTTCTTCGACATCGGCAAGAATCTCGCGGAGCTTGGGCCCGACGATCGTGAAAAGCGATTCTACGACGGAATCGAGCGTAACTTCCACGGTGGCGCCGGTGGCGTTGTACTCGAAACCGGCTCTGCTGAGCGTGCCTTTCAGGTCGATGGTCTTGCTCAGGTGGTCGGTTCTTTCCTGACCGATTTCCTGAATCGCCCAATCCACCAGCTTGTCCCGCATGTCGACCGGCACGTTGATGGTAATGTCGCTTTTATGCTCGGCGTCGGCCTCGGCGTACTTGAGGATGATCTCGTGGAGCACCTGTCCGACGAAATCGACATCGGTGATCTTCTGGCGGGCACCCTCGTTCAGCACGCGCTGCAGGATCTGGCTGAGCCGTTCCCTGAGTTTAAGTACGGTATCGCGAGAGGCGAGTCGCAGTTCGGTCTCCACGCGGGCGAGAATGCTCTCGCGCTCGGCTTCGGCGTCGGCAACGATCTTCTTCGCCTTTTCCTCGGCTTCACTGACGATCTGATCGGCCTGGGCCTGGGCTTCGGTCTGAAGCCGCTGGGCTTCTTCCTGCCCGGCTTCGACGCCCTCGGTCTTCAGTTTCGCTACGAACGCTTCGATTGTGTCGGCCATTGCTTACTCCGTCCTGAGCCTGGTTAGCAGTTGTTGCTTTCCGGGGTGCGTCATATGGGAGGCAACAACATAGCGTCGATCGGGGAGGAATTTCAACGCTTAGGATTCTTATACTTGAAATTATCGCAATTCAAGTGAGGGAAATTTAAACGTTTGTCCTGGTTTTCCGCTTCCACTGCCGGCTGAAAGTAGGCTTCTGCCATGGGTTTCTGCGGCGGGCGGTTACGGGCGGTATCTGTGGTAGGGGGAATCGGACTTTCAGGCGATTCCCTTGAGTTTCATCGCGTAGACCACATGCTGGGCGATCTGGGCCAAGGTGAATTCGGAGCAATCGTAGGTGAGATTGAAGGCGGGCTTGCGGGGGAATTTGCTCTCATAGGTTCTCTTCAGATAGTCGCGTTCCTGCTCTTGGGCGCGCAGACGCAGGCGGGCTTCGGTTTCGGAAAGCCCTTCTCGGAAAGCGATCTGCTTGACGCGCCAGTCCTCGGGGGCTTCGAGGCGGATCGAGATGCCGTTGGGCAGATCGTGGGTGGCGCCCGCTCCGCCCTGGCCGATGATCAACGAATGGCCGGCCGTCGCGAGGCCTCGGATGATCGTGATCGTGCGGTTGCGGATTTCGTACCCGCTGGGGACACGGTCCTTCTTGAACGAACGAAAGAAGTCAATCAGCATCCGCGGTTTCTCGCGGCGCTGTTGCTCAATGATCTCAAGCCCGACGTTGGCCTCCGTGGCCAGACGCTCGAGAATCTCCTTGTGGTAGACCTGCCAGGAATCTTCGCCCGGCTCGGCTTCCTCGTTGAGAATCTCAAGCAGTAACAGGCCCAGAGAGAAGCCCCAGCAACCATATTCACGGGAAATGGTTACAAAAGGCCCGCACTTTTCGGGGTCGCGTTCCGGCTCAGGCCGCCGTTCCTGCATGTGGTCCGACAGGGAGACCTTGGCCATCAACTCACTCCTTCACCAACTGATCCGTTTCACATTCTAATACGGCCGGCAGATCAACGCCAAGGCAAATCGAGCAGGACCTTTGGGTCCGTCGCCCGGACCAGGCCATCTGGGTATTCGGGCTCTGCCTGGCCAACCAGGCAACCCTCTATTGGCTCCGCTTCGCTCCGCCGAAGGTTCTATCCGGGTCCAGCTTACCGAAAATCATCCGTCCTGCCGAGGTCTGCAGCACGCTGGTGACCGTGATGGCGATCTCGCGCCCGATGCAGTCGCGGGCCTGCTCGGCCACCACCATCGTGCCGTCCTCGAGATAGCCCACACCCTGGCCGCTTTCTTCGCCGGGCTTGATCACCTTTACCCGCATCGACTCACCGGGCAGCACCACCGGTTTCAGGGCATTGGCCAGATCATTGATATTGATCACCTCAACGCCGCGCAACTGCGCGATTTTGTTCAGGTTGAAATCGTTCGTCACGACGCGTCCGTCCATATGCTCGGCCAAAGCCACCAGCTTGGCGTCCACTTCCGATACGCTGGTGACGCTGGGCACATGCGTATCCATCAGGCGGATGTCGAGGAATTCGTCGCCCTGGAGGCGGTTGAGCACGTCCAGCCCGCGTCGACCTCGATTGCGTTTCAACTTATCGTCGCTGTCGGCGATGGCCTGGAGCTCCGCGAGGATGAACCTCGGGACGATGATCTCGGATTCCAGAATTCGGGTTTCAGCTATATCGGCTATTCTTCCGTCGATGATGACCGAAGTATCCAGCAGGAACGGCCGAGAGCCTTTGCGCTCACGGGAGAACTCCACATAGGGAATCAGGAAGCGGAATTCGTCCTTGGTTTGCATGATGAACGTCACACAGATAAAGATCGCGCAGGCTCCGAGAACCAGCTTGATCAACTGCACCGTTCGCACATAGGCGGAATACTCCAGGTAAGCGTTCATCTGCCTGTCGTAAGCCTCGCGAGCCCGGAGAAACTGTCGGACGGCCCGGAGTCTTGCGTCCCGACGTTCCTTGACTTCCTGCTTGTAAGCTTGGATATCCGCCTGCGTCACCGGCTCGCCCGGCTGGGTTTCGGTGCGAGGGTCGACCGGGGGCGGTGGCACTTCCTGCTCGAATTGTGCCTGTTGCGGGCGGAGCCCCGGGCGCTCGACGGCCGCCGGGCCGGGGAAGAGCATGACCACCGCATCGACGATCAGCCCGATGAAGAAGGCGATCGCCAGGCCCGCCAGCAACCCGAAGAACAGGCCGCTGATGACATGAAGCCGCTTCCGCTCCCAGAAGGTATCAATGGTCACCATCAGCAGGGCGGCAAGCGTGGGAACAAGGACGTACAGCGTGACTGTCACGACGCCCTGGTCGCGGATTCCGCTTTCCACGGCAAAGGACAGGCTGATCGTCAGCACCGCCAGGACGAATATCAACCGGACAAAATGAAGAATCATGCGTCCGCCTTTCCACAGAAGACCAATATGAATGGGTATGATACCTGGACTATATCCAACGATTGTCCGGTTGGCTAGTGCAATCGCCCTGGCCGTTCGGCGTTTGGCCTGCACATAGGTGCCTGTAAAAACAGTGCCTGCAGGTTTCATCGGCAGCCTGCTCGTATCGGTTGAGCCGTCGGGCGCGGATGATCCGCCGGGCCAGGTTCCGGATCTGCTGCTCGGCGGCGGTCAGTCCATCCTGTCCGATGTCGAACCGGTGGGTCAGGCCGTTGCGGAGAAAGTAGAGGTCGGCATCTGCCGGAGCCGAGCCGAAGTGTCTATTCGCTGCCTGGGCGTAGCAGAGCATCTGCAGGCGGTATCTCCCAGCGTGCTCGGCTGGGTCTTTCTCGCCGAGCCGGTCGGATTTGTAATCGACGATGTGCAGCCGCCCGTCGGTGTCCTGGTAAGCCAAGTCGATCTGCCCGCGCAATTCGGCGGGGCCTGCCTGCATGACGAAATCCAGTTCCCGATAGACGCATCGGGCTTCCTGCAGCGACTTCCGGAGCGGATGCCTGCCGAAGGTCCCCAGCATATCTTCCAGAAGCGTCACCACTTTGCCCAGTTGGGGCAGTTCGAGCATGCCCATCTCGGCTGCGGTCTGACCCACCAGCGATTCTGCGGAGGGAAGCTCGTCGAATGCGACCAGTTCCATGCAGCGATGCAGGAACGTGCCGAGGGTGGCCGGGTCCATGGGCATGGGCGCATCGTCGGGTTTTGGGGGGGCGATCTGCTCAGGCACCGGCGCCCTCAGTTCGTATCGCCAACGATAGAGCATGGGGCAGACGGCGAACTCGCTCAGGGCGGTCACTGCCAATTCCACGCGGCCGCTCTGTTCGTCAAGCGGTCCGAGCAGCGGCAGGGCAGGGCCGGATTCGCCGGCCCGCACGAGAGCTGAAGCAAAATCTTCGGCGGAGTCGACCTGTTGGAGGACCTCTTCACCGTCGCTGGTCCGGATCGGCTTGCGTTTGGGCTTCACCGCCGGCCAGGTGCCGATGCGTGCTTCGTGCGTCCCGTCAAAGCAGAGGCGGTCCTTCCCGTCGGCCAGAGCGTCGCAGAACCCCAGTTGCTCATCCACCAGGCGGATGAAGCTGCCCTTGTTGCGGAGCAGTCCGGACTTGTCCCGCCAGTTGGCGCCGAAGAGGACCAGATGGTCCTCGTGACGCGTCAGCGCGACGTAAAACTTGCGAATGTCCTCGGCCCGCTGGTCCTCGGTCTCCGCGGCAAGGGCCAGTTGGTGGGCGACGGATTTCTCATCGGCATCCTCCGAATCGGCGGTTTCAAAGGCCAACGACGTGGTCAGGCCCCAGTCGTGACGGTGCAGCAGCGGCCGACGAACCGCCTGCCTGCCTGCATTGAGGTCCGGGACGATCACGACCGGAAATTCCAGGCCCTTGGATTTGTGGATCGTCATGATGCGGACCACGTTCTCCGCTTCGCCGACGACCGCAGCCTGCTCGTAGCGGGATTCGTTGAGCACCTGGTCGTTCATCTGTCGGAGGAACTCGGCCAGGCCGATGGCTCCCTCTGCCGCCTCTCGGGCCATTTCTACGAGCATCCGGACGTTCCCAAGCATGCGCTTGCCCTGCGGCTGGGACAAGAGGACCGCCTCGTACCCGGTGAACTCGAGCAACTGCTCGATGAGCCGGTCGATGCCGATGGCGTCCTTCACCGCATGGAGCCGACGCAGCAGGGCGATCATCTTCATAACGCACTCGGTGCTGACGGGTCCCAGGCGGCTGCGGAGTTTGTCCGCGGCATGCGGAATGGATTCGAAGTACGGAGCGTCGGCGGACTGGGCCAGGTGCAGGATGGCGTTGTCATCCAAGCCGGTCAGAGCCGATCGCAATACGCCGACCAGCGCGATGTCATCATACGGATTGTCGATGACGCGGAGGGCGTTGAGAGTGTCGAAGACCTCCTGCTGCCGGAAGAAGCCCGTCCCGCCGACGACATAATACGGCACGTCGCGGATCGCCAGTTCCCGCTCGTAGTGCAGCGAATCGGTCATGCGGGAAAACAGGACTGCTATGTCGCCGTATCGAACCTCGCGCCATTGCTCGTCTTCCGCGTCCCAGACGATGCGGCGTTTCTGCTCGTGCACGGCGCGGTGGATCCAGTCGGCGGTGGCTGCGGCCTGCATTGCGGTCGCTTCGTCGGAGTTCTCCGCCGGCTGGCCGCTCTCACCTTCCGCCAGAAGGACTTCCACAGACGGTTCGGGCGGGGGCGTTTTCCGGAACGCGCGGATCGGCTCGTAGGAGTCGCCCATCATGCCCTCGAACAGGCGGTTGACGAAGGCGATCCCGGCCTCGTGGGTACGGAAGGAGATGTCCAGCAGTTCGCGTTTATCGCGCCCGATGCGGCTGCACAAAGTCCGGAACACCTCCACCTGCGCCCCTCGGAAGCGGTAGATGCTTTGCTTGTCGTCGCCGACGAGGAACAGCCTTCCGTCCGGCAGGCGGTCCGGGCAGGCATGATCGAACAGCAGCAGGCACAGCATCTCCACCTGGAACGCGTCGGTGTCCTGGGCTTCGTCCAGCAGAAGCTGATCGATGCTCTCGCCGAGGCTGCGGCGGACGTCCGGCCGCTGTTCCAGCAGGCGGCGCGTGTTCTCCAGCAGGTCTGTGAAGTCCAGCAGGCCCCGTCGCGTCTTTTCCTCGCTGTACAGGGCGATCGCGCTGCCGGCGAGGCCTGTCAGCGTCGCCAAGGCCCGGGCTGCGTAGCGGTCGGTGGCGTTGAGCCCTGCGGCACAGATCGACAGATCGCCGAGCACGGCCAGGATGTTCTTCATCGCCTGCTTGACCGCGGCGAGGGCTTCCTTGCCGCCCCAGTTTTTCGCGCTCCCCACCCGGCCTGGACTGCAAAGCGCCGCCTCCTCAAATACGGTCGCCGTCCAGTTGTCTTCATTTTCCAGCAGGTGCCGCACCTTGGTCAGCAGCCCGTCCCGCAAGGGCAGCAGCTTGTCGTCGGGCCGGCTGCAGACGGCCTGTTCCAGCAGCGCCACATCGGCAGCGAAACTTGCGTCTGAGCCCAGCCGGGCGAAGAGCTCGCTGCGCATCTGCCGGATCGCTTCTTCCCAGTTCTCGCAGGTCTCTTGCGGAGATGAGTAATCCTCATCCCGCCATGCCAGCCGATCGCTGACGAGCCCGCGGACTTCCTCCAGCACGCGGTCATAGTTGGTGTTGCTCAGCAGCTCGCCCACGCCGGCGTGCTGTTCTTCGACCGCACGCAGAATCGCGGTGTCGGCAGCTTCGTTTATCATCGACCGCAGCACGAGTTCGTCGGCGCAGACGCTGAAGTTCGGATCGACGCCCGCCTCGATCGCATGCGTCCGAAGCAGGGCCCCGCAGAATGAGTGGATCGTGCTGATCCGCGCCTCGGGCAGTTCCTCCAGCCAGCGAAGCAGCTTCTCGCGATCCTTGCTACTCCGGGCACCGGCAGCGAAATCGCTCAGCAGTTTCCGCACCCGCTGGGACATCTCCATGGCCGCCTTGTCGGTAAACGTCAGGGCCACCAGCCCGGACAGCGGATTGTCCTTCCCGTCGCTTTTGAGCAGCAACTCGCTGAACCGACGGGCAAGCACGAAGGTCTTTCCGCACCCGGCCCCGGAGGAAAGCGACAGGTTCTCCCGGATGCGCCGAACGGCAGCGGCCTGCTGAGCGGGGGTAAGCTTCACTTCATTGCTCATCAGTTCTGCTCCTTTCGGTCGGCAGGGGGCGTCTTCCGCTCCGCGCGCGAGGGGGAGTACTCGCAGATCTGCCGGAACGGGCACCAGCTCGGGCAGTCGGCCGTCGGGAGCACGTCGAAGCGACCTTCTCGCATCGCCCGCACGTTGCCCGCTGCCAGGGCGGCCAGGTTGTCGATCTCCGTCTCGAACGCGTCGTTGACCTTCGGCCCGGACCGGTTGATCTTGAAGGATTGGTAGGTCCGGACCTCGTTGGGGTTCTTCGCGGCCACGCGGTGATATGCTCCCCCGGCAGTGTCCCGTTTGAGGATCTGCCGCATCGCCAAGGCGTACAGCGGCACCTGCAGGCTCCGGCCCTGCTCGATGTCCTTCTTCATCGGCAGCCGTCCGGTTTTATAGTCGATCACATACAGCCCGCTGACACCGTCCACGCACAATTCGTCGATGCGGTCGATCTTGCCCAGCAGGCGGAAGGTTCCGTTCTCCGTCTCGATGACCGCCGGCTCGGACGTGCTGTTCGGATCGGACAGGTCGCCGGGGTCCTCGCGGAGGCCGAACGCCAGTTCGAACATCAGCGGGTCGGACGGCACTTTCGCCTCGTCCCGCTGGGCCAGAAGGTAATCCCGCAACTGCCGGTGCATACGATCCCGTTGGATCGTCCACATCTGCGGGTAGGGCAGTTCGCGACGCTCAATCTGTTCGCTCTCTGCGGTCACGGCAGCACCCAGCGTCTCGACCAGGTCTTCTACCTCGATGGCGCTGAGCCGGACCGGCCGGCCGAACTTCTCTCCCAGCGAGGCCATCACGCGATACAACACGTCGTGACAGAAGGTTCCGCGAGCGACGCTCTCCAGCTGGCGCGACGGTTCGGCAAGCGGGCGGAGTTTCAGAAGGTAACCGGCGAAGAACTGCCACGGGCACTGGCTGAATTTGTTCAGCTGGCTGCAGGAATAGACGCGATCCTCGCCGAACCGCTGCTCGAGCGACTTGAGCAGCGACGGGTCGTCGATTCGGCCGTCGTAGTTGTCGCACTCGCCGGGGCTCCATCGGCGATGGCGGGCATAGATGCCTCGGGCGGCGTTTCGGAGCGGTCCCCGCATGTCTCTGCCGACCCAGCCGAGCAATTGTTCATCCGAGGCGCCATGCACGAATCCGCTGACCGCAGCGTTGAAGGCCTCTCGGCGGGAGGTGATTGTGTCTGAATCAGCGGGCACAAACTGCCCGGCCCGCACGCGATACATTTGTTCGGGCGGGAGATTGTCGATCCCTCCAAACGGTTCGAGCATCGACAGCAGAAACGGGCTGGGCGCTCCAGGCCGGCCCGAAGCGTCGGATTCCAGATAGCTGACGGTCAGCCGTCGGTTGCATCGAGTCGTCGCCAGGTAGAACAGCAGCATCTCGCGCGTGCTGAGATCGGACCGGCTGTCGAGCAGAATGCCTTTGTCCCGCCATGCGGTGCGGTCGGCTTCGGTCAGCAGCGACCCTTCGCTGAGCTTCCGCGGGAACTGCCCCTCGCCCGCCCCCAGCAGGAAGACCTGCTCGTACCGCAACGGTCTGGCGTCGAGAACGTCCAGGACGTCCACGGCCGATTCGCCGCGCGAGCCGGGCACCTGCACCATCGCCAGCGCCTCCCGCAGGGACGCGAGGTTCGGCAACGACTGGTCAAGATCCTCCAGGGCGGCCCGGAACGCAGCGAGGTGACGCAGATCCCGGGCGATCAATTCCGGCTGATCGTGTTGCATCGCCGCCGCGGGCATCTGCAACGACTCCAGCAGACCCAGCAGGCCCCGGGTGCTCTGGGCCTTCCCGGCCAGGGCGAACAGCGCCTCCAGCATGTTCACGGCCCCGGTCAGTTGCTGCGGCGTGGGGCGGATCGGGCCCAGATCGACCCTGGCGTCGTCATCTTCCTCGTCCGTCACGGCCGCCGAGAACCGCTCTGCCGCCCGGCGATAGGCTTCCCGTCCCTCCAGCACATTGCCGGTGCGGATGAGCATTTCCGCAACGGACACGGTCTTCCGATCGAACTCGCCCAGCACCTGCGGGCGGAAGTAGCTGCTCTTGATCACGCGGAGCACGTCGCTGAACTCGAACGCCGGGCCCAGACCGGCCACCTCCAGTATAAACCGGACCAGTGGCGACTCGGTCAGCACACCCGGGCCCCGGGCGACGGGAATATCGTGCTCGGCGAAAATGCGTTCGATCGTGCCGCGGTAGTTGCCCAGGGACCGGACCAGCACCGCGATGCTCCCGGCAGGGGCGCCGTCGACCAGGAGCTTCTTGATGCGCCGGGCGGTCTCGGACACCTCCGCCTGCATCCCGGCCGCGGCGATCAGGTCGACCTCGGCCGGGAGGTCCGCACCGTCAGCATCCACATCGAACAGCTTGTCCCACAGCTCCCGCAAGGGAGATTCCTGGCTGGCCTGGGTCTGCAGATGCTCGGCCCGTTGCCCGAACGTCCGCCGCAGGTTGTTCAGCGTCCGCCGGGTCCAGTGCCACATCCTCAGGCGACGGTCATCGGCATGCGGTACCGTCACGAGCGTCCGCTCCACGCGCCGGCTGACCTGATCGAGAATCCCCAGCTGCGTGGGCGTGAAATCGGTGAACCCGTCGGCGATCAGCGCCCGCACGGGGCCGAGCCCGGCACGGCTTTCCGGATGAGTCTGCAGGTACTCCCGGGCGAGCCACATCTGGCCTTCCACATCGAAAAGCTGCTCCTGCTGGAGCCGCTGCTGGTAGCGTCTGTAGATCTCGGCCAGGTCGCGGTTCTTCCGGTCCCCGGCGGGCACGACGCGTGAGAACTCCTCCGGATCAACGGCAGCGCGTTTGAGTTCGGAAATGGCATGGTCGACGGAAACCACGATGCCCGGGGTCCCGGCGATCCCGCCCAGCCCGACCAACATCTCCTGCTCGTGCAACTCGTCGATGGTCTGGCGCAGGATCAGGTGCCTGCGCATGGGGCTGACCGACCGCTGCGGGATTCCCGCCTCGGAAAGGATCCTCCCGGCCAGGGCGGCGAAGGTCATCACCGCCGGAGCGATTACCACCCCGGTGTCACTGCTGCGAAGCAGGCGGCGCTTCAGTTCCGCCACGGCAGGGTAGCCCGGAGCGAGAATGATTGCTTCCGGCCTTCCGGTCTCGTCCAGGAAATGACGGTAGAGATCCAGTGCGGTAGAGGTCTTCCCCGAGACAGCGGGTCCGGTGAGAAGCACAACCGGTCGGTCTGATTTGAGAATCCGTTCCAGCAAGCCAATCCTCCCGTTGTTGCGGTCCATCCTGAATGCGTATTGTCGCATCTGGCTGGGCGCAGGTCAACTTGGTTGGCCGGCTTGATCGGAAAAGCCGTCACGCCGTCGAAACCACGCCTCCCGGTGAGGAGATGTCACTGGCCAAGGGCATCGGTGGGGCCTATATTCGTCGCTCGCGGTGAACATCCCACCCGGCCGGAGCATAGTAATCCGATGGAAGACGCCCGCTGAAGGGCAGGCCGATTGGAATCATTCCGCTGAAGAGGTCATGCCCGACCGCGGGTTTGCCGATATACAGTGCGCGAGGGATCTGTCCGCGCGCAGGAGATTTGAATGCCAACTGATTATTCCGTAACGACTTGCCGGGACCTGAGAGAGAAGTTCCAACAGCAGGACCTTCTCCGGCCGATGCGCGTCAACCAATACGACGCCGGTGATCTGCTGACCTACGAAGTGACCGGCGTGGTCCCGAACCGGCCGGCGACGGTGACAGTCGAGATCGAAAAGTTTGTCGGCGGAGGCTTCGCCGGGCAGGTATACCGCGTCATCGCCCGCGAAATCGACGCTCCCGACGGCGAGATCTCCGGGCTGGAAGTCGGCGGAGTGTACGCGATGAAGATCCTCCGCCCGCCCAGCCGGATGGGGCAGAAATTCCGCGACTTCGTCTATGGCATCGGTTTCCAGGCCCCGTTCTCGCTCCAGGTCAATCCTCACGCGGCCCGCGCGGGAGCTCTCTGGCAGAAATTCATCCGCCGCGGAGCGCAAGTCGAATTCGGAACCGAACGCGCGGTCGTGGATATTCTCGCGACCTTCGTGGATGAGCGGCTGGGCTCCTGCGGCGAACTCAGCGAATGGGTCAGCGGCAGGACATGGCACTTCGAGGTCGACGACCATCTGCTGGCGCGATACCGCTGGAAACCCGGCCGGGAGCATGAGGGCTCGGCAGAGTACCTGGCGAAGAAGGATTTCATGGCCCGCGTGGTCAAGCTGTTCCACCGGATGGGAGCCGCTGAACTGGGCAGGCAGTACGAGTGGTGGACCTGCAAATCCCAGCCGAACGCGCTGAAGCGTCTGGACTGCGAGGGCGATCCGCGGAAGGGCCTGACGGCAGTGGATTTCCGTGCCGGTCTGGCCCTGCTGCCAATGGTGCCGATGAGCCCCGGCGACATCCCGCTGATTTTCAAGGGGATCGGGCGGGGCAGCCTGGTGCAGTTCGACCGCGGGAACCTCGAGAAACTGCAGCGATTCATCGCCGAGCACCCCGAGCACTTCGCGGACATGCAGGACGCCCTGGAGGATCTGAAGCGAAACGAGGAGCTTTACCGGGACTCGCAGATCGACGTGACGCATAATCACGTGCGTCTGGTGAGCGACAAGAGCCTGTGGGATCGGATCTTCCATGCCACCGTCGACAGCTATGAGATCCGCAACCAGACCGATCCGGACATGACCCGCAAGCTGCGTAACTCCAAGCCACTGACGGCATTATACGCCGTGGCGGGACTGGTGCCCGGGCTGATCGCACTGGTCGGTGCGCTGATTTTCGTCGCGATGCTGCTGGCGGGATGGCTGACGTGGCTCAACGGAATCGCCATCGTGCTGATGGTGCTGTTGTTGCGCCGCGTGGCGAGGTTCGCTCGCCTCCTGTGGGGCAACGGGCAGATCCGCGCACACTACAGTGACGCCTTGAGAGACGACGACTATCGCCGGCGTGCTCTTCATGGCCACATGCTCGAGACACTGATCGGCTGGCACCGCGACGGCAGGGTGTCTGAAGGGAAGGTGCGGCAGATTCAGGCGTCCCCGGCGTGGATGATCCTGCACGTGCCGATGTCGATATTACCGGTCGGCCTGCATCGGTTCATGACCGACGGGCAGTTCTTCCGCGAGAAGCTGTCGTTCATCTTCGTCCGCCCGGTGCGATTGTACTTCAATGCCGAAGCCCGCGAGCAGTGGCTGCTGGAGATGCTGGAGACCGGCAGAAAGAACGGGATGCTCAGCAAAGAGGATGATGAGCAGATCCGCAGCCGCCTGAAGGAACCGTTCATCCAGAAGTACCTCAAGAGTCTGGCGGTGCACGTCTGCACGCTGCCGATCACGCAGATCGTATCCGTGACGATCGCCATTTATGTAGCGTGGCGGTACGGAAGCACGACGGCGGAGGCGTGGGCATACGCGGTGGGCATTCTGGCGCTGTTCCAGGTCACTCCGATCTCTCCAGGCTCTTTCGCCCGGGGCAGTTATGTGGTGTACCTGGTGATCCGGGACCGCAACCTGCGGGATTACAATATTGCGGTGGTGCTGGGCTTCTTCAAGTACGTGGGGTACCTTGCGTTCCCGATCCAGATGGCGTACCGCTATCCCGCCCTGGCGCGGTTCATGGCAGGGCACTGGGCAACCGGTGCGGTGCACATCATCCCGGTCTTCGGCGAGTCCGGCGCACTGCCCGAACATTCGGTATTTGACGTGTTTTACAACCTCCCGCTGACTCTGAGGCGTCGCATGCGTGCGCGGGCGGAGGTTCGCGAGCCGCTGGCGAACCGGTCCTGGCCGGCATGGGCGGCCGCAGGGCTTGGTATTGCGGGCTTGATCGGTTTGGATCTGCTCTGGCAGGCGGTGACAGGCACCTATCCGACGCTGCGCACCAACTGGTATCTCGAGATCATCCTGCCGGTGGCGGCCGGCGTGACCATCGCTTTGACGGCGGGCGGAATGCAGACCGGCAAGCGGATCGTCCGGGCGGCGCTGTTCGGCGGCCTGCTGATTTCGGTGGGCTACTTTGCCTATCGGTCTGCGGTGAACGGGATCTGGCCGGTTTCGACGAGTGACAAGTGGTACACGGTGACGCTTGATTTCGCCGGTGTTCTCCTGTGGCGGGTGCTGATTTTCGGGCTGCTGGCGTTTGTCGCCTCGGCAGTGACGGAACTGTTCGCCCCCGAACCGCCGGAGAAGGCCGAGGAAGAAGTACCCACACCCAAACCGCAATCGCAGATTGAGAAAGAACCGGAACAGCCGGTGGCGAAGTAATGAGATTGGATTTTTGAGGTGAGATCATGCCATTGAGGATTTACGGCGAGGTGGAATCATCTTCAATCCCCCGCCGTAATCCATCATCGCAAATCCGCAATGCGATCACTGCCACTGCAGGATCAGGCGGAAGATAATCTGCAGCGTCAGGTTTCCGTAGAGGGCGGCGATGAGGTCGTCGGCCAGCACGCCCCAACCGCGGGGCAGCGCTTCGACGTTGCGAACCGGTGGCGGTTTGAGGATGTCGAAGAACCGGAACCCGAGGAACCCCGCGATGCCGATGATCAGCCACTGCCCGGCCCCGCTGCCGAACGGCAGGAGCATGAAAGTCAGGGCCTGACCGGCCCATTCGTCGATCACGCACTGGCCGGGGTCTTTCCCGCCGAATTCCACCTCCCCCAGCGGGCCCAGAGCGATGCACGCCACGGACGATAGAACCACGATCCCGCCCATGGCTGAGGCAATCCAGACCGGATCACCGTTGACGCCGAAGATGATCGCCAGGAAAGCCGCGGCAATGACCGCCGAGCCCCACGTCCCGTGGGCGATCGGCAGGTAGCCCGATCCGAACCCGCTCAGAATGAAGATGCCCAGTTTACGCATTCTGCAGAATAAGCTTCCTTGATCGTTTGACGTAAGCGAAGCCGCTCAAGACGGTTACGAACACCGCAAGCCACACCAGCAACAGGCGAAACGCGATGGCCCACGGCACGTCGGGCAGGTTGGCGATCTGGAACAGCGTCACGCAGATCGCCACCGACTGGACCAGCATCTTGATCTTGCCTGCCTGGGTCGCGGGGAATTTTAGCCCCTGGGACTCACTATATCCGCGAATAGCAGAGATTATGAACTCCCTGCCCATGATGACCACCACCATCCACGCCTGCACACCGGTCAGCGAATGACCAGTGATCCAGTAGGGCAGGCTCCGCTCGAAATCCGAGGTGCCCGGCGAGAAGGTGAAGTTCGAGCCGGCCAGCATCGCAAACGCACCCAGCACCAGAACCTTGTCCACGAACGGATCCACGATCCGTCCGAAAGCACTGGTCCAGTTGTACTTGCGCGCCAGCCATCCATCGAGCACATCCGTGATCCCCGCCACCACGTAGATGGCGAAGGCGATGTTCAGCAACCACTGGTAGGTTACCGCATGCGTGCGATCGGAATCGAAGGTTCCGACCAGCACGAAGAAGATGGCGGCGAGGAACATGCGGCCGATCGTCAGGCGGTTGGGGGTTTTCTCCCAGGACATTTACTTGCTCCATCCTGTGTGTGCCCGAACCGAGGGCGGGCACCGTTACGGGTGACGGCAAACTGCTGCTGCCATTGTGCGGATTCCGTCGACAATCGCAACCGCGGAGTGCGGAAAGTATGCAACGTTCCGAACTCATGGCCGATAAAGCGGTTGCATCCGCTCACTCCGGAGCCACGATCAGGTCATAACCATCGTAGCCGACAACGGTCGTCCGGATGAACGCACCCTCGTCGACCGGCTGGGTCAGGAAGCAGACGCTGTCGATCTCGGGAGCCTGTCCGTAGTGCCTTCCGACGCAGCGGCCCTGATCGTCGATCCCATCGACCAGCACCTGGATCGGCTGGTTCATCATCGCGTCATTGTTCTCGAAGGCGATCTGCTGCTGGGTGAGCATAACCTGTTGGGCACGTTGGGCTTTCACCTCATTCGGAATCCGGTCCTCCAGGCCGGCGGCGGGTGTTCCTTCCTCCGGCGAATACTCGAAAACCCCCAGCGCATCGAACGCGAAATCGTCCACAAACTCCAGCAGCTCCTGGAATTGCGCATCGGTCTCGCCGGGGAAGCCCACAATGAACGTCGTCCGCAGAACGACCCCCGGAATGGTCTCGCGGATCTTGTCCAGCAGGGCTTCCGTCTCGGCCCGGGTGACATTCCGCCCCATCCGCTTGAGAACGGGGTCGGATATATGTTGAAGGGGCAGATCGACATACGGAACGATGTGCTCGGCGCCCGCTATGGTGTCAATCAGCTTGTCGCTGAACCGCTGCGGGTAGGCGTAGAGCAACCGCACCCAGCCGGGGACCACCTCATCCAGCGACTTCAGCAGGTCCGCCAGATCGACCTCCTCGTCCAGGTCCAGGCCGTAACTGGTTGTGTCCTGAGCGATTACATTCACCTCGAAACACCCGCTGTCCACCAGTTCCTGCGCCTCGGCCAACACCGTCTCGGGTGTCTTGGAGCGGAACGGGCCGCGAATGTCCGGAATCGTGCAGAACGTGCACCGCTGGTCGCAGCCTTCGGCGATGCGAAGATAGCCGGTGTGCGGGGGCGTCAGGCGGAACCTGCCCGCATCGATGGCCACCCCGCCGCGGTAGGGCGTGACGACTGTATGCTGGCCGGCACCGCGGACTGCAGAAAGGATCTCGCCCCGGTCGTTGACGCCTACGACGGCATCCACGCCAGGAGCAAGATCGTAAAGCTTGTCCGCGTCGCGAGTTGCGAGGCAACCGGCCACGACCACCCGTCGGGCCGGCCCGCGAGTTTTCTGTTGCACCGCCTCGGAGATCACCGCCAGGGACTCATCGCGGGCGGCAGAGAGGAACCCGCAGGTATTGATGACAATGACGTCGGCCTGGTCCATCGGCGCACCGACGACGCATCCGCCGGCGGCAAGGTCCGCCAGCATCTTCTCACTGTCGACGAGATTCTTCGGGCACCCCAGCGACACCAGGGCCACGCGCAGTTCTGTTTCGATACTCATGATCGCGTCATGATATCCCAGCGCGGTGGTGGTGGGCAAATCAAAGCGAGATCGATATTGGAATTCCCGTCGGATGGCGTATCATGTGAGCCGCAGGCAGAGCTGCAAACTCGGAATTCTCGTATCTCTGCCTGTTGAAAACTGCGCAAAACTGCGGAAAAACTCCGAGAGGACCTTGTCGGAAAACCGGACCGATGCAGATACAAGCAATGAAAATCGGGAGTTTGACCATCGATTTCCCCGTCGTGCTCGCGCCGCTGGCTGGGTACTCGGACCTCGCGTACCGGACCATCGTCCGCCGTCTCGGCTGCGAGTTCTGCACCACCGAGATGATGCTCGACAAGTGCGTGCTCGTGACGCGCCGGAAGAAGAATCCGCTGATCGCGACCGACGACCTCGACCACCCCTGCGGCGGGCAGTTGATCGGGAACGAGCCGAAGACTATGGCCGCCGCGGCAGTGAAATTGCAGGAGATGGGGTTCGACCTGGTCGATCTGAATTTTGGCTGCCCGGTGCACAAGGCCCGCAAGCGGCGGAGGGGCGGATACATGATGACCCAGCCGGATCGCGTGGTCGCCATCGCCGAAGCCGTCGTCCGTGCCGTCGACATCCCGGTCACCGTCAAGGTGCGGCAGAAGTTCGAGAATGACGAGAACCACGAGGCGTTCTACCGGCTGGCCGACGGCTGTCGCGATGCCGGTGCCGACGCGATCATCGTCCATGCCCGAAGCGTCGAGCAGAAATACGCCGGTCAGGCCGACTGGGATTTCCTGCGGGAGGTGCGGAGTCGCTATCCGGACTGGACGGTGCTGGGCAGCGGCGACATTCTGGACCCCGCCCACGCACTGCGGATGCTCGACGAAACCGGCATGGACGCAGCCCTCGCCGCCCGCGGGGCCATCGGCAATCCCTGGTTCTTCCGACAGGCCAAGGACCTTGCTGCAGGACGTCAGCCGTACCAGCCCGACCTGGCCGAGCAGAAAGAGGTCCTCCTGGAGCACATGAACCTTGCCGTCGAACTCTACGGACCCGAGAAGGGCCCGAAGATCATGCGGAAACACGGGATCAAGTACGCCCGCATGCACCCGCACCCCAAGCAACTGCGCATGGCGTTCGTGGAAGTCAAATCCCCCGAAGACTGGATGACCGTCGTGGAAAACTACTACGGCTAGCCGGCCGCGGCTACCGCTATTGGACCCCACCACCGCACCAGTAGCCCTCGCCGGGAGCCCGCGACGGCAGTCGCGCGGTTGATGCGACCAATGGGACAAGGTCGCCCGTAGCTTGCTAGGGTGCGTGCGTTTTCTGCTACGCACGCTGCCGGACGATGCCGACAAGCGGCTGGAGGTCGGCCGTGAGCGGTCGGTGCTCTCAGGTCGCTGCTTCAAAGACGTACGTCACGCGAATCTCACCGGCCGTGCGTTCAAGCACCGGCGTCGGCGCCGTGTACATATCAACACCGCGCGGCAGCGTGCGGAAGCGAGCTTCCGCACCCTTGTATCTTTCGACCAT